>PKDZ01000080.1 GCA_002862785.1 Flavobacteriales bacterium
GGGAGCCGGTGGATGTGGTGTTGGCCCTCGGTGCGGCCCATGAAGGCAAGGCGATTCCCGAGGACCACTGGTCCGCCGTGGTGGCCGGATTGCTGGAAGACGGTCGGGGGGTCCATCTCATTGGGGGGCCGTCGGAACGTGACCTCGCTGACCGGCTCGCGGAAGGCGCTGGGAATCAGGTGGACAACCGGTGTGATGTCACTTGGTCGGAGACGTTTGCCCTCCTCTCCCAGGCGGCCATGTTGGTCGCTGGGGACACGGGCGCCATGCACGCAGGCGCAGCGTTGCACGTGCCGATGGTGGTCGTGTGGGGCTGCACTTCCCCTGCGCTGGGCATGGGGCCGTGGCGGGCGCATCCGGCCACCGTCGAGCTGCAGCCGGAAGACCCCGGGCGAAGTCGCCCGTGCAGCCGGCTGGGGGACCGGTGCCGTCACCGCACACCGTGCATCCGCCGCGTATCGCCACAGCGGATCCTCGTGGCCGCCCGGCACATCCTCAGTCAAACAGCGCCTTGAGTTCGGTGGCGTCGGCCGGCTTCATCTTGCCCGCGAGGATGAGGCGCAATTGACGGCGGCGCAGGGCCCCCTCGAATCGGCGTTGCTCCTGCTCTGATTCGGGCACGAGCTCCGGCACCATGATGGGCGCGCCGAGCTGGTCGACGGCGACGAAGGTGTACATGGCCTCGTTGCTCTTGGACCGTTGCCCAGTGGCATTGTCCTCCACGAAGACTTCCATGAACACCTCCATGGAGCTGGTGAAGGCCCGGCTGACTTTGGCCTCGATGGTGACCGTGTCTCCGAGGCGGATGGGCTGGTCAAAGGAGACGTTGTTGACGGCGGCGGTCACGACCACGCGTCGGCAGTGGCGGTTGGCGCTGATGGCGGAGGCGATGTCCATCCAATTGAGCAGCTGACCGCCCATGAGGTTGCCCAGCACGTTGGTGTCGTTGGGCAGGACGATGTGGGTGGTCGTGGCGAAGGTCTCCTTCGCGGTGCGGGTCTTCGGGGCCATGTCGGATGGGCGTTGTTGCCCGGCAAAGGTCGGCTTCCGGACCCTGTCGTGGGAATCCGGCAACACTCCTTCACCTTTGCAGCATGTCTTATGACGTCCTGAAGGCCCTGCACATCATCTTCGTGGTGACCTGGTTTGCGGGGTTGTTCTACCTGTTCCGCCTGTTCATCTACCATCGGGAGGCCATGGACAAGCCGGCTGCGGAGCGCGACGTGCTCGTGCCGCAGTTCCGAATCATGGAGCGCCGTCTGTGGGCGGCCATCACGCTGCCGAGCGGGGTGCTGGCCACAGCGTTCGGGTTTGCGCTCATCTGGCTCAATCCGGTCTGGCTGCAGATGCCCTTCATGTGGGTCAAGCTGGCTTTCGTTGCGGCCTTGTGGGCCTACATGGCGCTGGGGGCCAAGATTCTGCGCCAATGCCGCGAGGGGGCGCCGGAAGCCTCTTCGATTCGCTTGCGCTTTCTCAATGAGCTGCCCACGGTCATCCTGATCGCTGTCGTCTTCCTCATCGTGCTGAAGGATGCGGTGGGGTGGATCTGGGGCGTGGCCGGCATCCTCGGCCTGGCCCTCATCCTGACCGTGGCGATCAAGCGCTATCAGCGGGTGCGGGGGAAAGGAAGCGGGGACGCGGATGGCGCGGCGTAATTTTACCGCATGGCCCTGATCGACACGCACTGCCACGCCTACGTGTCCGCATTCGATGCGGATCGGGATGCGGTGCTTCGACAGGCCTTCGACGCCGGCGTGGACCGCTTGCTTCTGCCCAACATCGACGCCGACAGCGTCGACGCCCTGCTGGCCCTGTCCCAGGCCCATCCCGACCGGTGCCTGCCCATGATGGGTCTCCATCCCTGCCACGTGGACGCCGATTGGGAGACCCATTGCGCCCCCATCCTCGAGGCGCTCGACGCCCACCCCTGCATCGCGGTGGGGGAGATCGGCATGGACCTCTTTCGCGGGCGGCAGACCCGGGAACACCAAATCGCCGCGTTCCACGCCCAGATCGGATGGGCGCTCGAACGGGACCTGCCGGTGGTCCTCCATGTGCGCGAGGCCTTCGAGGACACTTTCGCGGTGCTCGACCAGTACACGGATACCGCACTGCGCGGCGTCTTCCACTGCTTCACCGGCGGCCGCGCCGAAGCGGAGAAGGTGGCCGGATACGGCTCGTTCTGCTTTGGACTGGGCGGCGTGACCACGTTTAAGAATGGGGGGCTCGACCAGGTGGTGCCCCATTTGCCCAAGGACCGCATCCTGCTCGAGACAGACAGTCCGTACCTCGCCCCCGTGCCCCATCGGGGCAAGCGCAACGAGCCGGCCTACACGGCGCTCGTGGCCCAGCGGGTGGCCGACCTGCTGGAGCGCCCCCTCGCTGAGGTGGCCATCTTGACCACCGCCAACGCCGAGCGGCTCTTCCGCCTGCCGGCCTTCACCCCCGCCGCTCCATGACGCCTTGCCGCATCCTGCTCGTGTACACCGGGGGCACTATCGGATCCGTGGAGGATCCGGACACGGGGGCCCTGAAGCCGTTGAACTTCGACCACCTTCGCAACCGGGTGCCCGAGGTGGACGCCCTCGAAGTCGAGTTGGATTTCGAGTCGCTGGCCCCCATCGACAGCAGCGACATGACGCCGGACCGGTGGGGCGAATTGGCCCGCCTGCTCTTCCTGCGCCGTGACCGTTACGATGGCTTCGTGGTGCTCCACGGAACCGACACCATGGCCTACACGGCCAGTGCGCTCAGTTTCATGCTGCCCGATTTCGGCAAGCCGGTGGTGTTCACGGGCAGCCAGCTGCCCATTGGGGTGCTCCGCACGGACGGCAAGGAAAACCTGCTGACCGCCATCGAGATCGCGACCAAGTGGGATTCTTCAGATCCCCAGCGGGGCCCTCAGGTCCGGGAGGTGGTCATCTACTTCGGGGACGAGCTCATCCGGGGCAACCGCGCCCACAAGCAGGATGCTGAGGGCTTTCAGGCCCTGGTGAGCCCGAATTTCCCGGCCTTGGCGGAAGTGGGGGTCCATGTGAGGTTCCGCCGCGACCTGCTCCTGCGGCCCGTGGGAGAGCCTCGACTCAACGAGGACCTGGATTCCAATGTCACCATCGTGCACCTTACCCCGGCCTTGACGGCAGAGGCCTTACGGCATCAATTGTCCCAGACCGGATTGCGGGCAGCCATCCTCCGGACCTACGGGTCGGGCAATGCCCCGCGCCACCCGGAGTTTCTCGCCGCCCTGGCCGAGGCACAGGAGCGGGACATCCTCCTTGTGAACGTGACCCAATGCACGGTGGGGTCCGTCGATGCCAACCGCTATGTGACCGGCGCGGGCCTGACCAGTCTGGGGGTGGAGCCCAGCCTCGACATCACGCTCGAGGCGGCCCTCACCAAACTGATGGTGCTCGCGGCACTCGAGCCTTCGCGAGAGGGGCTCCGCGAGGCGTTCAAGCGGGACATGGCCGGGGAGCAGACTCCGGCCGAAGCCATCCGCTGAGCCCACTCCGCCCGCTTCTCACCTCCTGCAAATCCGCTTTCGGACGTGTCAGAATATGGGGTACCTTGCACGCCCATTCCGGGTGGGGAAGCCCACAGGAAAAGGAGAGGTGGCCGAGTGGCTTAAGGCGCACGCTTGGAAAGCGTGTATACTCCAAAAGGGTATCCGGGGTTCGAATCCCCGTCTCTCCGCAACAAACCCGCCCCCCAAGGCGGGTTTTGCTTTTTCCGGCTCCGTATCTTCAGGTCATGCTACGCAGGCAATTCGTCAAAGGCTCCGCCATCGTCGGGGCTGCTGCCGTCACCCCCACTTGGGTGACCGCGACGTCCGGGTTCTTCGCCACCACCACTGAGCGGCGCGTGGCCCAGGTGCTGGATTGCAAGCGGACCATGGTGCAGAACGTGCCCGTGCTCCGGGGGTTCGCCGGAGACCACACCGATCTCGTCTCGCCCTTTGTCATGCTTGACGAATTCGGACCGCTGCACATCGACCCGGGATCTCTGGGCATGGACATCAAGGCCCATCCCCATGCGGGGGTCGCACCCACGACCTATTTGCTGTCCGGAAGTGGCCGGCACACCGACAGCCTGCAGAACGACCTGATTTACCGCGAGGGCCAGTTCATGGTGTTCAGTTCGGGACGGGGCGCCATCCACGAAGAGGTGAGTAGCATGGAGATTCGCCGCGACGGGGGCGTCGTGCATGGATTCCAGATCTGGCTCAATCTGCCCGCTTCCGAAAAGTTCGGTGCACCAGTCACGACCCTCCGCGACCGAACCGACTTTCCTGTGATCGAGACGGACAATTACCGCATCAAGGTGCTGATGGGCGAGGCCTTGGGTCGGACCGCCCCCACGGAAACCCACAGTCCCGCCTTTTACCACCATGTCCACCTCGCCGAGGGTGGCCGACTGGACCTGCCGGTGGATCCGACCCACAACGCCTTCGTGCACGTTGTGAATGGCCGCCTTGAGATTGAGGGCCGCCGGGAATTGGAGGCCCAGCAGCTGGCGCTGTACCACCGCGGGGGTGACCATCTGCGGTTCCACTCGGTCGGCGGTGCGGAATGCATTGTGCTGGGAGGGCAGCCGCTCAACGAGCCCGTCGTGTCTTACGGCCCGTTTGTGATGAACGACCGGAGCCAAATCCAGCGTTGCATCGCCGATTACCGGGCGGGACGCATGGGCACACTCTGATGTTTTGCATTCCGTCAGGTTGCTCTTGAGCAGATGATGGACGGGAGCAAGGCTTTGACTAAATTCGCCCCTCGCGAGCCCGTTGGCTCCCACACATACGACACAACCACGACCCACATCTTCACCATGAAGCAGTTGTTCGCCCTCTTCGCAGTGGCCCTCTTGTTCGCCGCTCCAGTTTCCGCCCAGGAAGGAGACACCATTTTCCAGTCTGGCGATTCCATGATCGTCATGGTCCCTGACAGTGCCATGGCCGATTCCGCCATGATGGACTCCGCCGCTGCCGCGGCCGAAGCTCCGATGGCCGAAGAAGTCCCAGCCGCTCCCGCGGAAGACACGGTGGAGGTCACCGGTGCCCGCCAGCAGATCAAGCTCCGCATCATCGAGGGCGGCGTGCTCTTCATGAGCTTCGTCGTGCTCTGCCTCATCTTCGGATTGGCCCTTGCCATCGAGCGCATCATCTACCTGAACATGGCGACCACCAACACCAAGTCCCTCATGGACGAGGTGGAGGCTGCCCTCAAGAGCGGAGGCGTGGACGCTGCCGCTGCCGTGTGCGCCGACACCCGTGGCCCCGTGGCCGCCATCTTCAAGCAGGGCCTCGAGCGCAGCGGAGGCAGCTACGAGGAGCTGGCCAAGGCTGTGGAGGACTACGGCAGCCTGGAGAGCACCAAGCTCGAGCGTGGCCTGAGCTGGATCAGCCTCTTCATCGCTCTGGCCCCGATGCTCGGATTCATGGGAACGGTGATCGGCATGATCGAGGCCTTCGACAAGATCGCTCAGGCCAACACGATCAACGCGTCCATCGTGGCGGGCGGCATCAAGGTGGCCCTCATCACGACGGTCTCCGGTCTCGTCGTGGCCATCATCCTGCAGATCTTCTACAACTACATCCTCTCCAAGATCGACGGCATCGTCTTTGATATGGAGGAGGCCTCCATGGACCTCGTGGACCTCGTGTACCGGAACAATTTGAATGGCTGATCGGTCCTGCGGTCGCAAAACAGCAGCACCATGAACGCCATTTCCATCCGTTCGGCCCTCACCGCCCTCCGCATCCTGATCATCGTGCTCGGGTGCATGTGGGTGGTCTCGGCCATCAACGCCGACGACCCCAATGGGGCCGTCGAAAGCTTGGTCAGCCTGAACCTCTACACCGGCGCCGTCTGTGTGGTGGCCATCCTCGGGTTCGGCCTGTTCCACTTCGGCCAGAAGCTCGCCACGAACCCCAAAGGGGCGATGGGCACGCTCATTGGCTTCGCCGTGTTCTTCGTCGCCGGACTCATCGCATGGGTCATGGCGGACACGACCGTCACCTCCGCGATGCTTGCGGGAGGCGCCACGGTCACCGAGGAGGACGTGAAGATTGCCGACGCCAGCATCCAATTCATCTACATCCTCGGGATCCTTGCCTTCGTCTCCATCCTCGCGGTGGAGGGCAAGTCCATCCTGAAGAACTGGCTCTGATTTCCCATGGCACGCAGAGAAGTCCCGGAAATCAATGCTGGCTCGATGGCGGACATCGCCTTCCTGCTGTTGATCTTCTGGCTCGTCACGACCACCATCGACAGCGATGAGGGGGTGAAGCGTCAGTTGCCCCCACCGGTTCCGCCGGACATGGAGGAGCAGGACGTGAAGGACGGCGACGTCTACAACGTGAGGACCAACTTCCGCGACGAGCTCCTCGTCGAGAAGGAGGTGCTCTCCATCGATCAACTCAAGGACGGAGCGAAGGATTTCTTGATTGCGACCGGTACGGGACTGTTGCATCCGGAGCGTCCCAACGTGGAGCTCGCGGACAAGAACATGAAGTATCCTGAGCGACAGTGGGTCCGCAAGGCGGAGCTCGTCGTGCTCGAACAGAGTCTGCTCGCTGCCGGCCAGGACAAGCGCGCCGAAAAGGTGCAGGAGAAGCTGAAGGCCATTGAGCTCTTCGGTGGCGATTACCGCGAGCTTCCAGGGTCGGCACTGATCAGCCTGCAGACAGACCGCAACACCTCCTACGACCTCTACCTGCAGGTGCAGAACGAGTTGGAGGCAGCGGTCAACGAGCTGCGCGATGAACTCGCCCTGGCCAAGTTCAATGAGTCTTATGCTTCCCTCGAGGAGCGCTATGGCCGAACGAAGCAAGAAAGCCTGCTCGACAAGATCAAGGCGGTCCGCCTCGTGTACCCCCAGCGGATCTCCGAAGCGGAGCCCCGCGACGCAAGCCAAGGATACTACTGATGGGCAAGTTCAAGAACAAGAAGCGCGAGATGGGGGCCATTTCCACGGCCTCCTTGCCAGACATCGTCTTCATGCTCCTCTTCTTCTTCATGGTCGCGACCGTGTTGCGGACGGAGGAGGAGATGGTGAAGGTGGTGCGTCCAGAGGCTTCCGAGATCTACAAGATTGAGAAGAAGCACCTGATCCGCTACATCAACATTGGCCCGCCTCAGGACAAGCGTTACGGCACCGAGCCGGTCATCCAGTTGAACGACCAATTCGCCGATGTCGCCCAGATCCGCGATTGGGTGGAGAACGAGCGACTGACCTTGGCCGAGGCCGAGCAGACCAAGATGTGGGTCTCGATGAAGGTGGACCAGGACACCAAGATGGGCGTGGTCACCGATGTCAAGCAAGAGCTTCGCAAAGCGTCCGCCTTGAAGGTGCTCTACTCCGCGAATTCCCGCGAGCGCACGAACTGATTCAGCCGTCGAATTCGGCGAGCACTTTGTCGGCCAGAACGGACGACAGCTTCACATAACTCTCTTCGGTCCAGCCCGCCACGTGCGGGCTGACCTGTACCCGGGGGTGCGCCATCAGTCGCGTCCAGACGGCATCGCCCTCGTTGGCGACGGTTTCGAAGCTGCTCGCTTCCCGTTCGAAGACATCCAGCCCGGCGGCGGTCACCCGGCCATCGATGAGGGCGTCGAGCAGGTCGGCCGTACGGACAACGGGACCGCGGGCCGTGTTGATCAGCACGATGGGCCCTGCGAATCCGGACAGGAATTCCCGGTCGACGAGTCCTCGGGTCTCCGGGGTCAGGTTGCAGTGCAGGCTCAGGATGTCCGCCTCGCGCTGAAGCGTCGTCAGATCGACGGCCTCCAACCGGCCACCGAGGGCGCCATCGTGGTCCTTCCGGTAAGGGTCGCAGGCCAGAATTCGGCAACCGAACCCTTGGAGCTTTTCGGCGAAGGCGCTGCCCATGTGGCCGTACCCGAGGATGCCCACGGTCCGTCCGCTGATTTCCATGCCGCGGTGGCCTTCTCGGTCCCATTGGCCATCCTTGACCGAGAGGTCGGCTTCGCGAAGCAGGTTCATGAGGGACAGGAGGAGGCCCAGGGCGTGCTCTCCGACGGCGTCGCGGTTGCCTTCCGGGCTGTTGAAGACCCGGATGCCCCGCATCTCGGCGAGGCCCACATCGATGTTCTCGAGGCCGGCCCCGGACCGGCAGATGAAGCGGAGCTCGGGCAACCGGTCCAACAGGTCCGCGTCGACCCGGATGCGGCTCCGCAGGACGATGCCGCCGGCATCGGGATGCTGGTGGATGCCCTCGAGGGGGTGGGCGACTGTGGCGTCGATACAGTCCATGCCCGCCTCCGTGAGGCGGCGGGCGAGGATGGGGTGGACCGTATCGAGGAAGAGGACCTTCATGGGGATGGAGCCGTCAGGCGGCCATCAGGACCCCGATGCCGAAGTAAATGATGAGGCCGATGATGTCGTTGGCCGTGGTGATGAAGGGTCCGGTGGCGAGGGCCGGGTCAATCTTGAACCGGTCCAGCGTGAGGGGGACGAACGTGCCGAACAGCGCGGCAAAGACGATGACCGCAATCAGCGCCAAACTGACCGTCACGCTGAGGTTCCAGCCGTAGCCTAGGACAAGGCTTGCCCCGAGGATGACCATGGCGCAGATGGCACCGTTGAGCAAGGCCACGGAGAGCTCCTTGAGCAGCCTAGGGGCCAGCCGGGCGTCCGCGGGGGTCCGTCCACCGGCGAGCCCCTGCACCACGATGGCGGCGGATTGGACGCCGACATTTCCCCCCATGGCCGCAATCAGCGGGATGAAGAGGGCCATGGACGGGAAGCGTTCAATGTCAAAGGCCCCGATGACGTAGGCCCCGGCCAGTCCACCGAAGAGGCCGATGAGGAGCCAAGGAAGGCGGGCCCGGGTCATTTCCCAGAGTGAGTCGTCACTTTCGACTTCGTCACTCAGTCCGCTGGCGAGCTGGTAGTCCTTCTCGGCTTCCTCTTCCATGAGGTCGACGACATCGTCGATGGTGATGCGGCCGAGAAGCCGGTTGTGGTCGTCTACCACGGGCAGGGCCACCAGGTCGTATTTCTTCATAACCTGCACCACCAGCTCGTCGGGATCGTCCACCTTGACGGTCTGGGTGTCGTCCTCGCGGAACAGGTCGCCAATGGTGCTCCGGGTGCTCGAGGCCTCGAGCAGAAGCCGCTTCAAGGACAACCGACCCAACAATTGTCCTGCGGAATTGACCACGTAGACGCTGTGCACGGTGCCCACTTCTTCCGCCTGTCGCCGCATCTCTCGGACGGCTTGGGTCACCGTCCAGTCCAGTTCCACGCGGATCAACTCTGTGCCCATGAGGGCACCGGCGGTGCCTTCCGGATGGCGCAGCAGGGTCAGCAGGTCTTCGCGATTTTCCGTATCGAGCTGGGCGATGACTTTTTCCGCCCGTTCCTCGGACAGCTCGCCGACCACGTCGGCGGCATCGTCCGAATCGATGTTCTCGAGGACCTCTTCGGCGATTTCCTCGTTGGTCAGGCTGGCGAGCAGGGTCTCGCGGACGTCCTCCTCCAGTTCGATGAGCACATCGCCACGGTCTTCGACATCGATGAGTTTCCAGAGGTAATGGACCTGCTCGTCCTCGAGGCGGTCGAACACCTCGGCGATGTCGGCCGGGTGCAGTTCCTCGAACCGGGCGCGGAGGTCGTCATCCCGACGCTCGGCGATGTCCTCGCCCAAGGCTTGCAGGTAGTCGCGCGTGATGTCCTCCACGACACAAAGGTCGCCCGCCCGCTCAGTTTTTCCGCTTCGAACGGAAGAAGGAGGTGAGGAGTTCCGCACACTCCTCCTCGAGGACGCCGCCTACGAGTTCCGTCTTGGGGTGGAGCAGCCCCTCGTCCCGCTTGCCGTGGAAGTCCAAGCCACCCCGCTTTTGGTCCCTGGCGCCGTAGACGATGCGTCCGATGCGGGTCCAATAGGCCGCCCCGGAACACATGGGACAGGGCTCCAGCGTCACGTATAGGGTGCACTGGTCGAGAAACTTGCCGCCGAGAAATTCGCTTGCGGCTGTGAACGCCTGCATTTCCGCATGGGCCGTGAAGTCTCGGAGCCGTTCGCAGAGGTTGTGGGCGCGGGCGATGATGCGGCCTCCCGCCACGATCACGGCGCCGACGGGCACTTCTCCCGCCTCGCCAGCCCGGCGGGCCTGATCGAGGGCCTGGCGCATGAAGTCTTCGTCGGTCATGATGCGGGCTCAAGTTCCATCACGGATTCCAATTGGAGCCAGTCCCGCATCAGGGCTTCGGGACCGGGAGAATCCACCCGGACGGGTCGGCCTCCGGCTTCGCGAGGTTCGAAGGTGGCGATGTCGGAGGCCCGCAACGTCGTCCATCCGTGCAAGCGATTCCAATCTCGGGCTAGGTCCTCCTGTTCCGGTTGACCCACAGTGGGCACGAGCACGGCGGTCCGCCCGAGGACGACCAGATCCAACAAGGTGCTGTATCCGCTCCGGCAGAGGATGGTGTCCGCACTCAGTACGGCAGATCGGAACCGGGCGTCATCGGCATCCTGTACGGTGAGCACGTTGGCCTCCCTGTGTTCTCCGCCACCGGGCCTTCCCGCCAGAATCAGGGCAGGCCGACCATCCCGGAGAAAGCAGGTCCTGAGGTCCTCTTCCATTTGGGTCCGTTGGGGTTCTGGACCGCTGACCAGCCCAAGCAGGCTGGGTCCGCCCTCCAATTGGCCATCCTCGCACAAGGGGGCGTCCAGCTGAAATCGGCTCAGCGGTCCCACGTAGCGGGTGGGGGAGCTGACCGAATGGGAGAGACGCCCGGCCAAGGCGCTGTCCTTGGAGTCGGGCACCCACACTTCATCGAAGGACCGCACGTACCGCCGAACCACGGCCTTGGCCCATCCCCTCACCGCCCTCGGCACGGGGGGGTGCAGTTGATGCGACATGAACACGTTGGTCACGCCCTCCTTCTGGGCATGGGCCCCGTAGCAATTGTCGCTGAAGACGTGGGTCACGCCGTGTTCGGCAGCAAAGGCGAGGGTCCATGATCGTTCGGCAGCGATGCTGCGGATGAAAGAGGGCATTTGAAGGGCGATGCGCGGGAGGGTGCCGAGGCCCCGTGCATAGCGGATTGTCACGCCCGGCTTTTCGACACGGGACCAGGGGGCGAGCGTGGAATCCGGATGAAGTCGGTCCCACTCCGCCATCCGGGCGTCAAGCCACGCTCCGGCGGTACCCCGCGACGCGATGGTCACCCGGGCACCCAAGCGGCGGGCCGAGACGATGAGCGGCCAAGTTCTGGTGGCGTGCCCCATGCCCCAGTCGAGAATGGCAAAGAGGACGTGAGGGACGGGAGATCGTTCTGGGGTGGACGCGCCGGACATGCGCTGTAATTTCGCCCGCCATGGGCAAAGACAAGCTCCGCAAGTGGAAGGAGAACGCCACGTTTTCCCACGTCTTCGAACCGGACCTGAAGTCCATCGTGGACGGCGCGACCCTGAACCGGGGACAGTGGGCGAAGACGGTTTTCGGCAACGACCGCCCCATCACGCTGGAACTCGGCTGCGGCAAGGGCGAGTACACAGTGGGCCTGGCCCGACGGCACCCCGACCGCAATTTCATCGGGGTCGACATCAAAGGCCACCGTTTCTGGCGGGGGGCCAAGACATCGAGTGAGGAGGGACTCGACAACGTGGCCTTCCTTCGAACCAAGATTGAGTTCGTCCAGAATTTCTTTGCCGAGGGTGAGGTGACCGAAGTCTGGTTGACCTTTTCCGACCCTCAACCCAAGGACGAGAAAGGCACCAAGCGCATCACGTCGGAGGTGTACCTGAAGCGCTACCAGCAGTTCATGGTGCCGGGAGGACTCATCCACGTCAAGAGCGACAGTGAGCTCCTGTACGACCTCTCGAAGGCGGGCTGGCTGGAGGCCGGCTTCCCCATCTTGGAGGACAGTCAGGATGTCTACGGTGACCTCGTGCACCGCGTGGATGGCGAGTTTGCTGACGTCCTCCGAATCCGGACCTACTACGAATCGCGGTGGCTCGAGGAGGGCAAGAAGATCCACTACCTGCGGACCCGAGCATGAACGGGGAACTGGGCAGTGCCACGGCCCGTCCGGGCAGTGGAGAATTCGAACGCGACGTGCACGCCGTGGCCCGCCTCATACCGCCCGGCCGCGTCACCAGCTATGGCGCCATCGCCCGCTATCTCGGGGCCGCCCGTTCCAGCCGGATGGTGGGCTGGGCCATGAACCGCGCCTTGGATGCCGACCCAATCGACACTCCCCAGGTCCACCCTGTGCCCGCCCACCGGGTGGTCAACCGGCTCGGGATGCTGAGCGGCCGTCTGCATTTTCCAACCCCCACCGCCATGGCCGAGCGCCTCATGGCCGAGGGCGTGGAGGTCCGCGATGACCGGGTGGTGGACTTCGATGCCCACTTCTGGGATCCCTCGACCGAACTTTGACCCATGGAGACATTGACCCGTGAACACTTGCTGGAGGCCCTCTCCGGGGTGATGGAGCCGGACCTCGGCAAGGACATCATCACCCTGAACCTCGTCGAGCTGCTCGAGATGGAGGAGAAGGAGGGCGGTTGGAGTCTGCGCCTGCGGGTGAAGTCGTCGAGTCCGGCGATGCACGCCCGGCAGCGGATGCGCGAGGCCGTTGAGTTCGCGCTGGAAAAGCTGGGCACCCGCCTCGGGACGGCCATCACCGCCGAAGTGGAGGTGGTGCCCCTTCCGGAGGAGGAACGGACGCTGGACACCCGCAAGGTGCTCCCCGGGGTCCAGCACGTGATTGCCATTGCCTCGGGAAAAGGGGGTGTGGGCAAGAGCACCGTCACCGCCAACCTCGCGGTTGAGCTCGCTCGCCGAGGCCACCGCGTCGGCCTCGTTGACGCGGACATCCACGGCCCGAGCATGCCGACCATGTTCGACGTGGTCCGAGAGAAACCCGAGCCAGTGGACAAGGACGGGAAGCCGCTCATCGGACCGGTCGAGGCCCACGGGGTCAAGCTCCTCAGCATCGGATTCTTCGCCGACCCCGACCAAGCCATCGTGTGGCGGGGCCCCATGGCCTCCAAGGCGCTGGGCCAGCTTTTCACCGACGGGGACTGGGGTGAACTGGACTACATGCTGGTCGATTTGCCGCCGGGCACGGGGGATGTACACCTTTCTCTGGTGCAGCTCGTGCCGCTGAGTGGGGTGGTGGTGGTGAGCACGCCGCAGGACATCGCCCTGGCCGATGCGCGGAAGGGGGTGAGCATGTTCCAGTTGGAGAGCATCAATGTGCCGGTGCTCGGCCTGGTCGAAAACATGGCCTACTTCAGCCCGCCGGACCTGCCTGACCGCAAGTACCACCTTTTCGGGCGGGATGGGGTCAAACGCTACGCCGAGGCGTCGGACACGCCGTTCCTCGGCGAGCTCCCGCTCGTCCAGGCCATCCGCGAAGCCGGCGACGCCGGCCGGCCGGCAGCCTTGCAGGACGGGACGGAGGCGGCCCGCGCCATCGCGGCCGTGGCCGACCGGATGCTGGAAGAACTGGCCAAACCCCGCCCTGCCGCCCCGGCAGAGGGTGAATCGTAAATTTGCACCATGGCCGAGACCCCGGCAGCCACCCAGGACCTCCACGCCCGGATCGACCGGGCCTTGGAGGAATTGCGCCCCTTCCTTCGCTCGGATGGGGGGGACATTCAGTTGGTGGGGGTCCTCGAAGACTGGACCGTCGAGGTCGAGCTCCAAGGGGCGTGTGCCCATTGCGCCCAGGCGGCGATGACCATGCGCGCGGGTGTCGAGGAAGCCGTGAAGCGCGCCGTGCCCGAGGTCACCGCTGTCCGGGCGGTCAACATGCCCGAGTCGGCCCGGGGTTGAACACGCCGGACTTGCCGTTGTTGCACGGACAGCCGGCTGTGACTCCTACCTTCGCCGGGCGAAACCCATGATCCAGACGGACATCCTCATCATCGGTGCCGGGCCCTGCGGCCTCTTCACCGTGTTCGAAGCGGGGCTGCTCAAGCTCAAGTGCCACCTGATCGACGCCTTGCCCCAGGCCGGCGGACAGTGTGCCGAGATCTACCCCAAGAAGCCCATTTTCGACATTCCCGCCTATCCCGAGATCCTGGCGGGTGACCTCGTTGACCGCCTCATGGAGCAGGCGGCACCCTTCAAGCCGGGCTTCACCCTCGGGGAGCGCGCTGAGACCATCGTCAAGGACGATGAGGACCAGTTCATCGTGACGACCAACCGGGGCACGGTCCACCGGGCGCCCATCATCGCCATTGCGGGTGGCCTCGGCTGTTTTGAGCCGCGCAAGCCTCCGGTGGAACGTCTCGAGGAGTACGAGGACCGGGGCGTCGAGTACATCATCAAGGACCCCGAATTCTACCGCGGCAAGAAGGTGGTGATCAGTGGGGGCGGCGACAGCGCCCTCGATTGGACCAATTTTCTCGCCGATGGTGTGGCCTCCGAGGTCACCTTGGTTCACCGCCGGGAGGGCTTCCGCGGCCATCCGGACAGCGTCCAGAAAGTGCTGGACATGGCGGCTGAAGGGAAGATCCGCCTGCTGACCAATGGAGAAGTCGTCGGCATCGACGGCGAGGAGCACATTGAGGGCGTGACCGTCAAGCACAAGACCGAGGGGGACATCCGCCTCG
>PKDZ01000043.1 GCA_002862785.1 Flavobacteriales bacterium
GGTGGCCCTCTTGGCTGGCCTGCTGCATCACCTGCTCGCCGAGCATCCCGTGCTGCTCTGGTCCTTCTTCTTCGGGCTGGTCGCCGCCAGCGTGCCCTTGATGCTTCGCGAAATCCCCCGATCCGACCGTGGCGCGGCGGCCGGAATCGCGCTGCTCGCGGGGGCCGGAATCGCGTGGTGGCTGACGGGCCTGCCGCCCCTCGTTCAGAGCGACGCCCCGCTCTTCCTCTTCGTTTCGGGCGCCATCGCCATCTGCGCGATGATCTTGCCTGGCATCAGCGGGTCCTTCATCCTCGTCCTGCTCGGGGCCTACTCGGCGGTCATCGGGGCGCTCAAGGGGCTCGACCTCGTCCGCATCGCCGCGTTCGCCGGCGGTGCGCTGGGCGGGCTGCTCGGGTTCAGCAAGGGCCTCGGTTGGGTCTTCCGTCGACACCGCGCGCTCGCGCTCGCCCTGCTCAGCGGTTTCCTCGTCGGCTCTTTGCGCAAGCTCTGGCCATGGAAGAAGAACTTGGAGCTGCTCTTCACCCATTCCGATGGCCGGCCGGAATACCTGCAGGCCAACGTATCCCCTGCCGACCATCCCGATCCGCAGCTGGCGATGACCGCCCTCTGCGCCGTGGCCGGTGCGGTCCTCGTCACCGGGCTGTCCCGCCTCGGCCAACGTCCGGACCATGGGTGATGGGCTCCGCCATTTCGGCCTGATCGGCCACCCCGTGTCCCACAGTTGGTCGGCCCGGCATTTCGCCGACAAGTGGGCGGCTCTCGGTCTCGAGGACTGTCGCTACACCCTCCATGACCTGCCCAGTCTCGAGGCGTTGCCCGCACTGTGGTCGAGCCGGACGTGGGCGGGGATGAACGTGACCGTCCCGCACAAGCAGGCCGTGATGGCCCAGCTCGACGGCTTGTCGCCCGAAGCCGAGGCCATCGGGGCCGTCAACACCATCGCCTTCACTCCGGATGGCCGCATCGGCCACAACACCGACGCGGTCGGGTTTCGACGCGCCATCGCGCCCTTCCTCGAGGGGCACCACGACCGAGCCCTCGTACTCGGCACGGGCGGCTCCTCGGCTGCGGTGGTTCATGTCCTGCGCGCCATTGGCCTCGACGTGACGCGCGTGAGCCGCACCCCGTCGGCCCCCGGCGACATCGCCTACACCGACATTGGTCTCGAAGGGCTGGCTGCCACCCCATTGCTCGTCAACTGCACGCCGGTGGGCATGGACCCCGATGTGGACGGCATCCCGCCGCTCTCCGAGGCCACGCTGGCCGGCTTCGGCCCCCGGCATTTCGTGGTGGATCTGATCTACAACCCGAGGGAGACGGCGCTGATGAAACGCGCTTCGGCGCTGGGCGCCAGAACCTTGGACGGGTTTTCGATGTTGCAACTGCAAGCGGACGCCGCCTGGGAGATCTGGACCGGTGACGCCGCCACACTGTGAACGCCGTCCTCCGTCTCCTCGACCGCCTCGCCGACGTCCTCCTGAGTCCCGCCGCCCGCAAGGCCGTGGAACACGGGCTCGTCCGCATCTCCATCGTCCTCTTCCTCCTGCATGCTATCCTCTATGGTGTGCATGAATTGGGCTGGTTGCCGTTCCGGATGCCGGAATCGCTGTTTGGCCACCCACTGCACATCCTCTACACGCCCTTCTCGGCCATTCTCGTGGCCGAGGTCTACCTGCTGGTTTACCATTTGCCGTCGTCGTTTGCCCGGTCGATGGGCAAGCAGCTCGAAATCATTTCGCTGATCGAGATCCGGTCGGTCTTCCGGGACCTTTCGGTGTTGCAGGAGACGGCCAACGCGGACACGGCCATGCCGTGGAACGACCCCTTCTTCCCGCACATTGTCGGCGCCGTCCTGCTCGGCTTCGCCCTCGTTGGGTTCTACCGCATCCTGCCGCGGCGCCAGGCCCGGCTGGAGGAGATGGCCCTCGCCCGGTTCATCCGGTTCAAGCGCCACCTCGCGGCCATGCTGTGCATCGCCTTGGCCGGCATCGCCGCCTGGAGCTTCGGCCATTGGTTCACTGATCTGATGGCCTACGCCGGGGGCTCTACCATGGAGCCGATTGATCCGAACTCCGTCTTCTACGGCGACTTCTTCACGGCCCTCATCTTCGTCGACGTCATCCTGCTCATCACCTCGCTGCGGTACTTGAGCGACTATGGCCTCATCCTGCGGAACTCCGGCTTCGTGATCGCGACGATCATCCTCCGCCTGTCGTTCTCGCTGGAGGGGTGGAGCGCCGTGGCCCATGAGGTGCTCGCCGCGTTGCTGGCCCTGAGCCTTCTGCTGCTTCAGGCCGGGCTTGGCTGGGGCAATCGGAGGCTGGGACCCGAGTTGAAATCGGAATGAAAAACGCCGCCCCCGGGAAAGGGAGCGGCGTCGAGAGGGCGCGGGGCAGGGCGCGATGTCCATGGAGAAAGAGAGGCCCCAAACCCCAGGGGGAATTCCTCAAAGGCTGAAGAATTCAAGCGAAACGATGCGGGCGCCGGCGATTTGGCTGACGCGGTCGCGGAGACGGGTCAGGGCGTGCTTCTTGGTGAAGCCCTTTTCCTTGATGGTGGTCTGCGTGGTGCGCATGCCGAACGGACCGGAGTTGACCACCGTGGCTTTTACGTAGTAGGTGCGTGTGGAGCGCATCGTGGCGTCGTTGGCGCCACCATTGTCGAAGCCGGCGGTGCGGCCGAACAGGGCGCGTTCGGTGTCGCGTTCGGTGTCCGGAAGGTCGAAGGAGTTTTCGGATTGGAGGGCGGCCGCCTGAAAGGTTTGGGCTTGCACAGAGGCGGAGCTGAGGACGAAGGCGAAACCGAGGAGGGAGAGGAAGCGTGCGTTCATGGCGGAGGGGATTTGGAGGTGATTGATGTCCCAAACATGGGAGGCATCCCGAGCAGCCAGAATGACGGTCGTCATCGGTGGGATTGACTTTCTCGGACACCCGGCATAGGCGAAAAAAAAAGCGCCACCCGGTTTTCATGCGCTTAAAGCAGGGCGAACCGCGTCAACCCTTCGGCGGGAAGTACACGAGGGCGCTGAGCCGATCGGGGTCGAGGACCTCGTTGGCCACCTCGAGCACGTCGTCGGCGGTGACCGATTCGATGGCGTGGAACGCCTCCTCCAGCGGCCGGACCCGGTCGTACATCATGATGCTCTTGCCCATGGTCGACATCCAGCCTGCCCCGCTCTCGGCCCCGAGCGCGATCTGCCCGATGATCTGCTGCTTGGCCTGCTTCAGCGTCACCACGCCAAGCCGCTTCTCACGGGCGTCGCGCAGCTCCTTCATCACGAGTCGCTCCGCGCGGGCAAACGTCTTCAGGTCGGTCCCGAAGTACACGGTGAACTCGCCGGTATCGGCATAGAGGAAGTAGCTGCTCTCGATGTTGTAGCAGATGCCGTGGCGCTCGCGGATGTTGAGCGCCAGCCGGGCATTCATGCCGGGCCCACCGAGGTGGTTGGACAGCAACATGAGGGCCGTCCGCTTCGGGTCGTCCATCCCATACCCCGGGCTGCCGATCACGGCGTGTACCTGATGGACCGCATGGTCTCCCTCGCGCCGCACCGGCGTGTACCCGGTCGGCACGGAACGCTCCCCCCGCGAAGCCTGCGTGTACCGCTCCGACAGGTACTTCTCCGTCAGCCGCTTCACCTGCTTGGCCGGCATGGGGCCCACCGAGCTGAAGACGAGACGGTCGTTGCGGTATTGGCGATCGATGAACCGCAGGATGTCGTTGCGCTTGAACCCGCCCACCGATTGTTCGTCCCCGAGGATGTTGCGGCCCAGCGCATGGTCCGGATAGAGAATGGACTGGAACTCGTCGAAAATGGCGTCGCCGGGGTTGTCCCGCCAGGCGTGGATCTCGTCGATGATGACGTCGCGCTCCTTGGCGATTTCCCGCTCGGGGAAGGTCGAATGGAAGGCGATGTCGGCAATCAACTCCACCGCCCGCCCGAGGTGCTCGGACAGGTAAGACGCCGTGATCCAGGTCTCCTCCTTGGAGGTATAGGCGTTGAGCTCGGCCCCGACGCTGTCGAGCCGGTTCAGGATGTGAAAGGTGCGCCGCTTCGCCGTCCCCTTGAAGAGCGAGTGCTCAATGAAGTGCGCGAGCCCATTCTCGCGGTCCAGCTCATCCCGCGACCCCGCCTCAATCAGCAGCCCACAGTGCCCGACGTTGCGCCCATCCTCAAGATGCACGCACCGAATCCCATTCGGCAACGTCCACGTGTGAAAAGTCGAAGGATCGGGCGACATGACCCGCAAAAGTAAGCCGCACCCAAGGGGCGCACGAAAAAGGGAGGCCGAGATAGCCTCCCCTTTCGCATTGGATTGGAACAGGTTGGTGGTCAGGACGCTCAGTGCGTCACGTGGGCCGAATGACGATCGGGTGCTTGCGGCGGCGGTTCCAGACCAGTCCGCCCCATCCAGAGTTGCCGGTCTTGTCCGCTGTCCGATCGGCGGCAGCATTGCCAGTGCGGTCGGCGCCTGCATCGGCGTTGGGGGTGGAATTGGTCCCTTCCATGCGGGAGGTGCATGAGAGGGGATTGAAGGTGAGAAAGGCTCCGTGGATGGACACGAAGAGCAGGTCATTGCGGCTGTTCATGGCGCGTGGGTTTTGCAGGTTCGACTGAGTTGAATTCCGGCGTTTTCGTTGAACGCTCGGTCCAAGTTTCCGCCCCGATTTTCCCAGTGAGACTGACGTTCGTCACCCGTTTCGATGAGAACAAAAAAGGGGAGCCGAAGCTCCCCTTTTCGTGTCGGAATGTGTTGACAATGTTGACGTCACTCGTCGCAAACTTCGCTGAACTGGCCGAGCAATTCGAGAAGGTCGGGCACGGAGGTCACGCCATCGCCGTTGATGTCCGTTGGGCAGGAGTTCACCTCGGGCAGGATGCAGCTTCCGTCGTCGAGGTTGGCCTCGGCGTCGTAGTTGCCTGCGCCTTCGTACGTGCAGCCAGGAACGACCGGGGTGATCGCCGCACCTTCGCCGATGCAGAGGTTATCGACCCAGAATTCCTGTCCACCGATCTCCAGCTTGTCCACGTTGCCGTGGAGCACCAGGCGGCCATTGAAGCCGACCGTCTGCAAGCCACTGGAGGTCATCTGGATGATGGGGTTGCCGACGACTTGGACGAGGACACCGCCCATCATCATCGGGGCTGCGGCGAGTTCGCCGTATCCGTTGAAAGAGCTGTAGCTCACGCCATTGACCTCGAGAAATTCAAACCCGCCGAAGTCCAGGATGTCCAAGCACACGGAGTCCGTCGTGACCGCTTCGAGGTCGAAAGTGACCGTGGCGTTGTTGGTGTGCAGCACCTGTCCGGCACCGAAGGCGGCCCACGGTGAGCCCGTCACCAGGTTGTGGACGTAGGTGACGCCGTACAAGGCGCTGTTCAGCTCGTCGACATAGAGGTCGATGCCATTGTCGGTGTACATGTAGCTGCCTTGCGGGACGCCATTGGTTGCACCCCAGGTTGCGCCGAGCGGCTCGGACTCGAAGTCGACCAGCCAATCGCAGTTGACCGGGCAGACGATGCCGTTGGGCGTGATGATCTCCGTGGTGTCGTTGGCCGTGGTGCTGCCATCGTCACAGGAGCCGTCGTCGTCCGTGGCGTTCGGATCGTAGTTGATCGAACCGGCGTTGGTGCATCCGGCCACTTCGTCCTCGTCGCAGATGCCGTCGGCGTCGGTGTCGGCGCAGGCCGTCTCGTCTCCGGTGATGACACAGACATTGTCGATGTAGAACTCCTGTCCGGCCACCGCCAACTCCTGGACGTTGCCCGTGATGATCACCTCGCCGGCGATGAAGCCGATGTAGGTGTTGTAGGCCACGAACACATTGGCGCCACCGAGGGCAGCTCCACCCATGTTGTCAATGTCGTCCACGAGCGCCTGGCCGTTGATGCGCAGGTTCTCGAGGCCGCCATAGTCGATGAACTCGAACTTGACCTCCTCCACGGCACCGACACCGGTCAGGTCGTAGACGGCGGAGATGTTGTTCAACCACAGCACCTGTCCGTCACCGGCTTCAGGTTGGGCATTCATGATGTCGGCGGTGCCGAAGTTGGTCGACCCATCGATGTACACGATGTCTTGGAAGGACAGGTCGATGCCGTCCTCTGTCTCCACGGTCACTCCCGGACCCGGGATGGTGACGGGGCCGAAGGGCATCAGCTCATGGGTGAACTCCACGTCGCAGCTGTCAATCTGGTCCGTTCCTCCACCACAGTCTGCGCTCACATACTGGCAGTAGGTGTCGGTGCAGTTCGGATCGTTGAAGTCTGTGACGGTCACGCAGACGAGTTGGCCCGGTTGCGCGATGGGGTGGGTAAAGACGTTTCCTGCCGGCACCGGAACGCCATCGAACGTCCAGTCGAGGTTGCCCGCCGTTCCGATGTAGTTGAATTCGGTCACGCAATTGCCGATGTCCATCGCGGCGAAGGCGGCGTGGGCGAAACAGGGAATGTCAATCGGACAGTCAGGAATGTCGATGATTCCCGGGATTTCCATCACCAGCACAGGGATGGTCTGCAGGACGAAGACACTGAGGTTGATCGACAGCGGGGTCAGGCTGGACCCGGAGAGGAGGAATTGTCCTCCACCGAGATTCTGGACGCTGCCCGCGACGGTGCCATCCTCGTCGGTGAGGCTGATGCCGAGGGAGTCGACCTGGTCTTCCCAGAGGCCGAGGTCGATGGACAGCAGGGACTGGCATCCGTCGGCGTCGAGACTGGTGAGCTGGATGTCGACCCCGTCGAGGAAGGTGGTGTCGCCCACCGTGGTGATGTCTGGCACTGCCGTCCCATCGCCCTCGCTGATGCAGAGGTTGTCTAGCCAGAGTTCCTGGCCGCCAATGGAGAGCTTGTCCACGTCGCCGATCAGGGTGAGGGTGCCCTCAAAGGCATACCCCACATTGGCTCCCGTGACCTGCACCTGCACACCGCCGATGACGGCTCCATTGAAGACCATCAGTCCGCCGTAGCCATTCGGGCTGGTGGCGGGTGCGGCCCCGTTGATCCACAGGTTCTCGAATCCGCCTTCATCGCGGAATTCGATGCACACCGTGTCAGTCACATCCACAACGGATTGGATGTCGAACTGTGCAGTGATGTTGTTGGTCCACAGAGACATTCCGGTACCCCAGCCGCCGTAGTGGGCGTCGACCGCCATGTAGTTGTAGTAAGTCAAAGCAAAGTCGTGGAGCGGTTCGAGGTAGATGGGCACGCCGTCGCTTGTGGTGGCTTGCGTCCCTGGCGCCACGCTGATGGTGGCCCCTTCTGCGAGGTCGCCATAGCGGTCTCCAGCCGTGAGCAGGTCAAACCCGGTAAACACATCGCACGTGGCGGTGCATCCACCCGAATTGGGTGTTTGGATGACCGTACCGTCGTGTTTCACACAGATGTGGTCCACGAGGAACTGCTGTCCGCCAACCTCGAGCTTCTGTACGTTTCCGGTCAGCACCACCGTCCCGGTCTGATAGCCGGGGTAAGCCGAGGTGGTGACCGACATGGTCACGCCCGGAGCCACGGCCGCCGGCATGGTCTCCAGCTCGCCGGTGAGCAGGGCGTGTCCATTGACCTGAAGGTTCTCGATTCCGGCTCCGTCAAAGAAGACAAAGCTGACCTCGTTGACATTCGGGAAGTCGGACATGTCATACACGGCCAAGATGTTGCTGGTGGTCAACACCTGTCCGGACCCAACCGCGGGCAAGGCAGGTGTGACGGAAGCCGAACCATAGGTGGTGCCAAAACCGTCAAAGAACATCTCAAACCCTAGATGGATGTTGTCTTCTGTAGCGATGTAGGTGCCCGGTGTGCTCGGGGGCAGCGGACCCGCCACCATGAAGTCATGGGTGAAGACGGCATCGCACGTGGTGTCCACAGAGGCGGAAGGGGGCACGATGACAATGCCGGGAATGGTGAAGTCCACTGAGATGATGCCAGGCGTCACTGTTCCTGGGGTGAAGCTCAGCAGATTCAGGCCGTTCAAACTCAGCTGCAGTCCGGAATTGTCATACGCTCCGAAACAGTCCACATCCCAGTGGAACGTGTAGCTTCCAGGCGCCAACGACACGATGCCACTGTTGGATGTGGGCGCTCCTCCATCCGTACCGCTTCCTTCCATGGCTCCACTGGCGACAACGGTGCCCTGCACATCCGCGATGGTCCAGGTGCCTGAGCCGTCTCCGTACCCATCGTAGTAGTCAATCACCAGGTCCTCCGCCGTGGTGCCGGCATCGAACGGCTGCAGCACGGCGTCGGTCAGCAGGTTGGTGCCCACAAAGGTGAACGGCGTCCACTCGCTCATGGGGAACTCGTTTTCGCCTCCATCGTTTGGCGTCCATTCGCCCATGGGGTACTCCTCCTCTTCCTGCGCAAAGAGCCCTGTGGTGTTGAAGACCTCAAGGGTGACCTCGGTCAGGTAGTTGTAGTGGCCTGGACAGACCTGACCCGTCTCCGTGATCGGAATGGAGGTGTTGCCATTCAGGGCAAAGGCGGCAGCGCCGAGTACGCCATTGTCGTAGTAGTTGCCCGCGGGGATGTCCTGCAGGATGTCGCAGTCGTTCGCAGAGGTCGGCGTTGTCGTCAAAATGTCATCTCCTCCAGGATTGGCACTGCCGATAAGGGAGTTCGAGAAATCCCAGGTATTGTAGCCAATGCCCGGGAGTGTCGGGTCGATGGGGATGAGGTCGTTGAAGTCGATGTCCAGTCCATCGGGATCGATGGGCGAGCTCGGCGTGTACATGTCACCGGGGATGTACATGTCACCGGGGATGTACATGCCGCCCGGGATGTAGGCGGACACCAGCTGTACCTCGGGTTGGGCGCCGATCATGATGGCGTTGGGGCCTGCCGCAAGTGCGGCGGCTTGCCAGTACAAGGGGCCGCTGGTATCCGGCGGACAAGCCACGACCGCATGGGTCAATTCAGCGTCCAGCGCGTATCCGCAATCACTCGCCTGGTAGCTGCCCAGCGTATTGCCGAGGCTATTGTAGGCCGCTTGGTCCGCAAAGTCGTCTCCTTCGAGGAAGGCCGAAATGAAGGCCACGGCATCGTTGCCTCCAGGGAAGGGGGTGTCGAAGGCCATGATTTGCGTGCGCGATGTGACGGAACTGGGCAAAGCGCCGGCTTCAATAGAGCACGTGGACGCATTGAAGTGAAGGTCGGGAAGCAGCGCTGCTGCGAGGTCAAATGGAATGGGCTCAAGGGTGAGACACGTCTCACTGTCGCAGACTTCGTAGCAAGGGTCGCCACCCGCCGCCAGTTCGCCCTCCTCATAGATTTTCAGGCAGGCTTTCTTGAAGAACGTGAAGCCCGAGAAGCACTTGATGTAGGACCTGGGCATGTCGAGGTTGATGGGGAGGGTGGTCCCATCGCTGAAGCAGACCTCGGCATCGTAGTCCGCCTCGTCGAGGTCAAACAGGGCCATGTCGAAGGTGATGGCCGCCCGCGTGCCCGTCCAGCCGCCCCAGCAGCCTTCGCCGCAGTAGAGCCACATGTCGAGCCCGAAGTCGGGCGCCTCCGCGGTCAAGGTGAAGGTCAGGCACTGGGTGTTGGTCGTTCCATCCGGACAAATGACCGTGGCACACAGTTCGCCGGTGTAGCTGCCGTCCGCATAGGCGGCGGCGACATCCTCGACCGATCCGGTGAAGGAGGGACTCCATTGGCCATTTGCCGCGGGCACGGCCGTGCCATTGAGCGTCCAGGTGACGTCCGCACCCGCGACGGGGGTCACGCTGCCGATCAGGCCATATTCGATGGAGCAGAAACTCGAGGTGTACGAGTCCAGGACCGCGATCAGATCGTTGTCCGCTGTGCAGTCGTCCCCACAATCTTCGACCGTCACGTCGGTGGAATGGACAACCGATGCCGCAGAGAAGGTGCATGTGGCGTTGAGGGTGATGGTGTAGGTCCCGGGTGCCGCATACGTGTGAGCAGAAGGGTTTTGAAGATGGGTTCCCGTCAAGGGTGCCGTTCCGTCTCCGAAGTCCCAGGTGTAATGGATGAAGGCAGGATCCATCCCTCCGAAGGCCATCGGGTCGGCATCGAGGCAATCCGTGGTCGCATTGATCCCGATGGGGAGAATGCAGGGCGGAAAACTCAACTGTCCGCAGTCGAGGGTGTCGAGGCTGACGCTCATCGGGTCGAGGAAAACCGGATTCAGCGTGAGGCTGCGGTCGGACGGGGCCGGAATCGAGAAGGTGGCCATGGAGTCGTCTGTGATGATGGGCGAGATGTCAATCACTTCGCAGGGCCCCGTGGTTCCACCTGCATCGGTGGGGATGATGTCGAGGTCGAACCGGTCCGTGATGATCTGCCGTTCGCGGTATCCAGTCAGCACATAGTCGATGTTGGGGTCGTTTCCAGCCTCCAGAGCGAGCATCTCGGGGTGGTACACGAAGGGCTGCCACCGGTCATCCGGGAAGGGGGAGTAGGCCCAGTTGTTGACCGTTTCGCCTGCGGCCTTGGCTGGAACCCGGAAGGCTTGCATGTCGGACAGGCTGGGACTGATGGATCCCACGTTGCCCCGCATCCGGAAGGGAATGTTGCCCAAGTAGGAGCCTGCAGCGTCGGACCAATTGTGCTCGTGCAGATATCCCCCGAGAACGAATCCGAAATCGGGGCCGTGCGCCTCGAGGTCAAAGGCCTTGATGATCTGGGACAGGCTCGTCGCGGCATCAACATCGACGGCATAGGTATCATACACCAATCCATCCGTAGGCCGGATCGTGGAGAGGCTGAATTTCTGTCCCTTGAGGTGGTTCAGGGCGAGCAGGAGCGGGCGGTCCGGAATGGCGAGCACATCTGCTGCAATGACCCCGTCATCGCTGGTCGTGCCGAAGGGCTCCCAATAGGATTGGCCCCAGTCGTAGGTGCCGTCGTAATGGATGCGGGCCACCAGTGCTCCCTGCTCATTGATGCTGTTCACTCCATATTGATTCGTGGAGCCAATGACGACCATGCCCGCGCCCTCATTGACCACCTTGCCGAGGAAGTCGTAGTCAGAACCACCGTCCGGAGAATCGAATTCGATCGAGCCCACCAGGCTGAATCCGGATGGGCCGATGAGCGCGTCGAGGTAGAGGCCTTGGTGCCCCACTCCTGTGGAGGTGACATCTCCGGACCAGCCGACGCAGGCAACGTGCATCTGGTCCTGGTACTCGAAGAAATCCAGGCTTAGGAGCCTAGAGTCAAAGGGGATCTGGGGATTGGTGTCCTCGACCACCATCTCGTCAATCAGGGCGCCCGTGTTGGCGTCCAGCATGAGCATGAGGCTGCGATCACTGAACGTGCCCGTGTTGGAATAGCGGATGTGGCCGACGGCCGCAATCACCTCTCCAGACGTACCGGGCACCACCTTCATGTCGGAGATGCGGAGCAGGAATCCGGCAGCCAATTTGGTCTCCCAAATCAAGCTTCCATCCTCTTTCTGGCGGATGATGACGCTGCTTCCAAGGGGGGTGGCACTGCTCGAGGTGCCAGTTCCGGTTCCCAGATCCGTATGCGACACGGCCGCAATCACCCGCTCCGTTCCCCAATCCGTGTGGGTGATGATGTGGCTGTGGTCAAGGTGCTGCGGCTCGTGGTACGCCCACTCCTGCTGGGCTGTGGACGGAATGGAAAGCAGGGCAAACAGGGCGCAAAAAAGAGCGCCTCGCCAGCTGTACGCAGGGGATGAGGTCCTGGTCATGACAGGGTCAAGTGTTTGGTTCTCAGAGAATTTCGAAAAAATCTCGGAGAAGGCCGAGATAACACGACAGACGGAGGGATAATGAAGGCTCATGGGGCGATTTGATTGTGTGGCAAGGGCTGAAGGCAGTCAGCCGATGGGAATGTGCTCAAGACGGTCAGCCCACCCCATGATGGTCGTCAGGCACGGCGTTGACGTCGGTCAGTCGAGCGTCAGAAGACGAGCGTCAGCAGGACGCAGGTGGCCGCGCCGGCAGCCATGAACCGAAACGTGTACGGCAGGATGTCCTTCGCGGCGAGGCCGGTGATGCCGAGGAGCGGCAGGGCCCAGAACGGCTGAAGCATGTTGGTCAGCTCGTCGCCATAGGCCATGGCGAGGACGGTGCGGTCGAGGGGGACGCCCAGGTCAAGCGCCGCGCGGAGCAGCAGCGGTCCCTGGACGGCCCATTGGCCGCCGCCAGAGGGCACGAAGACGTTGACGATGCCGGCTGAGAGCAGGGTCCACAGCTCGAAGGTGGCGGGCGAGGAGAGGCGGACCATGGCCATGGAGAGGGCTTCGACCAGGCCGGTTCCGCTCATGATGCCCATGATGCCGAAGTAGAGCGGGAACTGGATGAGGATGCCTGAGGTGCCGCCGATCGCGGCGTCGACGGAGGTGAGGAAGCGCTTCAGGCTGCCGTGGAGGAGGAAGGCGAGGCCGAGCAGGGTCTGGTTGGTCCAGTCGGGATCGATGAAGCCGAGGCGGGCCGCATCCGGATGGGTGGCGGCAGACTGCGCGGCGAGGGCCAGCAGGATTGTGCCGAAGAGGGCGGGGAGGACACGAAGGAGGGGGGCGATGCGCTCCCGGGTGGCCGGGGCGACAGGCGGCGGAAGGGCTGGGCCGGTTGTGGGTTGCCGGTCCAGGCGGCGGCCGAGGAAGACGGCCGTGCCGGCCACCGCGGCGATGAGGGCGGCAGTGGTCAGAAGGTTCTGGGTGGAGAAAACGGTGAGGCCGAGCGGCAGGGTGGCCGGCAACAGTGCGGGGTCGATGCCTGCGATGGCGGCGAGGTCGGCAAGATGGCCCGCTTCGGCCACCTTGATGGGGGCGGAGCCGCTCAGACCGCCATGCCACACCATGAGGCCGCTGTAGCCGGCCGCGCCGATGAGCCCGTAGTGCAGGGGCAGGCCCCGCTCGGTGGCCCGCTCGCCCACCTTCCTGGCCAGCACGGCCCCGACGATAAGGCCGAGGCCCCAGTTGATCCAGCCAGCCACACAAGCCACCACAGCCACCACGGCGGCGGCCCGGGCGTTGGTGGTGCCGGCGAGGTTGACGGCGCGCTGCACGCCACGGTCGACGGCGGGACTCAGCGCCAGGGCATGGCCCAGCACCAGCATGAAGGCCGCCTGGAACGCAAAGACCAGCAGCGGGCGGTTCCACAATCCATCTCGCCAAGACGTGACGACCGTCTTGACATCGGCCCCCACAACGCACGCTGCCACCGCCGTGACGGCCGTGAGACCGAGGGCGATGGCGAGCGGAGAGGGGATCCAGGCGAACCGGTCCCGTTGGGGTGCGCTGTCGGACTCCGCGCTCATGCGGGGTTCCGAATCAGAACGGCAGGTCGTCGCTGTCCGCGGCCGGAGCGCCGGGCTGGGCAAACGGCTGCTGGGCCGGAGGGACGGGAGCACCGGCGGCGGCAGGCTCTGCCGCTCCACCCGTGGGGGCACCGGCGCCCTCGGCGTCCATCTTCTCAATGCGCCAGGCGTTGAGGTCGACGTAATAGCGGTCGTTGTACTCGCGGCCCTTGACGTCAAACTTGACGTTGACACGGTCGCCTTCTGTGATGCCGTTCAATTGGTCCGACTTCTCCTTCAGGGCGGAGAACTTCACATCGGAGGGGTACTGCTCTGCAGTGGTAATGACGAACTCGCGCTTGTAGAACTCGCTCGTCTCGGACTTCCAAACGTCATACAGACGCTTGACGGTCCCTTTCATCTCGTAACTCATACAGCGAATATCGCCCGCCCGTCCGTCAACCAGGATTGTACGCGAGCAAGGTCTTCCACGCCCCGTCCACATCGCCCTGTTCAAGGCGCTGCCTTGCCTCGGTGAAGAGGGCGGCCTCGAGGGCCGTCGGGTCATCCTCGTGCTCCATGAAGAGGTCGGACAACTCAATCAGCTTGTGTTCATTGACCTCCGTCTCGTCCGGAATCTCCCGGGCCGCTCCGAGCCGTGCGGACTCGTTGAGGCTCAGCCGCCCGGTGGCCCGCACCTCCTCGGGGAGGGCGTCCACGCCGACGCCCATGCCGATTCCGGTGGGCTTGGGGATTTCAAAGAGGGCCTCGCCGGAGGCCCGGACGTAGAAGTTGCCGCCACAACGGCCCACAAGATCGATGACATGGGCGTCTGGCTTGCCGTCCGCGCCGAGCACATCCTCGGCGATGTGGACCCGCTTCACCTTGCAGACCAACGTATGGCCGGCCCCCGGACCGTCTCCGAGCTCGAGGATTTGCGACACGGCGCATTCGAAGGCGACCGGCGCCTCGCCAACGCGGGCGGGCCCGACGGTATCGGAGGCGACCGGGGTAAACCCCGCTTTGGCGAACTCATCGACATCGGACGGGTAGTCGCTGCTGGAGAGCGAGGTGCCCTCCACCATGGCGTGGTCCACGAGATTGATCACGATTTCCCC
>PKDZ01000009.1 GCA_002862785.1 Flavobacteriales bacterium
GCAGGTGAGAACGAAAAACGACCCCCGTGAGGAGGTCGTTTCGATGTCGGGACAGCAGGACTCGAACCTGCGATCTCCTGCTCCCAAAGCAGGCGCCTTACCAACTGGGCCATGTCCCGAGCGAGCGCGAAGATACATCACTTCAATGCCCGCCCGGGCCTTGCATCCCCGGGTTTGTTTCTCGAGTCGGCTGACGAGCGTTACGCCTCGGTCTTGGCAGGAAGCACGCGGCCGGCAATCAGCGCCACCACGAGACCGATGCCCAGGCCGATGAGGAGATCAATGAAGACAATGGCCAGGATCGTCACGATGAACGGAATGAAGGCCACCATTCCGCTGTCGTACATCTTCTTGAAGTTGGCCGGCTTGGCCAGCTTGTAGCCGACCACAAACAGCACGGCGGCCAAGCTTCCCAGCGGGATGTACGTCAACAGCGTAGGGGCGAGCAGGAAGAACACCATAAGCCAGGCGCCGTGGAGGATGGCGCTCATCTTGGTGGCGTTGCCGGTTTGGATGTTGGCGGAGGACCGCACGATCACCTGGGTGATGGGGAGTCCCCCGATCAGTCCGCTGACCGTATTGCCGACCCCTTGAGCCAACAGTTCACGGTTGGTGGGGGTGACACGCTTTGCGGGGTCCAATTTGTCTGTCGCCTCGACACACAACAACGTCTCCAAGCTGGCCACGACGGCGATGGTGGCGCCCAAAATCCAAATGGCGCTGTCGCCGATGGCCGAGAAGTCCGGGAAGGTGAGCAGGGAGCCCCAGGCCGCAGGGTCAATGCCGCCGGCTGCATGTCCTGTGGGGACGTCCACCAATTGCTTGGTGGTCAGCGCTGCTGCTCCGCTTTTGGTGAGGAGGTTCACCACCACGCCCGCCAACACGGCCACGAGTGAACCAGAGAGGACTTTGGTGAAGCTTTGGGCCTTCATGAAGGAGGTCTCCCACAGCACCAAAATGACCAAGCACACCCCCGTGACGGTCATCGCGGTGGGTGCGGCATAGGCCAGGTTGTCTCCCAGCAGCAACAACACGTCGAACACCTTGTCGGCTTTGGTGGTGCCTTCTGCGCCCGCGTAGCCGAGGCCATGGGGGATTTGCTTGATGAAAATGATGATGCCGATGGCGGCCAGCATCCCTTGGATGACACTCGACGGGAAGTACTTGCCGATGATGCCGGCGCGGGCGATGCCGAGCACGAGCTGGGCCAAGCCTCCGATGACAACTGCCATCAAAAAGGCCTCAAAGCCGACGTCTTGGATGCCGTCGTAGACAATCACAGCCAGACCGGCTGCCGGACCTGACACGCCCACATGGCTGCCGGAAATGGGGGCGACGATGATGCCGCCAATGATGCCGGCGATCAGGCCGGCGATGGGCGCCGCACCAGAGGCCAAGGCGATGCCGAGGCAGAGGGGAAGGGCGACAAGAAAAACAACGATGGACGCAGGAAGGTCCTGCTTGAGATGATTGAACATGTTCAGATGGGGTTGGGAAATGGAAAGGGACGGCGGGACGGTCCTGCCGCGGGAGGGGGGGCTGTCGGCCCGGCGTCAGCCCAATTCCGGGGGTTCCCAGATGCGCGCGGTCACCAGCGCTTGCAGGGCGCCAGGCGGAGCGATGTCGTGGCGGTGCTGCGCCTCGAAGGCGGCGTGGCGGTGGCTGGCGGCGAGCAGGGCCTCGAACTCGGTCTTGCCCTCCTTCTCATTCTGCGCTTCCCGCTCCTCCTCAGATTCCTCGGACTCCTCGCCTTCGATATCGACGCAGACGATGGCTTGTCCCTCGATGGCCCCGACGACCTCGGCCACATCCAAGGCGGCGCACCCAACCAACAGGAGGCCGAACACCAGGAAAGCGGGGAATCGCAACGTTTCCATCTCGCACAAAGAAACTTCATCGAGGCGGGCTTGTTCGTGCCAAGGGCACCAGATTCACCCCCATTTGCAAACACTGCGCACCTTCGCACCATGGCCTCTCCCACCCTGCTCCGGCTCGTGCCGGCCCACGACGAACCGATTGGCGGGCTCCTGACCCAGCGCGCCTTCCCGACCGGCGCGTTGCCCGACCTGAATCCGTTCCTGTTCCTGAACCACCACGGGCCGCAGACCTACGGGCCAAACAACCCCGGCCTGCCGTTCGGGCCGCACCCCCACAAGGGTTTCGAAACGCTGACCTTCATCGAAGAGGGCCTCCTCGCCCACCGCGACTCAACTGGCGGATCCCACGTGAGCGGCCCGGGCGGCGTCCAGTGGATGACGGCCGGCAGCGGCATTGTGCACACCGAGGTGTCGCCTGAAGAATTCAAGCGGGATGGCGGCCCCTGCCACCTGCTGCAGCTCTGGATGAACCTGCCCGCCGCCCACAAAAGCGTGGCGCCGAACTACCACAGCCTCGAACCCCACGGCCTGGCCGTAGCGGAGGGCGTCGGTTGGCGGCTGGAGGTCATCTCGGGCATCACCGAAGTGCGCGGCCAAACCGTGGAGGGACCGGTCGACTCGCTCACCGGACTCTTCACCTCGCGCCTCAAGCTGTCCGCTGGAGCGACATTCACGTTCCGCATGCCACCGGGCCGAACCCTGCTCGCCTACCCCGCCTCCGGTGCCATCCGTTGTGGCGATGCGACGCTGAAGCCGTTCGCGACACCGGTCTTTGACCGCGACGGGGGCGACCTCATCCTGGAGGCGCTGGAGGACAGCATGATGCTGCTGTGCCACGGCGATCCTATCGCTGAGCCGGTCGTCTCGTATGGACCGTTTGTGATGAACACGGAAGCCGAAATCCACACCGCCTTCGCCGAGTTCCGCGCCGGGAAATACGGCCACGTCGAGTGACGGTCGGAAACACGAAACACGAAAAAGGCCCGCCGAAGCGGGCCTTTTTCATGCAGGTCGATGACCCGATCAGAGCTCGAAGCGGTCGAGCATCATGACCTTGTCCCAGGCGGCCACGAAGTCTGCCACGAAGCGGGCCTCGCCGTCGCCGCAACCGTAGACCTCGGCCACCGCGCGGAGCTCGGTATTGGAGCCGAAGATCAGGTCGACGCGGGTGCCGGTCCACTTCTCGGCGCCGGTGGCGCGGTCCTTACCGACGAAGGTCTGCTCGGCGCTGTCGGCCGCGCTCCACTCCGTCTCGAGGTCGAGGAGGTTCACGAAGTAATCGTTGGTCAACTGGCCCGGGCGGTCGGTGAAGATGCCGTGGCTGGAGCCGTCATAGTTGGCGTTCAGGGCGCGGAGGCCACCGAAGAGGGCGGTCATCTCCGGGGCGTTCAGCGTCATCAGCTGGGCCTTGTCGATGAGCATCTCCTCCGGGTTCACACCGGCCTTCTTGCCATTGAAGTAATTCCGGAACCCGTCGGCCTGCGGCTCGAGCACGTCGAAGCTGCTGGCGTCGGTCATCTCGGCCGTAGCGTCGGTCCGACCGGCCGTGAACGGCACCGTCACGGTGTGGCCCGCATCGGCCGCGGCCTTCTCGATCGCGGCGCATCCACCGAGGACGATCAGGTCGGCGAGGCTGACCTTCTTGTCGCCGCTGTCAAAGGCATTCTTGACCCCGATCAGGGCGTCGAGCACCTTGCCGAGCTGCTGCGGGTTGTTGGCTTCCCAATCCACCTGTGGAGCGAGGCGGACGCGGGCACCGTTGGCGCCACCGCGCTTGTCGCTGTTGCGGAAGGTGGAGGCGGACGCCCAGGCGGCGGAGACGAGCTCGCTCACGGAGCAACCGGTGGCGAGGATGTCGGCCTTGAGGCGGGCGACGTCGGCGTCATCGACAAGAGCGTGGTCCACGGCGGGCACGGGGTCCTGCCAGATGAGCTCCTCCTGCGGCACCTCGGGGCCGAGGTAGCGGGCGATCGGGCCCATGTCGCGGTGCGTCAGCTTGTACCAGGCGCGGGCGAAGGCGTCGGCAAACTGGTCCGGGTTCTCGAGGAACCGGCGGGAAACCTTCTCGTAGGCCGGGTCGAAGCGCAGGCTGAGGTCGGTCGTCAGCATGGTCGGCTGGTGCGTCTTGGCGCTGTCGTGCGCATCCGGCACCGTACCGGCACCGCCGCCGTCCACGGGCACCCACTGCTGGGCTCCGGCCGGGCTCTTGCTGAGTTCCCACTCAAATCCGAAGAGGTTCTCAAAGTAGAGGTTGGTCCACTCGGTCGGCTTCTGCGTCCAGATGCCCTCGAGGCCGCTGGTGATGGTGTCGGGACCGGCTCCGGTGTTGAAGGTGTTCTTCCAGCCCGTGCCCTGCTCGGCGATGCTCGCTCCGGCGGGCTCGGCGCCCACGTGCTCACCGGGATCGGCGGCACCGTGCGTCTTGCCGAAGGTGTGCCCACCGGCGATGAGGGCGACGGTCTCCTCATCGTTCATGGCCATCCGGCCGAACGTCTCGCGGATGTCGTGGGCCGCGGCGAGGGGATCGGGATTGCCGTTGGGGCCCTCCGGGTTGACGTAGATGAGGCCCATCTGCACGGCGGCGAGCGGGTTCTCCAGCTCACGCTCTCCCTTGTAGCGCTTGTCGGCGAGCCACTCGGCCTCGGTGCCCCAGTAGACGTCCTCCTCCGGCTCCCACACGTCGGCGCGGCCTCCAGCGAATCCGAAGGTTTCAAAGCCCATGCTCTCGAGGGCGACGTTGCCCGTCAAGATCATGAGGTCGGCCCAGCTGATGGCGGCACCGTACTTCTGTTTGACCGGCCACAGGAGGCGGCGGGCTTTGTCGAGGTTGGTATTGTCCGGCCAGCTGTTGAGCGGGGCGAAGCGGAGCATGCCAGCTCCAGCACCGCCGCGGCCGTCGCTGATCCGGTAGGTGCCGGCGCTGTGCCAGGCCATCCGGATGAAGAAGGGACCGTAGTGCCCCCAGTCGGCGGGCCACCATTCCTTGGAGTCGGTCATGACCTGGACGAGGTCGGCCTTGACGGCCGCAAGGTCAAGCTTCTGAAAGGCCTCCGCGTAGTCGAAGTCACCGCCCATCGGGTCGGACGACGGACTGTGCATACGAAGGATGTTGAGGTTGAGCTGGTTCGGCCACCAATCGGTGTTCCGGGTGCCGCTTCCGGCCCCGTGGTTGAGCTCGCCGTTGAGGAAGGGACACTTGGCAGCGTCCGCCATCGGATCGAAGTTCATATGAGGTTGGTTGTGTTGCGCAATCAATGCCTGCGACCGTGGTCGGAGGGGAACGACGAAGGTAGTCAGGGGCGTTGGCCCGCAATGCAACCAGAATCGCCGGTCGTGCACCGAATTTGCACGGTTTGTTCCCTTGGCCTCCAAGACCCAAGAAGAAGCCCGACCTGTGGGGCCGGGCTTCGGGTGCGGAGAGACCGAGATTCGAACTCGGGGACCAAAAATATCGGTCACAGCTTAGCAGGCTGCTGCATTACCACTCTGCCACCTCTCCATCTGCGCCCTCCCTTCGAAAGCGGACCGCGAATTTACAGAAAACCTTCCGGTGCTCCGCAAAGGTCCGGGCAGAAAGCTCGCCCATACCGGAATTCAGGGGGTTGTGGACCACACTCACAAACTTCCCGCACAATCAGCATAATCTGTATCTATAAAGGTGTATTTTGTACACTGACAGAACCTTCAACACCATGCTTATCCAGCTTCACCGGGCCGTTTCTCTGCTTTTTGCAGTCACGGCCTTCCTGTGGTCCAGTGTCTCAGCACAGTCCACCATTGCCGAATGCAGTCTCTTTGCAGACGGCCCCAACGCCACATGGACTCACGTCCTCACTCTTACTACGGCCAGTGATGCCGGTAGTGCAGACGCCCAGTCCTTTTCCATCAACATCACCTCCCTGCCCGCAACAGGTGCCAACTACCGTGTCTTCAAGACGACGGCCAACGGCAGTGCTTTCTTCGGCAACGCTCAGGCTCTGTCGGTCGGTGACAACAGTGCCACCATCTCAGCGGTAAGCTTCGATCGCACGGTAAAGATTCAATTCTCTAGTGGAGACATTGGCTTCGATGCTTTGACCATCAATGGTGAAGCCCAGAATGACTGTTTCCCAGTTCCCGATGCCGGGACGGCCATCAGTGCCTGCTCTGAACTCTTCTCAGCTGGCGCCAACGCCAATTGGCCCCATGTCCTGACGCTCACCACGGCGAGCGATGCCGGCAGCTCCGCCGCTCAGTCCTTCTCGATGAACGTCACCTCCCTGCCCGCGGACGGCGCCAATTACCGCGTCTACAAGACCACGGCGAACGGCAGTGACTTCTTCGGAAACCCCCAAGCATTGTCCGTCGGTCCCAACAGCGCAACCATCGCCGGTGTGGGCTTTGACCGAACGGTGAAAATCCAATTCTCGAGCGGAGACATCACATTTGATGCTTTAAGTATCAATGATGAAGCACAATCTTGCGACCCTCCAGCACCAACGACCCATCCGGTCACCTTCTCTGTGAACACAGACAATATCACTGTGGGATCCAATGGTATGTATATCGGTGGTGGATTCCTCGGTGGTTCGGATGCGCACGCCTTGACAAACAATGGGGACAACAATTGGTCCATCACCCTGAACTTGGAAGAAGGAACCACTGGGTATTGGGCCTTCTTTAACAGCCCCACGCACGGTGGTGACTGGAACACGAAAGAAAATCTCGATGGCGCACCCTGTGGAGACCCTAACAATTTCAATGATCGCTTACTTGATCCAGTTACTGCCCCATTGACCCTCGAGTACTGTTTTGCCGAGTGCACTGCAGGATGCCCGGCCCCGCCCACCACGTACGATGTAACCTTCCGGGTCGACCTTTCTCAATACGAGGGAGACTTTGCTGGCGCTTTCGTCAACGGCACTTTCAATGGCTGGTGCGGCGCCTGCAACCCGATGACGGACAATGGCGATGGCACCTGGCAAACGACGCTACCTCTCGAAGCCGGTACAATTCAATATAAATTCACCCTTGACGGATGGACTGACCAAGAGAATCTTCCTGGCGGTGCACCCTGCACCGTCCAAGACGGATCTTTTGTCAACCGCATCGCTACCATAGCAGAAAGCACTGACCTTGGTCTCGTTTGTTGGAATAGCTGTGACGAATGCTCGGAAGATGGTCCAACGACCCACCCGGTCACATTCTCGGTGAATACAGACAATATTTCTGTGGGTCCCAATGGCATGTACGTGGGAGGTGGATTCCTTGGTGATGCAATGGCACATGCCCTGACAGACAATGGTGACAATAATTGGTCCATTACGCTGGATCTGAACGAAGGAACTTCTGGAAACTGGGTGTTCTTAAACAGTCCCTCCCACGGCGGTGACTGGGGCACCAAAGAGAACCTGGAAGGTGAGGACTGCGCGGACACGAACAATTGGAATGACCGCTACTTGCCCGCAGTCACCGGACCCATGACGCTCGAGTTCTGCTTCGGTGAATGTGTGGCTGACTGTCCTGCTCCAGCCATCACCTATAATGTGAGCTTCAGCGTGGATATGTCCCAGTATGATGGCGACTTTGGCGGCGTCTTCGTAAACGGATCATTCAACAGCTGGTGCGGTTCTTGTAATCCGCTGACGGACAATGGAGACGGAACATGGTCCGCGACATTGACTTTAGAAGCCGGTACCATTGAGTACAAGTACACCTTAGATGGCTGGAACGCTCAAGAAGGCTTTGCAGGTGGAGAGACTTGCACCTCGACCATTGACGGATTTACCAACCGCACACTCACCATCGAAAGCGACACGGATACTGGAACGGTATGTTGGAACAGCTGCGATGCCTGCTCTTCAGATATCCCAGGATGCACGGATTCATCTGCAGACAATTACAACGATGCTGCTACCGTAGACGACGGGTCTTGTGCCAGCATCGCTGGCGCATGGGAAATTGCCACGATGTGTGTCGGATGGGATCAGCCCAACATTTGTGGGTGGTGGTCTTTCACCTCACCCGGCGGCCGCGACTGCTTTGAAGACGACATTTACTACATGGGTGCAGATGGCACCTTCCAAAACATCTTGGGAGACGCCACCTGGCTTGAAGGATGGCAAGGCCAAAACCCAGAAGGATGTGGAGCCCCTGTGGCTCCCCACGATGGATCCAACGCTGCCACATGGTCCCATGCTGACGGTTCCATCACTCTCAACGGCCTCGGTGCATTCCTCGGATTGCCCAAGGCATACAATGGAGGCGAGTTGAACAACGACAACACCACGGGCCCTGAATCCCGCACTTACTTAGTGCACAGCCTCTCCAGTTCTACGCTCGAGGTCGACATCCAAGTTGGTGGTGCATGGTGGAGGTTCGGTTTTGCACGCACGTCGATTGCAGGTTGCACCGACAGCGCTGCTTGCAACTACAACCCCGCGGCTGACACCGATGACAATTCCTGCCTCAGCAATGATGACTGCGGTGTGTGTGGAGGAGACAATTCCAGCTGCACGGGCTGCATGGATATGGACGCTTGTAACTATGACGATAGCGCCACTTTGGCTGACGCCGCCGCTTGCACGTACCCACTGCACCCCAACTTTGACTGCGACGGAAACTGCAACAACGACGCCGACGGTGACGGGATCTGCGACGAACTCGAGGGCCTCATCCCCGACGCCGAGAGCCACTGCGGCATCGGCACGATGTGGGACGCCGAGCTCGGTCAGTGCGTCTTCAACGTGGAGTGTGCGGGTGACGTCAACCTCGACGGCGCCATCACGGCCGGCGACGTCCTCACGATGCTCTCCAACTTCGGTACCTGGTGCCCCGGATACGGGCCCGACGCCGGCGAGTGATCTCCATCCAATTGCATTGACAAAAGGGGGCTGCATTGGCAGCCCCCTTTTTCATATAGGACTTATCGGAATTGTCCTACACACATTGTTGAGGGACTCGAGGCAACTCCTGGCCTCGTTTGTCGTCAAACCCCACAGAGAGTCGGTAGATTGGTCTCATGACCACGTGCCGATTGCCCTTCCTCCCTGCGATCCTGGTGCTGACCGCACTGCTCCCGGTGACGCATCTCACCGTGACAGGTCAAAGCATACCCGGTTTTTTCGAACCGGCCCCGAACGATCTGCAATACCCCTTCTACCATGGCGTGGCCTCCGGCGACGCCACAGCAGACGCGGTCGTGCTCTGGACACGGCTGAGCTTCGTGGATGAGGAGCTGCCCTTCGTGGCGTTCGGCACTGTCGAGGTGGCCACGGACACGGCCTTCACCGACATCGTGGCGTCCGAACCCGTCCAGACCCAGCAGGGCCGGGACTGGTGCATCAAGGCCGACGTGGGCGGACTGGAGCCCGACAGCTGGTATTACTATCGCTTCCGGGTCAATGTCAACACGGTCGACGGCCAGGAGGAGCGCACGTCCCTCACCGGTCGGACCAAGACGCTGCCGGCGGCGGGAACGCTGCCTGCCTGCGGCCGTTGGCGCACCGCGGCCGTGAGCTGCCTCAACTTCCAAAGCGGTCACTTCAATGCGCTCGGCGCCATCGCCGCCCGCAACGACCTCGAGGCCGTCGTGGCCCTCGGCGACCAGATCTACGAGTACTTCAGCTGGGAGGCCAACACCAACGACTACGGGCGCTACCAGTGGCCAACGACGGAATGCGTGCAGGAAGTCCAGTACCAGCAGCGTTGGCTCACCGTCCGCCTCGACCCGGACCTCCAAGCCGCCTCGCAGCAGCTCCCCTGGTACATGGCCTGGGACGACCACGAGGTCGCCAACGAGGCCTTCGCCAACGGCTCGCAGTACCACAACATCGCCACCCAGGGCCCCTACCTCGACCGCAAGGCGGCCGGTCTGCGCGCCTTCTATCTCTGGAATCCCATCCGCGAGACGCCCTTCCTGCAGGGACCGGACCAGCTCGACGCCTACGCGTTGCACTGCTACCGGTCCTTCGATGTGGGCTCCCTGGTCAAGCTGGTAATGCTCGACACGCGGACGTTCCGGTCCCAATGGGTCGCACTGCAGCCCGACATCCTCACGCTTGCCCTCAACATCACGGTGCTCGAGGATTCGGCCACGGCCGCCACGCTGGCGCCCCTCCTGGCCGCCCTCTCCGACACGGCCCGCACCATCCTCGGCGACGAGCAGAAGGCCTGGCTGGACGGTCTGCTCACGCCGCAGCAGATGGGCATGTGGAACCTGTTTGCCCAGCAGGTCATCTTCTCGCCGGTGCCAGTTTCGGACCTCTCCGCCTACGGCATGCCCCCCTACCCGCTCTCCAACCCCGGCAACGGCATCGTGGACAAATGGGACGGCTACCAAGCCGACCGCGACTGGCTCATCGAGCGCTTCACCCCGCTGACCAACCCGGTGGTGCTGACCGGCGACATCCACCAGGAATTCGCTTTCGAAATCCCCGACCCGGCGGGCGGCTTCGTCGACGCCGGCGGCACGCAGACCGGCTCGGTGGGCACCGAGTTCACGGCCACCTCGGTGGTCAACAGCCCCCGCGTCTGGCCCCTCACAGAGGCCGCCGCCCAGCAGCTCATCCCCTGGCTAGAGCACGGGGACATCGACAACACGCTCAGCCGCGGCTACACGGTCCTCGACTTCACGGCCGACCGCCTCCACGTCGACTTCGTGCAGGCCACCGAGCAGTGGGAGCGCACCACCGACTCCTTTCTCTCCACCGCCTTTGAAGTGCCCGCCGACACCGCTGTCCCGCTCGGCGGCGCGCCCCGCTTCGCGGTCGAAACCGGCACGGCCCTCGATCCCGCCGACGGCTGCGCCCCGCTGCAGCCCACGACGATGGAGGCCTGGATCGGCTGGTCACCTCCGGGCTGGGGCCACCCCGGCACCCTCAACGGTCTCGGCGAGTCCCCCTTCACCGACCCGCTCATCTCCGGCTCCCCGCTCCGCCTTTGGCTTTGGCTCGATGCGGAGGGCCGGCTTCAATCGTCTTCCCCGCTCGCCTCCGTTCGATGGATGGACACCTCGGGACGCACCGTTTCGGGGCCTGTGGGGCCCGGACCGTGGATCGTACAGGCCCTCTCCGTGGATGGTCGAACGGTTCGCCGCATCTTCGCCGGGCGATGATCCTCTACAACCCGCGGGCCTGGTTTGCCCTCATTTTCGAGTTCCATCGGAGCGACACGTTCCGCAAGATGATCTGGGTGCTGCTCGCCTTTTCGATGTACGCCCTCGCCCTGACGTGGGTGGAACTGCATTACCGCGAGTACTTCAACTTCCACAGCACGATTGCCGTCCACTCCCTGCTCGGCTTCATCATGGGCCTGCTGCTCGTGTTCCGGACCAACACGGCCTACGACCGCTGGTGGGAAGGCCGGAAGCAATGGGGAGCGCTGGTCAATTCGACCCGGCACTTCGCCTACCAGCTGGCTGCCCTTCTGCCCGGCCCGGAGCACGCCGAAGACCGCGCCGCCCTGACCCGCCTCATCGCCGCCTACCCCTCCGCCCTGCGCCACCACCTGCGCCGCCAGGACCCCGCCGAGACGCTCCAGAATCTCGCCGAAGACACGCCGCATGGCCTGCAGCCCGGCGACCTCGCCGCCACAGACCCGCAACACGTGCCCAACGCCATCGCTGCCGAGCTCTACCGCCGCATCGCCGAATGGAACCGGAGCGGCACGATCTCCGGGGAGATGCTCATCAACCTCAACGCCGAGCTCGCCCGGTTCACCGACATCACTGGCGCCTGCGAGCGCATCCTGAAGACGCCCATTCCGTTTGGGTACAGCCTCTTCATCAAGAAGTTCATCTTCGCCTACACGCTCACCCTGCCCCTGGGCCTCGTCGATGAGTTCGGCTACTGGTCGGTGCCCCTCAGCGTCTTCGTGCTCTACGTGTTTGGATCTCTGGAATTGCTGGCCGAGGAGATCGAAGAGCCGTTCGGGCTGGATGCCAACGACCTCCCCACCGACCCGCTCGCCGACACGATGAGGACCAACGTGGCGGAGCTGCTCGCCTGACGGAAGTCACTGCTGGAACTGAGGATTCTCACGTGGTGCCGGGCACGAAGGCCGGGGCCGTCGGGTTAGCTTGATGTCAACCCAATTGCTCCGATCATGAAATACAATCTACTCCCCCTCGCTTTCGCTTTACTGTCCACCGCCACTTTGGCCCTCGGACTCTTCATCACGTTCGACAAGCTCCACGCCCAACAGCCCGTCGTGGTGCTGTCCCAATGGGAACTCCCGCCTCAGAGCAGGTAGTCCATGCTGGAGAAGGTCGAGTGGCGGCCGGAGACAACGCCCTCGAGGGTGTTCTTGCGGCCCTCGCCACAGGCGACCAACGTCCGAATGCTGAACGACCGCAGTGCGGCCCGCACGCTCAACGTCGCCACCGCGCTGTCTTTGCGGCCGGTGAACGGCAGGGCGTCCGGGCCGCGCTGGCAACTGGCGTTGAGGTTCACGCGACAGACCTGGTTGACCAATTGGTCGATGACCGGGCCCATGGCAGACGGATCCTGCGAAAAGACGCTAGCCTGCTGGCCGTAGTCGCTTTCGGCAATGTCAGCCATGACCTCCTCGAGGTCTTCGAACTCGATCACCGGACAGACCGGGCCGAATTGCTCCTCGCGGAAGATGGCGGTGTCGCGGCTGGTCGGAAACAGGATGGCCGGGAAGAAGATGGCCCCGGCCGTCTCGCCGCCCTTGGCGTTGACCACCTCGGCCCCCTTCTCGACAGCTTCAGTCACGTAGGCCTGCATGGCCTCCACCTTGCCGCGCTCGGGCAGCGGCGTGATGACGGCATCGCGGAACGGCAATCCGACGCTCAACGCGTCGGTGGCAGCCGCAAACTTTTCGAGGAACTCCCGCCGCACATACTTGTGGACGTAGATGACCTTGAGGGCGGTGCAGCGCTGCCCGTTGTAGCTCCAGGCGCCCTTGACGCACTCCTTCACGGCCAAATCCAGGTCGGCATCCGGCAGAATGATGGCCGGGTTCTTGGCCTCGAGACCGAGCACTTGCCGCACGCGGTTGGGCTTGGGGTGCTGGGAGATGAGGGCGTTGCTGGACTTGCTGTTTCCGATGAGGGCGAGCACGTCCACTTGGCCCGTCTGCATGATGGGCGCCGCGAGCTCGCGGCCACGTCCGAAAACGATGTTGACCACCCCGGGAGGGAAGCAGTCGCGGAAGGCCTCGAGCAGCGGCGTGATCAGCAGCACACCATACTTGGCTGGCTTGAAGACAGCGGTGTTGCCCATCAGGATGGCGGGCAGCAGCACACAGAACGTCTCGTTGAGCGGGTAGTTGTACGGGCCGAGGCAGAGCACGACACCCAGCGGGCCGCGGCGAATCTGGGCCAGGGTGCCCTCCACGTTCTGGATGGAGCTTCCCTCGCGGTGCAGCTCCTTGTACTCCGTGATGGTGTCGCGCAGGTATTCCACCGTTCGGGTGAACTCCTTCACGGCGTCCTTCTTCCGCTTGCAGATCTCCCACATCAGCAGCTTGACCACGATCTCGCGCTGTTCGACCATGCGGTCGATGAACTTCTCCATCGCGGCAATGCGCTCGGCGGCGGGCATGGTGGGCCAATCGCCCCGCCCAAAATCATAGGCCTTGCGGGCGGCATCCAGCGCCTCCAACCCCTGCTCCCGCTTCAGGTCGGGTGCGGAACCAAGGTAGACCGGCTGCTCGGCACCGTCGACGAGGGTGCGGATGGGGCTGTAGACGTCGGCCATGTCGCCGCGCCACTCATGGAGCTTGCCGTCCACCAGGTATTTCGTGTAGTGCAGCGGCTCGGTCATCGCGTCCTTAGGATCGAGCAGGGCATCTTGTGCAGGAATAGCGTGGGTCATGCGCGATTAACACAAAAGGCCCTAATTGGTTCATCACCAACCCAAAACGGGGTATGAACCTCATTTTCATCATCATGTTGAATGCAGGGCTTAGAACCTTACCTTCGCACCCTCATACCAGTACACATGCCCCAAGGAACGGTCAAGTTTTTCAACGACGACAAAGGCTACGGCTTCATCACTCCCGACGAGGGAGGCAAGGACATCTTCGTCCACATCAAATCTTGCAACGGCGACATCGCCGAAAACGACGTGGTCAGCTACGAATTGGAGGAAACTCCCAAAGGACTAAGCGCCACCAAAGTCTCAGTCGTCTGATTGACAACTTCAACGAATTCAAAAAAGGCCGGGTCACCCCGGCCTTTTTTCTTGCCCGGCACACCGATCAACCGGCCCGCCCACACCCTCTCCTGAACAGAATCTCGGAATTCGCTCAGGCCCAGCGCCTCCGGCTTCCGAACTTCGCACCGCGGAAACGTCCGTTCTGGTCCCGTAGCTCAACTGGATAGAGCATCTGCCTTCTAAGCAGACGGTTTCGGGTTCGAGTCCC
>PKDZ01000049.1 GCA_002862785.1 Flavobacteriales bacterium
GCCCGGGTTGATCGGCTTGATGGTGTAGTCTCCATCGAAATCGGTGTTGCCACCCGTCACCTGGTTTCCGTTGAGGAACAGCACGACGTTCACGAATGGCAGCGGTTCTCCGGTTTCAACGTCAGTCACCTTGCCTTGCAGCGCACCGGAGCCGACCTGTGCGGAGGCGCCGAGCGGAGCGAAAAGCAGGAACACCAAGAGGCTGGCGAACGCGGTGAGGGGACGAGAGATGGCGCCGGCCGCGAGGTTGCGGCCGGAAAGGGGGGCGGTAGCGGCAGTTGCCGGCATGGTCTGTGGCGTCATGAGTCGGTGAATCACACAGTTTTCTCAGCCGGCAATATAGCGCACAGGTCTTCACGGATATTGGGAAATGGAGCGGACCGGGAGCGACTCCGCCATCCGTCGAACGGACCGGCCCTTCCAGTGACTTCCGGTGGGTTTTCGCCGACCCAGCAGCCGGGATAAGTGGAGGTCAGTGGGTTGTGGCCGGAGCGTCGGTCAGAACCGCTTCCACCTTCTCGGCGAGCCACTCCGAATACAGTTCGGCACCCACCCCGCGGAGGTGGTGGTCGTCGTAGTACAGCGTGTCGACCTTGGCCAGCGGCCAATCGTTGCCTTCGATCCACTGCAACCCCTCCATGACTTCCGGCTTTTCGAACACCTCCTCACACAGCTGCGGCGGACTGACGAGCAGCAAGGTTCTGTGCCCGAAGATGTCGGTGCGCCACGAACCAATACAGCCCGAATACGACAGGCAGGAAGACCAGGAACTCAGGGCTGTTTAAGAGCATTCTGAGCGGCGTCTTTGTGCTTGATGAATCTATTGGTCCACTGATAAAGCGGGAAGAAGAGCAGTAAGTGGCAAAAGACGCCCCATCCCGTGCGCCCTGCCACAGTGACCATATCCTGTTGAAATGTGCTCCATGGGTACATCACAGCCCACAATAACCCCAGCCCCAAGAGAGGATTTAGATCTCCGGATCTCCTCAGTGTTATGCGGACTAGCAGTCCCCCCACGATTCCGTAGCAAAGAAGGTGAAGCATCATACCAGCGGGGCCCCAGTCGATGTAGGCTTCACAGTAATGTCCCAGACTGAAGGAGGAGAAGTTGGACTCTCCGAAATAGTAGTCGGTGTACCGTTCCACTTTGGCCCTGTCGTTTTTGATGCCTTTGTTCGGATTAAGCAAGCGAGGAACAAATGCAAACGTCAAGCTCTCCTGAAGCAAGGTTCCTCTCTCGTGAGGAATTTCATTGGGGACCTTGCTCACGGCAGCACTGAAATATTCGAGATATCCTGCTCTGCGATAAGTTGCATCTACCACCTGATCGTCCCAAATCCGACCTTGGTCATAAGCTGCCTGTGCCAATTCCCAGATCTCAGCGAGTGCTTCAGTTTGTGTGACTCGGATGACCTGTTGGCGTTCACCGCCTGAGAGAAACATGCGGTACTCCCCTTTCACGGATTGCCAGACAAGAACAAATGCAAAAGCTGGAATCAAAATTGGGGTAAGGGCGAGAGCCTGCCGGAGCCTGAAATCTTTGTAAGCCACAAGGATGGAGACCAGCAGGATGGTGAGTGGCCCGCGCCAGGAACTGAAATAGCTGTAGAAGCTGGTGACAATCAGGTATCCGAACACCGCCAACACGAGCCAAGGTCTTTGGCGTGTCAGCCAGAAGTGAAGGGCGAAGCAGAGAGTGGTTGCACTGCTGATGCTCGCGTAATAGGTCTCCAGTTGTTGGAGTGGACTCCCCCATGGGATGGCTTGATTTAGCATCACGCCTCCGGTGTTGATCGCGATTGTGGCGATCAGCAGTTTGGTTTGGGAAATGCCTCGAGCAGCTTTTTGAAGCTTGGTGAAGGTGGGATGCAGGTCATGCCAGATTTGACGTAGAGAAACTCGGAGGCCGAGCAGAACTGCAAATAGACCGAAAGAGGCCATCCAGAAGGTTTGACGTCCTGGGCCGGCATACAGTTCGTCAAGGGTCAGGCCGGCGTTATTGGCCTCGAAGACAGTCGTGTGAATCTCAATAAATGGGGTGATGAGACAGAAGAGGAAGATCCCAGGATACTCTTTCCACCAGAACCATCGGAGGATGAGTGCCAACAAGGTCAGTGCCCATGCGGACTCCCACGGGTTTGGGGTGAGAAACCCCGCAGCAGCCAGCACCATCAGCACCCCGTATGCAAGGGAGGAGTGCATGGTTCGAGGTGCAGTTGCGGCCATCACGGGTTCAAGACGGATTGAAGGACGGACACCCAACGACTTCGGAAATCATGAGCGTCGTTCATGTGAGCGGCTTCTTTGAGGACAGTTTGCCTGTCCGGTCTCACGTTTGGGTCTAGCATCTTATGAAGCCCTTTTGCAATGGCTTTGGTTCCTACCCCTTGCAGAATCCATCCGGTTCTGTCATGGGTAAGCGTTTCGGGCAGCCCCCCAATTGGTGTGACCAAGCTCGGCGTGCCCTGTGCTTTTGCCTCCTGAACAACATTGCCGAGCGCCTCGCTGTGAGCAGATGGAGCAATGTGCCAATCGGCGGCCCTCAGATGAGCTCTTGGGTCAGATATGTAGCCTATGAACTCAATTTGTGTTTTTGTTTGGGAGATGTTTACTCTTGTTTTTAGTGCCATCTCGAAATTTTTGGTGTGGCGGCTGCCGCCAATAATCCAGCATCCGGTATTTGGGTCGTCAAGAGCGATTAGGGCATCCACCAATTCAGGGACCCCCTTTTGTGTACTGATTTGGCCGACGTAAACGCCTTGGTTGGGTCTCTTGCGCTGGGTCAGTGTTTCCAACTGTGCTTCGTTAAGTGCTGTTGTTCGCACAGGAGCGATATTTCGGATGACATTGACTTGTTTTGTCCTCGGCAAATAGGGTGCTGATTTTTTCTGGATGAATTCGCTGATACAGACGATGGCGTTGGATCGGCGGGCCAGCGATTTCCAGAGCCACATTTGGAATCGAGATTGGACAATTGGCGCGTCTCCAACTCGGAACACCACCGGGGTATTCAAGCGCCTCAGGGCCAGCGCGAGGAAAGCATACGTGAGGGTGCTCCCAAAAATCAGGGCGTCAGGTTGACGCAGGAGAACCTCCTGACGGAAAAGTCGGCTGTTGCTAAACAACCGACGAAGCTGAGCATTCCGGTACTGGTGGTCCCGGAACATCCATTCCTTGGCAAAGTGGCTGCCGAAGGCAATCGTGAAGGTTTCGATTCCAAGGTCCCGGCAGTGTTGCCCAACGGCCCCCCCCTGTTCTACCCGGCCAGAGACTCCAATTGTGATGCGGGCACCTGCTTCTTTGAGTGCAACGAGTGCCTGAATCATGCCTCTTTCGGCCCCTAACAATTCAGTGCCACCAATCACAGCCAAAATGTGACGTCCGTCTAGCGCCTTCATTCGGACCAAAGTTTCGGCAGTGCATCCAGCATGGCCTGGTAGGAGTAGGTCTTGAGAAAGGCCTCAAGGGACTCGCTCTTGAGCGCTGGATGGTTCATCATGGTGTCGAGAATGGGAGCCCATTCTGAGGGACGGTCCCATGGGACGATGGACCCAAGATTGGGGTCGCGGAAGAGGTCTGGGCCACACCCCACCCGGTCGCTGACTAGGCATCGGGTTCCGGATGCAATGGCTTCGTTGACAGATAGTCCCCACGTTTCACTGAAGGAAGGGAGGGCGAATACTGACAGCATGCGATAGAAGATCGGCATACGGCTCTGGTTCACAAACCCGACGAAGTGAATGCGGGAATGATGTGCTGCTTGGCGATGCAATGTGGCTTCATCTGGTCCAGTGCCAGCGATGACGAGGTGGGCTTCAGGAGAAGAGATTTGCTCAAATGCCGCAATGAGTCGGTCGACTTGTTTGATGGGCTCTAGTTTGCCGGCAAATCCGATGACCGATGCCGTCACTGGAATTCCCAATGCGGCTTTCCATTGTTCAGCTTCTTGCTGTCGTTTAGCGACGTCCTGCTGCCAGTATGCATTGTCTACAGCATGGGGAGCTAGTGCAATCTTGGATGCTGGTACTCCGCTCCACTGAAAGTAGGCTGTGTTGGCGGTTCCCACGCTGAAGGCGAGGTCCACAAGGCGGTAGACCCTGCGCAGTAAGGTTTGTCTGAGCCTCCTTCGCCAGAAGGGCATGGGGTTCAATAGGTGACTGTCGCCCCTGAATCCGATTAGAACGCGTCCGTAAAAAGTCCGCATGACTTGACGGTGCCCGGGAAAATTCCATCCATATACAAGCAACGCGTGCGGCTTGAACGTCTCGATTGCCTGTTTCAACTCCTTGACTCCGGAGGAGGCTGTGGCGTCTACAAATGAATGTGCATACCCTTCGGTTAACGGGGTGTCCCAAGCCACCTCCCGCTGGAAATCCGGATCGTAGCTCACCTGTTTTTGCGTCCTGCTAAAAAAGACATGAACCTCCCAGCTCTCCTGTTCTGCCATGAGCCGAAACAGCGGTGCATTGTACTGGATGGGGTGTGTCGAGAGGATGGCGAGCCGCTTCATGAGTCGAGACAATGCTTGAATGCGTTGGCAAGGGTGGCAGCTGAACGGCTCGCAGAATGCTGTTCCATGGCCTCGAGATTGGGACTCCATTCCTCTGCATTCCAGAAGCATTTCAGTGCGGTTTCCAATTCTTCTTGGATGTTCCGATTGGGTTCGAAGCCCACGCTGAATGCATTGCTGCTGCAGGCCTTGAGGATCTGCATCGCCTCGCTGTCTCGGTGCAAGAGTGCGAAAATCGGACGGCCACTCAGAATGGACTGAAACACTTTTGAAGCCGAATAATGCGGCTCTGGTGAGCCTATGATCATGCATCCGTGCACGTTGCGGAGCAATTGTAGGACTTCTAGATAGGGGATGCGATTGGGAAATTCGTAGACACGGTGAGCGATGCCCAAATCTCGGGCAAGGGACAAGATGGGCAGACTGGAATGGCCGGTGCCGAGATAAACGAAACACGCGTTTGCGGGGAGTTCACCTCTGCTCTCTAGGGCTTTGATTCCAGAGAGTATCGCGAGATGAAATGGTGCACTCAAGGGGAGAAATGCACCGGGGTACAGGGCCACGAGTTTGTCTTTTGGCCAAGGGGCATTCGCGGGATAGTTGATGCTGTGGTCAGCGGGATCGAACCCCAATTGGAATTCGACGGAATGAGGATTCAGACGGGGGTTTCTGTCGAGCGCTCCTTGAAAATAGGATCGGTTGATGCCCGTGATGAGGGCCGCATGACGCAAGGCTATGGGCTCTAGGATTTGCGCTGCTTTTTGGGTTAAACCAGCCCGGCTGATAGGGGATGTTCCTGGGGGTAAGGCCTGTACCCAAGGGTCTTGGTAATCGATGCCGAAAGGCACTCCTGTCTCGGAAAGGATGGATTTTCCCATGAGTGCGGGGTACCACGATGGCATGGAGATCCAGACGAAGTCGATGGGGCGTTCGCGGCACAATTCAAGTGCTTTCTGCTTGAGCGTCCCAAAAGCTCTGAGACCGATGTCCCCTATGATGCGCTTGCCCAACAGAGTCCAAGGCGCTCGAGCGGAGACTTTGATCACCTCGACAGTGTCTTTGACCAGTTGGTCGGATCCTGCTGCTCCGGGCTCTTCATAAAACTCCTCACTCACAGTGAGAACGATGGCATGCCATCCATGTTGGGCGAGATTGTTGGCGACCAAACGGACCCGATGCACTCCTACGAGGTTGCTTGGGGGCCAATGTGGATAGACAATCAAAACGGTGTTCATGGCTCTGTTTGAATCACCTGTTTGACCAATGCAACGCACTTTTTGGATTCTTCGCGCCAATTCAGGGTGTCTTGGGCTTTGTCCCATGCCTTCTTGCGGCGTTCGGAGAGCGCATCGAGGGAGGATGCCAATTCAGCCAGTTGTGTGGCCCAACCTTGCCCGTCATTCAGGTCCATCACCTCCCCAAGGTCGGGGTGCTCGGCGTAGAATTCTTCTTGCGCTGGAGTGCAACTGGCCAGGGTCCAGCATCCACAGAGGGGGTAGGTGTACAGTTTGTTTGTCCGACACAAGGCCCGGTTCAGGTTGGGGCTGTTTTCAATCGCAAGGCCAATGTGGTGCTCGGCGATGACCCTCATGAGATCCGGTTCAGAACTAGGAGGCATCCAATGGATGCGGTGGAGGTCCGATGTGATGCAGGCCTCAATGGCCCCCTTTGTGTCGGCATCACAAGATCCGACCAGAGTGATGTCGATGCGAAGTGTCCTGAGGGTGCTCATGTGACGCAGTACGTGCTGGATTCCCCTGTCCAGGCCCACAACTTGCGAGAACCAAATCAGTTTGAGAGGAGCATGGGGAAGGGCGTTGAACCCGGGCTGAAGACGGGTGTCAAAGGCATTGTTGACGGTGGTAACCTGAAGGTGAGGGAACCGTTCCAGATAGGCCGATCCAATCAAGGGGCTCGCTGCGGTCATCCATTGGATTTCACTCAGGTGTCGTTGTTCGAATTCGGCCATTCGACGCTGCTCTCGAGACCCGGTTGGGCATTCTCCAGAATGGTGGTCTTCCGCATCGAACAGAACAGGTCTCCCGGTCATGTTGGTCCATTGGTTCAGCAAGGGCAGCGCACCTGGGTTGTGCCCCAGCACCAGATGTGGATTGAAGCGTTGCAGTGCGTTCAGGTAGGCGTTTGCAGCAGGGCAGAATTGAAGGTCCGCATTTCCTGTCCACTTGCCCAGTTTGCGCTTAACGCGGTTGACGAAAAAGCGGGTCTTGTCCACCTTAGGATGTCCACCAACGCGCTGATGCCTCCATTGAACCCGGGCAAACAGCTCCTGGTCTGTCAGGTCTGCCCAAGGCGTGTTGTGGGCATACAGAACGAGGACGTCAAATCCGGCCTCACTGAGGGCATCGGCGTTTTTCCGCATTCTGGGATTGGTCCCAGGTTGCTTGGTGGAGACAATGGCAATCCTTCGCTTCATGACGACAGTCGGGCTCTGAGCAGGCGAAGCTGCGACAGGGTCTTCCAACCCAACAACAGGCAAATGACGCGGCTCAGAAGGCTGATCGCATTCGGGTTGGGGATGGTGGGCTTGGGCAAGTCCTCCAATTTCTTTCGCGCTTCGCGAATGCCTTCGAGACAATGTGGGTAGGCCGTGTAGATCGCATGTTGGTAGCGGTTGGCGATCATCTGACGCATCCTCGGAGAGTCTTCAAGCGACAGGGCCGTGTTGTGGATGGAATGGATGCTCTGAAAAAGTGAAGGTGCCTTTTGTGCAGTGAAACGAGAAACGGATCCTGGAATGCCCCTCCGGTAGTGGGCGCGCACTCGAGTTTCGAGATGAAGCGCTTCTGCGGCGGCCAATGCGCGGGCGAAATACTCTCCGTCTTGGTTGACTTCAAGAGAGGTGTCCCATGGCCCGGCGGCTTCGAAAACCGCACGATTCCCAAGCCAGCATGCCGGTACGGTCATGTTGCCGGATGCGAGCCAGTCGGCAGGAGATGGCTGGGTCAGAGATGCCCAGTCACATTCTTCGTTCGCTGTGTTGGGCTCTGCCTTTTCCAAGAAGGTTTGGAAAGGCGAAACCACTAGCGCTTTGCCACCGGGATGGAGGTGCTGGCGTTGTGTGGCCACTTTGGCAGCTCCGAGGAGATCGTCTGAATCCAGCCATTGAATCAGTTCCCCTTTGGCCAAGCTCAGCGCATGGTTCCGGGCCGCACAGGCTCCCTTGTCGGGGTTCGATTCAATCTGGTGGTCGACACCGGTTTGTTGCAGAAATGCCGTGGCTTTGGCCATCGAATCATCGGAGGAGTGGTCGTCGACCACAACGATTTCATCTCCAGGCTCCATGTTTTGGATGGCGGAATCCAGCGTGTCCAGGACGAACCTGGACGCGTTGAAACAGGGGATGAGGATGGACACGTTCATCAGGAGAAGGCGGCTGAAATCACCTGTTGCCAGGACCAACCTGCTTCTAGGCGCATTTCCTGCGCTTTGCGCAGTCCATGTTTTTTGATGGCAACGAGAATGGTTCGTCCGATTCGCCTTTCCACGGCGTTCAAGTGCTGGTCTCGTGTTTCGCTGACCATGGGGTTGCGCGAATGGCCCAGTTCGGTCTGGCTGATCAGGAGATAGCGGAAGGCCCAGATGGGATCTTCAGCATGGGCCGTCATTTCCTGATGGTCGTGATTTCTCCAATGCGTGAGCTGATCGGGGATGATGACGACGTCAAATTTGCTGGAGAGATGATGCCACATCTCAAAATCACCGACCATTCTTTTCCCGCTGAATCCGCCCAGTTCCAGGAAGGACTCCCGCTTGATGATCGCATTGAGTGGAGATCGATTGAACATGTCCCTGCGATTTGAATAGAAATCGTCTTGTGCCTCCGCTCCTGAAAGGAGAAGAGGGAAAGTCGGTGAGTCGGGCCCCCGGTCGATGATGCCGAGCCCTGCGGAGGGGAATGCTTCCATGGCGTCCACCATGACGTGGAGAACCCAAGGGCCATGGAGATCATCGGCATCGAGGTATTTCAAATAGGTTCCCGTGGCATGTTGTGCGGCTTGATTCCGGTTGGGGTAATCGCCCAGATTTTGATCATTGACGAAGACTTTGATGCGGGAATCTTCAGCGGCATAGCGTCTCGCGATGGCCACTGAATCGTCGGTGGAAGCATCATCGACGATGATGTGCTCATAGTTCTCAAACTTAGATCGTTGCAGGCTTTGGATGCATTCCTCCAGAAAATGGGCACGGTTGTATACCGTTGTCAGAACACTGACCAAGGGGGCGGCGTGGTCTGGCATCAATGGGAGGGGTTTGGGGCGGCTGCCTTGGGGTCATTGAGGCTGGCGTGAAGGGCCACAATCGTCCCGTCGTCGATGGCCTTTCGAACCTCCAGAATTGCAGCGTTACGGGCCCGCTGATTTTTCCAGTTGTGCTGGATCCAATGGGCCAAGCGCAGTGGAGAGATGATTCGGCGTCGAAGGGTGAGGGTGTGGATGAGTCGGCCCCACCAAAGGAGGTTGATAGATGGGCCTTCTTGTGGAATCACGTTGAAGTTTGACCACCGCGAGAATGCCGTGCAGATTGTCCTCGTTCTCACAAAAGTGGGGTTCTCAACATGATAGTGGTCCACCTTCCTCCCATCGCAATACCCAATGCGCTTGCCAGAATTCAATGCGGCCCTGGCCCAGGCTAGGTCTTCGCCAAATTCGGTCTGGGGAAAGGGGATTTCCTTCAAGACGTTCGTTTTGTAGAGGGCATTGACGTTGTCCCATCTGCACATCATGCACCGGTCCTCATTGTCGGACTTGTCATAGTCGTGGCCGGTATAGGTGGTGATAGCACGAGAATTGTGGATGGGTCGAAACCATTGCATGGGATTGGTCTCCGGTCCTTGAGGCACACATTGACCTCCGCATACCGCGTCCGAGCCTGAGATGAGAAGGGCGTCCACCATGTCCTGAACCCATCGTCTGCTTCTGGGACGGGCGTCCTGAACAGTAAATAAGACCAGCTCCGAGGCGACCAGGTTGACCAAGTTATTCCGCGTTCTTCCGTGATTGAACGGATGTGAGGGCAATCGCTCAACTTCAATGCCTTGCTCCTCAAGAAACTCGATGGTCCCATCGGTTGAGCCCGAGTCCATGACCAGAATCCGCAGGTCGCCAGTGTATTCCTGCCCAATGAAGGTGTCGATGGAAGAGCGCAACCAGTCCAACCCATTGAAAGTGGGAATGGCAATCGTGACGGAAGGCGCCTGCGTGCTCATGGTTGTGGCCAAGAATGTGCGCCCAACTTACGTGGGCTTTCAGGGCAGGTTGCGTTCCATTTTCGTTGGATGTGTTTCTTGACCAGTGGGATGCGGTCGAGCTTCCAGCGCCGCGAGGCCAGCATAAGGCGGGCAAGCGACAGTTCTTGGCTTGTGAGGTCGAGTTGAGGCAACTGAAGCCAGGAGGTCATTTCGGAGAACAGACCGAGATTGCCACCATTCTTGATGGCGTTCAATGTCATTGTCGCTATGGCCTGCCGCTCAGACGGGTTCGAGGGGTGCTGTTTGATGCTCTTCCAGCATTCCTCAATGATGATCATTCGGCTCTCCAGTTTTTCCTTGGAATGGAACCCTACTCGGCTCAAGCTGTCTGGTGAGCTGCGAATGAAAAAGTCGGGAAATGCACCCTGCGCTGGATGAAACTGGACGCCGCTCCAGTGAGCTCGGGAATGCAATTCAATGTCTTGCCATACCGTGAGGTCTTCGCGCCAACCTCCTTGTAAATCCCACAATTTGCTGGGCCAAATTGTCCCGCTTCCCGGTGCCGGAGGGCGCATCGTCAATACGCCCTCAAGCCACTCCGTCGGGTGGTGTGGGTCATCCCATAGCCAGCAGTGGTCTGTATTCGTTTCGAAGACGAGTGTTGGGAAAAAGAGGACTTCGGATTCCCCTGAGCCTTTTGCTGAAGACAGTCGTTGTTTCAAGCATTCCGAATGAAGAAGGTCGTCCGTGTCTAGAAAAATGAGCCAGTTGGCGTCCGTATGCGCAATGGCGATGTTGCGGCAGGTGCAGGCACCTTTTGGCCCTCGGTCGCGCTGGATGGCTTTGACTCTGGAATCTCTCCTCGCATAGGATTGAATCAGGTTCCAGCTATCATCCGTACTCCCGTCGTCGACGATGATCCATTCCCAGTTTTCATGACTTTGAGCAAAAACGCTTTCTGCCGTTTCTCCGATGATGTAGCCTCGATTGAAGGAAGGCGTAATGATGGCAACCTTGTCGTTCATCGCACCCTCTTGAATTCAGGGGAAGTGGGCATGGGGACAAGTTCGCTCATTTCTACCTTAGAGGTGAGATGACCGTCCCCACCCCTGAAATCGAGAAGCGTGACCTGGCCCGTGAATACCGGAGGTTGTTGCGCGGGGCGGAACATAGCAAGTCGCCGGAGGACCGCAAGCGGATTCGCAAGGCGTGGGAGCTCGCTGTGGAGGCGCACAAGGACATGCGTCGCCGCAGTGGAGAGGCCTACATCTTCCATCCCGTCGCAGTTGCCCGCATCTGTTCCGAGGAGATGGGGCTCGATACGACAAGCATCGTGTGTTCCCTGTTGCACGACACGGTGGAGGACACCTGGGTGACGCTGGACGACATCGAGCGGATATTCGGCAAGCGGGAGCGGGTCATCATCGATGGTCTGACCAAGATCTCCGGCATCTTCGACGCTGCCCAGAGCGCGCAGGCCGAGAACTTCCGGAAGATGCTGCTGTCATTGAGCAACGACATCCGGGTCATCCTCATCAAGATTGCGGACCGGCTCCACAACATGCGGACTTTGGATTCGATGAAGCGGGAGAAGCAACTCAAGATTGCCGGCGAGACCGACTTCATGTACGCGCCGTTGGCCCACCGCCTCGGACTATACGCCATCAAGAGCGAGCTCGAGGATCTGAGCCTGCGCTACCGACAGCCGGAGCAGTATGCCGAGATTGAGCAGAAGCTGCGCAAGACGAAGGCGGTGCGGACGCGGTTCATCAACTCGTTTGCGGCGCCCATCAAGGAAGCTCTGGACAAGGAAGGGCTGAAGTTCTCCATCAAAGGCCGACCGAAGTCCATTGCCAGCATCTGGAACAAGATGCAGAAGCAGCGCGTGAGCTTCGAGGACATCTACGACATCTTCGCCATCCGCATCATCCTGGACACCCCGCCGGAGCAGGAAAAGAGCGATGCGTGGCGGACCTACAGCGTGGTCACGGATTTCTATCCGCCCAACCCCGACCGCCTGCGGGATTGGATTTCGATTCCCAAGGCCAACGGCTACGAGAGCCTGCACACCACGGTGATGTCACCGACCGGAAAGTGGGTGGAGGTCCAGATTCGCTCGGAGCGGATGGACGAGCTCGCCGAAAAAGGGTATGCGGCGCATTGGCGCTACAAAGGACAGCGCGCGGATAATCGCCTCGACCAATGGATCGGTCAGATTCGGGAGGTCATCGAGGGGGGAGAGGACAGCGCCCTGGAGTTCGTCGACGAGCTCAAGCTGGATCTGTTCAACGAGGAGGTTTATGTCTTCACGCCCAACGGCGACCTGATTGTGCTTGGTAAGGGTGCGACTGCCCTCGACTTCGCCTTCCGCGTCCATACGCAGGTCGGCCAGAAGTGCATTGGTGCCAAGGTCAACAAGAAGCTGGTTCCCATTGGCCATGTGCTGCAGAGCGGCGACCAGGTGGAAATCTTGACTTCTCGGAAGCAGAAGCCGAAGGAGGATTGGGTCAACATGGTGGCCACGGCTTCGGCCCGTTCCAAAATCCGGGCGGCGCTGAGGGAGGACCGGCAGAAGTTGGCTGCTGAGGGCAAATCGGCCTTGCGCAAGCAATTCAAAACGCTCGGCATCGATTTCATACAGGCCAACATCGAGGCGTTGACCCACCGTGTGCGGTTGGACAGCCCGGCAGAGATGTTTGTTCGGTTGGCGGATGGCCGACTCGTCCTCGACGAGTTTCCGCATCATGAGGTCCGGGGCGGCCGTTTGCATTTCATCCGAAAAGCGGCAGAGCCAGCTCCGGATAAAGAATCGGAGACGCCCGTTGCACAGTCGCCAAAAAAGGGAGAGGCCTTGGTGTTGGGGGTGGACAAGCAGTCCCTCGACTACACCATGGCAGCTTGTTGTCGACCCATTCCCGGCGATGACGTCTTCGGCTTCGTCACAGTGTCCGGTGGCATCAAGATCCACCGCTCAGCGTGCCCTAATGCGACCCAGCTCTTGTCCAAGTATGGTTATCGTGTCCTCAAGGCGCGATGGGCTGGCCAGAAGGAGCGGAGCGAATCCCGGGCCACGGCCACGATCCTGTTCTCCGGTGTGGACGACATCGGTCTTGTGAACCACATCTCGGGCATCATCTCGGCCGACATGTCGGTGGACATGCGCAAGGTGAGTTTCGAGACCAACGCCGGCTCTTTCGAAGGTCGCATCGAGGTCGTGGTCAACGACACCGAACACCTCGGTGAATTGCTCGATCGTCTCCGCGATGTTCCCGGTGTCTCCACCGTGGATCGACTGGAGGATTGACAACCTGCAGAACGTGGTGGAGAACCTTGACGTTGAGCCGTGTCGGGACAGGGTTCCCGCGTATTTTTGTCCCTTGAGTCAACAGACATGAAAGTCGACGTTTTGTTGGGCCTCCAGTGGGGCGATGAAGGAAAGGGCAAGATTGTGGACGTGCTGACCCCTCAGTACGACATCATCGCCCGCTTCCAGGGTGGCCCGAATGCGGGTCATACATTGGAGTTTGATGGACAGAAGCATGTGCTCCACACCATCCCTAGCGGGGTGTTCCGTGAGGGCAAACTCAACCTGATTGGCAACGGTGTCGTGATCGACCCCGTCATCTTCCAGCGCGAAGTGGCCGAAGTGTCCGAGCACGGGGTGGACGTCCGGGAGCGACTTCTGATCTCTCGCAAGGCGCACCTCATCTTGCCGACCCACCGGTTGCTCGATGCCGCCAACGAACAGGACAAGGGCAAGAACAAGATTGGATCGACCCTCCGTGGCATTGGTCCGACCTACATGGACAAGACCGGCCGCAACGGCCTTCGCGTGGGTGACATCTTCCTCCCAGACTTCCAACAGCGCTACGACCGCCTTGTGGCCAAGCACAAGCGTCTGCTCGGCAACTTCCCGGAATTCAACTACAATCTGAGCGAGCACGAGCCGGCTTGGTTTGAGGCCCTCGACAAGCTCCGCAGCATGCGGGTCATCGACTCCGAGCAGTGGATCAACGATCAGCTCGACGCCGGTAAGCGCGTCCTTGCGGAAGGCGCTCAGGGTACCCTGCTCGACATCGATTTCGGCACCTACCCCTACGTGACGAGCTCCACCACCACAGCTGCCGGTGCGTGCACGGGTCTCGGTGTGGCGCCCACTCGCATCGGAGAGGTCATCGGAATCTTCAAGGCGTACTGCACCCGTGTCGGGTCCGGGCCGTTCCCCACGGAATTGCTCGACGAGACCGGCGAGAATCTGCGCAAAGCCGGTCATGAGTTCGGGGCAACCACAGGCCGTCCTCGCCGCTGCGGCTGGCTCGACCTGCCTGCCCTCAAGCACGCCTGTATGCTCAACGGAGCGACCCAGCTTTGCATGATGAAGGCCGATGTCCTCGACAGCTTCGATGAAGTCCAGGTTTGCACGGAATACGAAGTCGATGGTGAGCGCTCAGGCCACCTTCCCTATTTGTTGGAAGAGGGGTTGGTCAAACCGCTCTTCGAATCCCGCCCCGGATGGCCGGG
>PKDZ01000069.1 GCA_002862785.1 Flavobacteriales bacterium
GTGGTCCGGGCGTTGGCCAGCGTGTCTTTCACGGTGCCATCCCGGCCGCGGAGGGTAGGGCCGACCATGAGCATGGGCGGGTCTATTGAGAAGACGTTGAAGTAGCTGAACGGCGCCAGATTCCGACGTCCTTCGGCATCCACCGTGCTCGCGAGGGCGATGGGCCGCGGGGCCACCGTCCCGACCAGCAGGCCGTAGCGGTCTCGCACGGGCAGGGCCCCAGGGTCGTGGGCCTGCGTCTTGCGGATGCGGCTCATCGGCGGGCGATGGATTCTCCTTCGACCTCCACGTCCTCCACCGTATCCATGACCTTGTCGCGGAGGCTGGCGGCGTAGGCGTCCATGCGCTTGGCCAGCTCGGGGTCGGCCGACGACAGGATCCGGGCGGCGAGCAGTCCGGCATTGCGTCCACCGTCGAGGGCGACCGTGGCCACCGGGATGCCGGCGGGCATCTGGAGAATGCTGAGGATGCTGTCCCAGCCGTCGATGCTGTTGGAGCTCTTGACCGGCACGCCCACCACGGGGAGGCTGGTCAGGCTGGCCACCATGCCGGGCAGGTGGGCGGCTCCGCCGGCTCCAGCGACGATCACGCCGAGCCCCCGTTCGCGGGCGGACCGGGCGTAGTGTAGCATGCGGTCCGGCGTGCGGTGGGCACTCACCACCGTCATTTCGTGTTCAATGCCGAGTTCGGTTAGGATTTCTGCGGCTTGCCGCATGACGGGCAGGTCGCTCTTGCTGCCCATGATGATGCCCACTCTCATGGGGCAAAGATAACCCGATGAAAAGGGTCAGGCGAGGATGGACACCACGCAGGCCGTGAGGAGGCAGGCGGCCGTGCCGCCGATGAGGGCCCGGAAGCCGAGTTTGGCGAGTTCGCCACGCCGGGAGGGGGCGAGCACACCGATGCCGCCCACCTGGATGCCGATGGAGGCGAAGTTGGCGAAGCCGCAAAGGACATAGGTGGCAATGAGGATGCTCCGCTCATTGACGAAGTCCCCGGCCTCCTTCATGTTCATCAGGGTCACGTAGGCATAGAACTCGTTGATCACCGTCTTCTCGCCCAGCAACTGGCCGACGAGCACGGCATCCTGCATAGGGACCCCCACCAGCCAGGCGAGGGGCGCCCCGATGTAGCCAAGGATGAATTCGAGGCTGAGGGAGTCGAAGCGGGTGCTGGCGGCGATGGCGTCGTTGAGGCCCGTCCAGCCCCCGACCCACCCGAGGATGTCGTTGGACATGTAAACGAGCGCGGTGAAGACGAGCAGCATCACGCCCACATTGGCGGCCAGCACAAGGCCGTCCCGGGTGCCGTTGGTGATGGCCTCGAGGAAGTTGGCAGCGTCGCTCTTGACCAGCTTGGCGTTTTCGGCCGACTGGCGGTCGGTCTCCGGCACGAGGAGCTTGGCGGCGGCCACGGCGGCCGGGGCTGAGATCAGCGAGGCAGTCAGGAGGTGGGTGGCGAAATACGCTTGGGCTTCTGGGTCATCCCCACCGAGGAAGGCCACGTAGGTGGCGAAGACCGAGCCCGCGATGGTCGCCATGCCCCCGGTCATGACCAGCATGAGCTCCGAGCGGGTCATGCGCTCGAGGTAGGGGCGGATGAGCAGGGGGCTTTCGGTCTGTCCGATGAAGACGTTGCCCGCAACCGCCAGGCTCTCGGTGCCCGACAGTCGCAAGGTCCGGCGCATCAGCCAGGCGAATCCCCGGATGAAGAGGGGCAGGATGCCGGCATGGTGGAGCAGCGCACTGAACGCACTGAAGAACACGATGGTGGGAAGCAGTCGGAAGGCAAAATTCTCGAGGCTCACGTCCACTTGGCCCTCCATTCCAAAGCTGCCCAAAAGGAAGTCGGTGCCCCGGTCGGTGTAGCCGATGAGGACCACGAAGAGCTCGGCCACCCAAGTGAAAGCATCCTTCACGAAGGGCACCTTGAGCACGAGAATCGCCAAGGCAAACTGGAGGCCGAGGGCGCCGAGGACGGTGTGCCAAGCCGTGGACTTGCGTTGTGTGGACAGCGCCCACAGGATGGCGATCAGGACCGCGATGCCAAGGATGGCCTGCATTCAGTCGTTCATTCTGCGTTCGAGCTCATCGTGGATGAGGCCCGCGCGCTCGTAGTCCTCCTTTTGGACGGCGAGCGCCATTTCCTCCTTCAGCTCCTCGACGGTGAGGCTCTGCAGGTTCTCGCCGGGATCGATGTTTTCCTCGGGGGTGTCGAGGTTGAACGGATCGTCGGGATTCTCCTCCGGCATGGGGGTGATGTCCTCCTCGCCTTCCGGCGGAATGGCCGCCATCTCCATCACCTTCTCCTCGCAGTGGATGGGGCAGCCGAAGCGCACGGCCAGAGCGACCGCATCCGAGGTCCGGGCGTCGATGGTCTCCTGCTGGCCGTCCCGCTCGCAGACGAGGCGCGCGAAGTAGATGCCTTCCACCAAATCGTAAATGACCACTTCGACCAGTGCGATCCCAAAGGTGCTGCTCAGGCTCTGGAGCAGGTCGTGGGTGAGGGGGCGGCTCGGGGACATGCCCTCGAGCTTGATGGCGATGGACTGGGCCTCGTGCATGCCAATCACGATCGGCAGCTTCCGCCGCTTCCCGTCGACTTCCTCGAGCACCAGCGTGTAGGCGCCGGAGGTGGCGCCGCTGGGCTTGATGTCGAATACGGCGAGCAGCGTTTTCTTCATGGCCGATGCGGAAGGTAGGCGATTCGCGAGAGAGCTCAGAGAGCCTGGAAGGCGGCGGTCAACTTCGGAACGACGTCAAAGGCGTCGCCCACGATGCCGTAGTCCGCGGCCTTGAAGAAGGGGGCCTCGGGGTCTTTGTTGATGACCACGATGACCTTGGAACCGTTGACGCCCGCCAGGTGCTGGATGGCGCCGGAGATGCCGACGGCGATGTACAGATTGGGACGGATGGCGATGCCCGTCTGCCCGACGTGTTCATGGTGGGGGCGCCAGCCGATGTCGGATACCGGGCGGGAGCAGGCGGTTGTGGCGCCAATGGAGTCGGCGAGATCTTCGATGATGCCCCAGTTCTCGGGCCCCTTGAGGCCACGGCCGGCGGAGACGACGAGTTCCGCTTCTGGGAGCGGGGCGCGGTCGCCACCGCTGGGCTGGGCGGCTTCGAGCACCTCTACGCGGGACGCGCCAAGGTCGGGGCTGAAGGCCTCGACGGTGGCAGTTCCGCCTTGGGCTTCCGGCATGCCGATGGCATTGGGCATTGTGGTCACCACCAAGGAGCCAGTGGTGCCCGTGACCCGGGCGGTGGCCTTTCCACTGAAGACGTTGCGGGTGTAGCTGCCTCCTTCCGGAGCCGCGGTCACACCGGCGATGAGTCCGGCGCCGAGGCGGACGGCCACGCGGCCGGCCACGGCCTTGCCGAGGTGGTCCTGGGCGCACACTACGACGGTGGCACCTTCCTTCTCCGCAGCGGCGGAAATGAGCTTGGCGAGTTGGCCGTCGTCGAGACCAGCGGGGCCCTGCAGCACGCGGGACACACCCACGGCGCCGAGGCCTCCGTCTCCGTTGAGCTCACCGGACACCACGGCCACGGTGTCCCCGATGACGGCAGCGAAACCGGCGGCTTCGAGGCTGGCCTTGCTGGCCTGCCCTCCTTTCGTCTGGATGAATGCGATGTTCATGTTGTATCGGATTCGGGGTTAGATGACCTTGGCTTCCTCGCGGAGCAGGCGAACGAGTTCGGCGGGATTCTCGGCATCCACCAGTTTCACGCCGGCCTTCTCGGCCGGGAGGGCGAAGCGTTCGATGGACGTGCCGGCGGCAGCGCCCGAAGCGGGCACCACACTGAGGGGCTTGGTGCGGGCGGCCATGATGCCGCGCATGTTGGGGATGCGCTGCTCGGCCATGCCCTTGGCGGCGCTCAGGACGAACGGTCCGCTGACGGCCACCTTTTCGATGCCGCTGGCGGTCTCCCGGGTCAGGATGGCCTTTTCGCCGTCATACTCGAGGGAGGTACAGAGGGCGATGCACGGCACGTCGAGGTGCTCGGCGAGCATGGCCGGCACGGCACTGCCATTGTGGTCAATGGTCTCCTTGCCGCAGAGGATGGCATTGAAGCCCTTGTCCCCCGCGTAGGCGGCGAGTTCCGCGGCGACCTGGCCCGCGTCCTGCGGATCGGCGTCGATGCGGACGGCCTTATGGGCCCCGATGGCGAGCGCTTTGCGGAGAATGGGCTCCACGTCGGCGCCTCCAACCGAGGCGATCACGACCTTGCCCCCTCCGGCCTCGACGAGCTCGAGGGCCCGGACGAGCGCGTACCACTCGTCGTAGGGATTGACGATGAATTGAACCCCTTCCTCATTGAAGCGGGTGTCGCCCTCCGTGAACGCGATGCGCGTCGTGGTGTCGGGGGCTTTGCTGATGCAGACGAGAAATTCCATGCCTTTTCATTGAAGGTGGGGGACTGTGCCCCGGACTTCGAGGACGCGAAGTTAACCCCGGGCGGCTCCCATTTCCCACCCCTTCCACAACTCGCGCGCGAGGGCGTAACTTCGCGCCCCGCAAATCGGACAACACCAAAGCAGCATGCGTACCATCCAATTCCGTGAGGCCGTCTGTGAGGCCATGAGCGAAGAGATGCGCCGGGACGACCGGGTGTTCCTTCTCGGAGAAGAAGTGGCCGAATACAATGGTGCCTACAAGGCGTCCAAAGGCATGCTCGACGAGTTCGGCCCTGAGCGCGTGATCGACACCCCCATCAGCGAGCTTGGATTCAGCGCCATCGCCGTCGGTGCCGCGATGAACGGATTGCGTCCGATCGTGGAGTTCATGACGTGGAACTTTGCCGTCCTGGCCAGCGACCAGATCATCAACCACGCCAGCAAGATGCTGCAAATGAGCGGTGGCCAGTTCGGTTGCCCCATCGTGTTCCGCGGACCGAACGGCCAGGCCGGCCAGCTCGCCGCCACGCACAGCCAAGCCTACGAGAGCCTGTACGCCAGCATGCCCGGGCTGAAGGTGGTGACCCCGTTCACGCCCTACGACGCCAAGGGCCTGCTCAAAAGCGCGATCCGCGACGAGGATCCGGTCCTCATCATGGAGTCCGAAAAGATGTATGGCGACAAAGGGGAGATTCCCGAGGGTGAGTATCTGATTCCCATTGGCCAGGCCAACGTCCGCCGCCAGGGAAGCGATTGCACCATCGTGAGTTTCGGCAAGATTCTCAAGACCGTGCACGCCGCGGCCGACGAACTGGCCAAAGACGGCATCGACGTGGAGATTGTCGACCTCCGGACCATCCGCCCGCTCGACATCGAGACCATCCTAGAAAGCGTCAAGAAGACCGGTCGCCTCGTCATTGTCGAGGAGAGCTTCCCGGTGGCCAGCATCGCCTCCGAAGTCGGATACCGCGTCCAGCGCCACGCCTTCGACTACCTCGACGCGCCGATCCGCCGCCTTTGCCAGAGCGATACCCCGTTCGCCTTCTCCACGACGCTCATCGAAGAGGCTCTCCCACAGGTGGCCGACATCGTCCACACCGTGAAGGAGGTGAATTACGTGGCCTGAGCCCTGATTTCTCGCGCATTATCTTCGCGCCCCAATAGACCTGACCTGCCGGACCTGCCGGCAAAAATCTGAACCATGCAAGACACGATCCTTTATCTCGTGCCCGCCTTGGCCGTCGTCGGCCTCATTTACATGTTCGTCCAATCCCGCTGGGTCCGCTCCCAGGACACTGGTGAGGAGAAGATGAGCACGATCGCCAAGCACATCCACGAGGGTGCCCTCGCCTTCCTGAGCGCGGAGTACCGCATCCTCGCCGTCTTCGTGGTGGTCGCCGGCGCCCTGCTGGGTGTGGTGTCCATGCTCGTTCCGACGACCCACTGGTTCATCGTCATCGCCTTCGTCATCGGTGCCGTGTTCTCGGCCCTCGCGGGCAACATCGGCATGCGCATCGCCACCGAAGCCAACGTCCGCACCACACAGGCGGCCCGCACGGGCCTCGCCCACGCCCTGAAGGTCTCCTTCACCGGCGGCATGGTCATGGGCCTCGGCGTTGCCGGCCTTGCGGTCTTCGGCCTGAGCGTCCTGTTCATCTTCCTCCTCAACTTCTTCGCCGATGGCGTCTGGGCAGGCGTGGAGAACATGACCATGATCCTCGAGGCCCTCGCCGGATTCTCCCTCGGTGCGGAGTCCATCGCGCTCTTCGCCCGCGTGGGGGGCGGCATCTACACCAAGGCCGCTGATGTCGGCGCCGACCTCGTCGGAAAGGTGGAGGCCGGCATTCCCGAGGATGATCCGCGCAATCCCGCCACCATCGCCGACAACGTGGGCGACAACGTGGGCGACGTCGCCGGCATGGGTGCCGACCTTTTCGGCTCCTACGTGGCCACGGTGCTCGCCGCCATGGTGCTCGGCAACTACGTCATCAACGACATGGGTGGCAGCATCACCGACAACTACGGAGGCATGTCCACCATCCTCCTGCCGCTGATCATTTCCGCCCTCGGCATCATCTTCTCCATCCTCGGCTCCCTCGTGATCCGTGTGAAGGACGGCGCCAAGGAGAGCGAAGTGCAGGCGGCCCTCAACAAGGGCAACTGGGGCTCTATCATCCTGACGGCCATCGCGTGCTTCTTCCTCATCGACATGATGCTCCCGGAGACGCTGCAGATGGACTTCTTCGGTGAGGGCACCCGCACGTTCGGCAGCATGAACGTCTTCTACAGCGTGATCGTCGGCCTCGTTGTCGGCGGTGCCATCTCCTATATGACCGAGTACTATACCGGTCTCGGCAAGAAGCCGGTCCTGGGCATCGTTCAGAAGTCCTCTACCGGTGCTGCCACCAACATCATCGCTGGCCTCGCCACGGGCATGATCTCCACCTTCGGACCGATCCTGCTCTTCGCCGCCGCCATCTACATCAGTTATGAGTTCGCCGGATTCTACGGTGTGGCCATCGCCGCCTGCTCCATGATGGCCACCACGGCCATGCAATTGGCCATCGATGCCTTCGGTCCGATCGCCGACAACGCCGGTGGCATCGCCGAGATGAGCGAACTGCCCGAGGAGGTGCGCGAGCGCACGGACATCCTGGACTCCGTGGGCAACACCACGGCCGCCATCGGAAAGGGCTTCGCCATCGCCTCCGCGGCGCTGACCGCCCTTGCTCTGTTCGCCGCCTACGTCGAGTTCACCGGCATCGACGGCATCAACATCTTCAAGGCCAACGTCCTCGCCGCCCTCTTCATCGGCGGCATGATTCCGGTGGTCTTTTCCGCCCTCGCCATGAACTCCGTCGGCAAGGCAGCCATGGAGATGGTGCAGGAGGTACGCCGCCAGTTCAAGGAGATCCCCGGCATCCTCGAGGGAACCGGCACGCCGGAGTACGGCAAGTGTGTTGACATCAGCACGCAGGCTGCCCTCAAGGAAATGATGCTTCCCGGCGCCATGACCATTGCTTTCCCGCTCATCATTGGACTCGTCCCGATGCTGCTCGGTGCCGATCCCGCCTGGGCCGCTGAGACCCTCGGTGGCTACATGGCCGGTGTGACCGTGAGCGGTGTGCTCTGGGCCATCTTCCAGAACAACGCCGGCGGTGCTTGGGACAACGCCAAGAAGTCCTTCGAGGCCGGTGTCGAGATCGACGGCGAGATGACCTACAAGGGCAGCGACGCCCACAAGGCTGCCGTCACCGGTGACACGGTGGGTGACCCCTTCAAGGACACCTCCGGACCGTCCATGAACATCCTCATCAAGCTGACGTGCCTCGTTGGCCTCGTCATCGCCCCGATTCTCGGCGGCCATGGCGGCGGCGACCACGACGGTCACGACCACGGTGTCATCGAGGCTCCGGTCGAGCTCGAGCCCAAGGCCGCCTTCGAGGCCGCCGAATTCCCTGGCGCCTGATGCGGCGCGCGGGATTCCTGCCGGCCGTCATCGCCGGAGCGTCCGTCCTGCTGGTCACCTGCGGGGAAGCCCCCGAAACCGGTGGCGACAGCGCAGGCAGTGAGGCCACCGTCGAGACGGTGGAGAATCCATGTGCCTGCCTCGGTCGGGACCTGACCGACGGCCAGCGCCGGTACTGCCGCGAATCCAAGCGGGACACGCAATTCCTGGAATCCCTTCGCAACTGCGGCATGGGCGAAGTCGGAGGCGTGAGCGCCGTCGACAACATGCCCGATGACGGGCAGTACACGATGGACAAGGACCGGACCATCGTCGAGTGGCAGGGCCGCAAGGCCGGTATGGTGGAGAAGGGCACCGTCCCGATTCGCGCCTGCACCTTTTCCATCGAGGGGGGGCGGCTCACGAGCGGCGACATGGTCGTGGAGATGAACGGCATCCAGGCCACGAGCCAGACGGGCCAGTCTGGCCGGGAGCTTGGCCAGCACCTCCGGAGCGCCGACTTCTTCGATGTGTCCAACCATCCCACCGCCGCCTATACGGTGACGTCTTCCCGCGTGGACGGGCGGGGCAATCTTATTCTCATCGGCAAGCTGAACGTCAAAGGGCAGTCCGAGGAGGTCGAGGCCCTCATGAGCTTCGCCTCAGCCGATCCGGTGGTGGCCAGCGTGAACTTCGCCTTCGACCGCGCTGACTTCGACGTGCGCTTCGGCAGCGGGTCCTTCTTCGACAACCTCGGCGACAACTTGATTGCCGACAACGTCGAAATGCGGATGGCCCTCATCGAGGACACGTCCGCTCGGAAATCCAATTGATTCTCCTTAGAAGAGGCCGTTCAGTTCGGCGTCGACTTTGGTGATGATGTCCCCGAGTTGTTCGGGGTTGTTCTCGAAATCCATGTGGTCCACATTGATCACCAGGACCTTGCCTTTGGTGTAAGTGGAAATCCAAGCCTCGTAGCGCTCATTGAGCCGGTTGAGGTAATCGAGACGGATGCTCTCCTCGTACTCGCGGCCCCGCTTCTGAATCTGCTCCACAAGGTGGCCGACGCTGCTGCGGAGGTAGATGAGCAGATCCGGCGGCGTCACGAATTGTTCCATCAGCTCGAAGAGCCGGAGGAAGTTCTCGTGGTCGCGGGAGGTCATCAGGCCCATCGCCTGCAGGTTGGGAGCGAAGATGTAGGCGTCCTCGTAGATCGTTCGGTCCTGCACCATTTTCTGTCCGCTGGACTTCAGGGCGTGGAGTTGAGAGAAGCGGGAGGAGAGGAAGTGGACCTGCAGGTTGAAGGCCCAACGCTGCATGTCCTTGTAGAAATCGTTGAGGTACGGGTTGTCCTCCACGCTCTCGTAGTGCGGGGTGATCTTGTAGTGCTGGGCGAGAAGCCGGGTGAGGGTGGTCTTGCCCGATCCGATGTTGCCTGCGATGGCGAGATGCATGTCCGTGAGGTTGGGGCCGGCAAGGTAGGGTGGACCTCGGCTTCTGGCAACGTGGCCGGGCGGTTCAGGCCGTTTTGGTCACCCGTTCCGCTTCACGGATGGTGCGCATCCACCCGTCATCCATGGAGAGCCGGGGCACCTTGTGCTGTCCCCCCAGTTTTCCCTTGTGTTTCAACACCTTTTCGAAGGTGCCTGTGGAAATCCAATCGAAGCGGGGAGGGAGAAGCACGAGGTCGGCCGTGCGTTTGGCGTCGTAGTCCGAATTGACCTTCCTCAGATTGCGGTCCAGCGCCTCGGCGAAGAGGGCCCTGTCCGGCAGTCCTCCCGGGGCTTTTCCGGCCTCGATGGCCCAGTGGTGCCTGCCGATGGCACCCCCGGTGCCGGCCATGCGGACGGCGCAGGCGGTCCAATCCCGGATCTCCACACCGAACTGCCGTCCGGTGCGGGCGAGGGCCCGCTCGGCATCCCCGACCATGAGCTCTTCCCCGGCGAGGTTCAGGTAGGACCGGGTCCGCCCGGTGACCCGGATGCGGTAGGGGGCGGTGCTCGTGAACCGGACGAGGTCGCCAAGCACATAGCGGTGCAGCCCTCCATTGGTGGAGATGACCACGGCATAGTCGGTGCCCACCTCCACCTCGGCGAGACTGAGGGTGGGAGCGAAGGGATGGGCGAGGGGGTCGAATCCAGAGGCGAAGGGCAGGAATTCGTAGTGAATGCCGTAGTCCAGCATCAAGAGCATGTCGTCGGCTCCAAGGCGGTCCTGGATGGCGAAGAAGCCTTCACTCGCGTTGTAAGTCTCGATGGTGTGGATGCCAGGGGGCATCATCCGGTCGAAGGCTTCCCGGTAGGGATCAAAGGAGACGCCACCGTGCATGTACAGTTGGAGGTGGGGCCAGACCTCGCCGAGGTGGTCCTTGCCAGTCAGGTCGAGGATGCGCTCGAGAAGGACCTGGGTCCAGCTCGGCACACCCGCCACGATGCGCACGTCCTGCTCGATGGTCGAGTGGGCCATGCGCTCGATTTTCTCCTCCCAATCGGCCATGAGGGCGATGGACCGTGCGGGGGTTCGGCGGAATTCGCACCACCAGGGGAGGTTGTCGATGATGATGGCACTGAGGTCGCCGGTGAGGGCGCCGTTGTCGGCTTCCTCCGTGCGGCCCGTGCCGCCGACGATCAGGTGCCGTCCACCGTAGAGCCGGGCTTTTGGGACCGCGTCCACATACATCGCGAGCAGGTCTTTGCCGCCCTTGTAGTGGCACCGCTCGAGGGCAGCCTCCGTGACCGGGATGAACTTGCTTCGGTCGGAGGTCGTGCCTGAGGACTTGGCGTGCCACTTGACGCTGCCTGGCCAGAGGACATCCGTCTCTCCATCCCGGACCCGTTCGATCCACGGCTTCATTCCGTTGTAGTCGCGAAGCGGAACTTGGCGGCGGTAAGCCTCAGGTGTGGTGTCCGCCGTGATGCCGTGCTCCCGGCCGAAGGCGGTGGACGCGGTTGCCTCGAGGTGGTACCGGAGCCCCTCGGCCTGCACATCAAGCGGGTACCGGCGGAACAGATCGATCTGGTGAAGTCGCTTCCGGATGAACCAGCTGAAGACGGTGTTGACGGGCATGGTCCGGTCAGTTGGGATCGATCCTGTGGACGTCGTTGTTCATCGCCTCGATCTCGTTTTTGACCTCGCGGATGCGGACGGCAATCTGGACCCAGAGACCGTCTCCTTCGCCCCGGGCTGCGGGCGCCATGAGCCGGACGGTCGCCTCGTCATCGTTGTCGGCGGCCAGGGCCATGTCGGCAATCACATCATGCCCGTGCGAGCGCAACCAGGCCACGGCCTGTTCGTCCCCTTCAGTGCCCTCGAGCAGGGCGATGAGCACATGGTGTCCGGCGTGCCGCATCCAGGCGCGGGATGTGGGTTCGTTGTGCAGGGCGTGGCAGAAGACCCCCAGTTCAGGATACTCCGAGCCCATTAACCAGTCCCGGAACTCGTCATTGCCAGAAATGGCCTCGGCCCAGGCGAGGAGGACCTTGGTGGGGTAGGGTCGAAGGGTGGAGTCAGCCATGGCGCAACGGTGGTGAAAGATGCGCCGTCTTTCCAACATCGGAAACATCCTAGGGGGGACAATGGGTTCCTTTACACCCCTGCATGGACGTACCGTTCCTCCTTCAACGATGACATCCGCCTCGAATCCGTCCCCGCTTCCCGCGCGGGAACTCGCTGGAATCGAGCCCAGTCCAGAGCGTGTCTACGACCGCCCCTTCTTCCTCCTTTGCGGAGGGACCGTGCTGTTCATGGCCAGCTTCGGCATGCTGCTGCCCGAGCTGCCGGCCCACTTGGCGGCCATGGGGGGAGAGGCTTATCTCGGCGGAGTGGTGGGGATGTTCACCCTGGCCGCCTTCCTGGCGCGATTCATCAGCGGGCGCATCGCGGACCGGGCTGGCCGGCGCAAGGTCATGCTCGTGGGCTCCGCAGTCACGGCCGTGGCCGGCTTCGGCTACCTCGTCGCGACGACCATCGCCACCTTCATGATGCTTCGGTTCTTCCACGGCCTGTCCACGGGGTTCCGACCGCCGGGCACCAGCGCCATGCTGACGGACCGCATTCCCAAACAGCGCCGGGGAGAGGCCCTCGGTTACCTCGGGGTGGCCGGCAATGCCGGGATGGCCGCGGGGCCGGCGCTGGGCAGCTGGCTGACCGTGGAGTGGGGAATCGAGTGGATGTTCGTCGCGTCCGCCCTGCTTGGCATGGTGAGTGTCGCCCTCACCCTCCCACTGGAAGAGACCTTGCCCAAGTCCCGACCGGTCAACCGGTCCGACTTCAATCTGCTCGACGGCGGACTCATTGACCCCAACGCTTGGCCCGCCGCCCTCGTTCTCCTTCCTGTTGCCCTGGCGTTTGGCATCTACCTGACCATCACCCCGGACTTCGTGGACCACCTCGGCTATGTCTACAAAGGCTCCTTCAATACGATCATCGTGGTCAGCTCCATCGCCATGCGTTTCATCGCCGGAAGGATGAGCGACCGGCACGGTCGGATTCCAATCCTGTTGGCTGGCACAGCCCTCATGTCGTTGGGCATGGTGGTGCTCGGCAGCGCAGAGACCAAGGGCGTGGCCACCCTGGGGGCCTTGCTTTACGGCGCCAGCATCGGCATCAACATGCCCACGGTCTTTGCTTGGACCACCGATCTGGCCCAGCCAGGCAAGATTGCCCTCGCCCTCGGAACCATGCTGATGGCGCTTGAGGTGGGCATCGGCGCAGGGGCTGTGTACAGCGGGATGCGCTTCCAAGGCGCCATCGAGCGGATTCCGGAATTGTACTGCGTGGGGGGATTCGGCACAGCCATCGCCGCCGTTGCCCTGTTGCCGCCGCTTTTGAAGGGGCGGCGCTCATGAGTGGACCTCCGTCCATGGCTCACCCTTGAAAACCTCCATGGCCTTGGCGGAGGTTCAGGGAAATGGACGTGTAATTTTTGACTATGAGCACGAAGGAACTCTCCACCACCGATTCCATCCAGACCACCCGGACTGAAGGCGCGCCGTCACGTCCGGCGCTGGACGCCCTGCAGGGTCAGGATTTGGACGTCCAGAAAATCCAAGCGGAGCGGAGGGAACTCGCCCGAGACTTCGTGACCTTGAAGCACACCATTTCCCAATTGCGGACTGACCGCGATCGACTGGCCGTCGAAAACCGGGATCTGCAGATGCGACTGTCTGCCCTGGAGACGGACTATGCCAACCTGTTCTCCTACGTCGAGGGACAGCAGCAGGCGGGCGCTTAAGCCACCACGGCGGAGGCCGTAGCGAGTCCGCGATCGACCTTCTTGAACAGGCCCTGAAGCACTTTGCCGGGGCCCACTTCCACCACGTCATTCACACCTTCGGCGAGGAGCCACTGCATCGTCTGGGTCCAACGGACCGGGGCAGTCAACTGGGATATCAGGTTCTGACGGATCACTTCCGGATCGGTTTCTGGCGTCGCCGTCGCGTTTTGGACGATGGGACAGCGCGGCGCGTTCAGTTGTGCGGCTTCGAGCGCGCTGGCTAGACGTTCGCGGGCCGGCTCCATCAACGGGGAGTGGAAGGCGCCGCCTACCGGTAGGACCAAGGCGCGCCGAGCGCCAGCTTCCTTGAGCTGTTCGCAGGCCGACTCAATGGCCGCCACCTCACCGCTGATGACGAGTTGGCCGGGGCAGTTGTAGTTGGCGGCGACCACGATGCCTTCGGTCTGGGCGCAGACGGCCTCGACGTCGGCATCCTCCATTCCCAGGATGGCGGCCATCGTGGACGGAGTGGCCTCACAGGCGGCCTGCATGGCTTGAGCGCGCTCGCTGACCAGCTTCAGTCCTTCTGCAAACCCGAGGCCACCGGCGGCCACCAAGGCGCTGAATTCTCCGAGGCTGTGGCCAGCCACGAAGTCCGGGTTGAAGCCGTCGCC
>PKDZ01000071.1 GCA_002862785.1 Flavobacteriales bacterium
CCAGAACCTGATCAACATCGAATCGGACGACAAGGTCATGGCTTACATCCCGGTCCAGGACATCAAGGATCCGGAGTACGTCAACGCCCACAACGTGGTGATGTGCACCAAGAAGGGCGTGATTAAGAAGACCACGCTCGAGGCCTATTCCCGCCCGCGGACCAACGGCATCAACGCCATCACCATCCGCGAAGGCGACGAGTTGCTCCAGGCCAAGCTCACCACCGGTGAGAACGAGATCCTGATGGGACTCCGCTCGGGCAAGGCCATTCGCTTCCCAGAGGAAAAGGTGCGTGCCGTGGGACGGACCGCCCAAGGGGTGAAGGGGGTGACCCTCGCTGGAGCCGATGACGAGGTCGTTGGCATGGTCATCATTGTGGATGGCTCCAAGGATGTGCTCGTGGTCAGCGAGCGCGGCTATGGAAAGCGTTCCGCCGTGGAAGACTACCGGATCACGAACCGGGGAGGCAAAGGGGTCAAGACCCTGAGCGTCACCGAAAAGACCGGCAACCTCGTGGCCATTCTGGGCGTGACCGATGAAGATGACCTGATGGTCATCAACAAGAGCGGCATCACGATCCGGACCGGAGCCGACGAGCTACGCACGATGGGCCGCGCCACACAAGGTGTGCGCCTGATCAACCTCCGCAAGAACGATGAGATCGCGGCCGTGTGCCGGACGCCCAAATCAGAAGAGGAGGAGGTCAACATCGAGGGCGTGGAAGGCGTCGATCCGGACGGTCCAGCCGCCGAGGGCACAGATGCTGCGGGCGAAGCGCCGGCAGGCGAGGAGTGAGCGGGAACGGGATGCGGAAAGTCTGGCACGGCTTGTGCTAGATTTGCATCCGATTCAAGCTGATTCCATGCTCAACATCAAGTCCATCGTGGCCATCATGGCCATGCTTCCCATGGGCCTCTTCGCCCAGAAAGACGTCGTCAGCGCCTACAACGCCAATCAAGACGGCGATTACCTGAAGGCCGCTGAGTTCATCGACCAAGCCATCCTCGACGAGAAAGCCAACGTCAAGGAGAAGACGTGGCGCTACCGTGGCAACATCTACACGAACCTCGCCTCAGACAGCACGCTGTATGCGCAGGTGCCGGACGCCCTCGAGAAGGCGGCTGCCAGCTTTGTGAAGGCCGATGAGCTCGACGTGAAGCAGCGGTACAGCTCCGAGCGCATGGCCGACATTGCCCGTGGGGCCACGATTGCCGGCAATTCCGGCATCAGCTACTTCAATTCTGGCGTGTATGGAAGGGCAGGGGAGCTGTTCGTGACGGCGTCGGAGATGACCATGATGCTCGGTGCTGTGGATACCATGGCCATCTTCAACAGTGCGCTGTGCTTTGAGAAAGCGTCGATGTACGACCGGGCCGTCGATCAGTACATGATGTGCGGAGGCTATGGGTACCAGGTGCCGGACGTTTTCCTGTTTGCAGCGAACATCCAGAAGATGGAAGGGGACACCGCCAAGGCGCTCACCACACTCCAGAATGCCCGTCAGGATTTCCCCCGTGAACAGGCCCTCATCATTGAGGAGCTGAACATTTACCTCGTGGCCGGTCAGTTCGAGTTGGCGAAGGAAAATCTGATGTTGGCTGCGGAACAGGATCCGACCAACGAAATCCTCTGGTTCTCGCTCGGCAGCGTCTATGACAACCTGGAGATGCAGGATGAGGCTGTGGAAGCCTACGCAAAGAGTCTGGGGATCAAGGCCGACTATTTCGATGCCAACTACAACTTGGGAGCGCTCTACTTCAACATGGCGGTTCAGATGGTGAATGAGGCCAACGACATGTGGAAGCCCAGAATGAGCAAGGACGAGGCCACCAAGCAGAAGGAATTGGAGGATGGCGGAAAGGCCATGTTTTCGACGGCGCTCCCGTATTTGGAGAAGGCTCTGGAAGTCGAGCCTGAGGACCGCGAAACCCTTCGCAGCTTGCGTGACATCTATGCGCGGGTCGGGATGGATGAGAAGATGCTCGAAGTGAGTGCAAAGCTCAAGACGCTCGAATAATTCGGAACAAGGACATGGTATGGGGGCTTCGGTCCCCATTTCTCTCACGTTTCTGTTTTACATAATGTAAATTATCATTCAAGAGGGGCTGTTTGATTCGGTGTATGGAATTGCGTCCGAAACGATCAGTTGTTGGGCTTGTCTGGTGCGCTCTCTGAACCTGATGAGCAAGCCCTGGCGATGTATTGAATGATCACATGCCTGTGCCGTGTTGCATGCGTATGTGATGGTGAACGGGATTCCGAGGCTGCTCCATTGTGCACATTCCTCAGAAAACGAAGGCCACAACCGTCCGTTGCGGTCCAAAGCCAAAGTCTCGATTTCTGGTGTGTACTTCAGCCGCCGCTGGAGGCCATGAATTTTCTAGAATTCTGACGAGTGCTGCCCAATGGGTCGCAATCCGAGAATTTTGAAAAATCACATGAGTGGCCGTTTTCCAGCGATTGACGATCGTCCTTGACGCTGTTGACTCTTTGTGCGTTTGGCGCTGCGTGAAAGCTCTACGATGTCATTCAAACGTCACGAGGAGAGCCATGGAGCTTTGTTCAGCTGAGAAAGGCGGGTGTCCAGTCCCCTGCTCGCGAGTGGTTCGTTTTCTGAGCCGTATTTGACATAATGTGATGTCCGGGCAAAAAGAAAGCCGGCCCTTGAGGACCGGCTTTCCGAATGGGTGGGTCGAAGGATTACTTCTTGACGATCAGGTTCTGAGCGGCAGAGAAGTCCTTGTGGGTCACGCTGAGGGTGTAAGCGCCGGCAGCGAGGCCGTGCTTCACCATGATGCGGTTGCCACCAATGACGTCGCCGGAGGTCACCTCCTGGGAGATGGCCGTCTTGCCGGACATGTCGGTCACTTCAACGATGATGTTCTCGGAACCGAGGTTGACTTCCTTGTCGAACTGGATGCTGAAGTGGCCCTCGAACACGGGGTTCGGGAACACGTTCCAGTTGCTGTCCTCCAGATCGAACAGGTCGGCCATGGGGCCGTTGTCCGTGGCGAACTCGCAGGAGCCGTTCTCGTAGCTGGCTTCCATGTTGTAGTTGGAGGCGTCGGGATTCGTGCAGCCAAAGACTTGGGCGTCGTCCGTCGTGAAGGTCACGTCGTAGTCGCGCCAGGTCTCGCCGTCCGGCGTCCAACCTTGCATGTTCAGCGTTCCGGTGGCCGTTCCGTCCGTGGTGATCTGCATGAGCAGCACTAGGTTCCGGGCGTCGGCAGCAGCACGAACGTCCGTCGGGACGACGAACCACGCTCCGTCCACCACTTCAATGGCGCCGCCATTGTTGAAGGAGGCGAAATCGATGCCAATGTTCCAGAGGTTGTTGTTGGTGCTGTTCTCCGCGCCCACGGTCACCCAGCTGTCGAAAGCGAGAGACTCATCCATGCCGATGATGGCATCGTTGACGTCGTAGGACGTGGCACCACCCAGTTGGTTCTGATAAAAGGAACCGGTGGAGGTCACGTTGAGGAGGTGCTCACCATCGGCGAAGATGGCGTGCAGGCTGTGCTGGTTGGAGGGCAGCTCAGCGTAGATTCGGTAGGTGTTGCCGGGAACGGCGTCACCATTGTCCACAGCTTGGACGACAAGCTGGACATTGCTGGCGGCGGCGGAAAAGCCGAAAAGCACAGCGGCGGTAAGTGCGAACAAGTTCTTCATGTTCAGTGGGTTAATGATTCAAAGACTAGAGGAGGCAAAACAAATCTCCACCAAGATAACGGATTTTTCCCCTCGACAAAAGGATTCTGTCGACGAATTCATGATTTCTTCATAGCGGCACAGCCTTTCTTTGTCATTGACATGCTGGTACTGGACAACCTCATCGCCGGACAATGGATTCCGGCGGGCCCCTCTCCCACTCCCCTTCTCGATGCCGTCCATGGCACGCCCGTCGCTGCGTTGGACGCGTCCAACGTGGATTTGGCCGCAGCTTATGCCTTTGGCCGATCTGTGGGATGTGACAATCTGAGGCGCATGACCTTTCAGGAGCGGGGGCGGATGCTCAAGGCCTTGGCCCTCCATTTGATGGAGCACAAAGAGAAGTTCTACGTCTGGAGTGCGCACACCGGGGCGACGCGCTCGGACTCCTGGATTGATGTGGAAGGCGGCATCGGCACCTTGTTTGCTTACGCCAGTCTGCGCAAGCAATTGCCAGACCTCCCCTATCTCGTGGATGGTGACCCTGCCATGTTGTCGCGGGAAGGAACGTTCATCGGTCACCACATTGGCGTTCCCAAGCGCGGTGTGGCCGTGCACATCAATGCCTACAACTTCCCGGTTTGGGGCATGTTGGAGAAAATCAGCGCCAACCTTCTGGCGGGGGTCCCGGCCATTGTGAAACCTGCGTCTTTGACCTCTTATGTGGCCCATGCCATGGTCAAGGAGATCCATGCTTCTGGCATTCTGCCCGAAGGTGCGTTGCAGTTGGTCTGTGGTTCAGCCCGTGATCTGCTCGATCACGTGGGGTTTCAGGATGTCGTGACGTTTACTGGGTCTGCTGAAACGGGCTTGATGCTGAAGTCCCATCCCCGAATCCTGGCGGAAAATGTGCCGTTCAATCTGGAGGCCGACTCGCTCAACAGCATGGTGCTCGGTCCCGATGCGGAGCCGGGAACGGCCGAATTCGACTTGTTCGTGAAGGAATTGCGCCGGGAACTCACCATCAAGTGCGGTCAGAGGTGCACGGCGGTTCGTCGGGCCATGGTGCCTGAGGCGCGGGTTGAGGCCGTGCGGGATGCTGTGAAGGCACAGTTGGATGGGGTACGCATTGGGGACCCTGCAGTGGATGGCGTCCGAATGGGCGCGTTGGCCGGATTGGAACAGCGTTCCGAGGTGGAGCGGGCCGTGACAGACCTGATGCAGGAGGCGGAGCTCATCTATACGATTGAGTCGCCCACCTGGGAGGGTGGTGATCCTGACAAGGGAGCCTTCTATGCGCCCCGTCTCTTGGCTCAATCGTCGCCTCTCACGGCAGAGAAGGTCCACAACGTGGAGCCGTTCGGCCCGGTGACCACGCTCCTTCCCTATGACAGTTTGGATGACGCCATCTCTCTTGTTCACAAAGGGAAAGGGTCTCTTTGTTGCAGTATTGCTACAGGTAATGCCTCTGTGGCTAGGAAGTTTGTGGTGGAGGCCGCGACCCACCATGGTCGGATCCTCGTTCTCGATGCGTCGTGTGCCAAGGAGAGCACAGGGCACGGAAGCCCCATGCCGCAGTTGGTTCACGGTGGGCCCGGTCGTGCAGGTGGCGGAGAAGAGATGGGCGGCCTGCGTGGCCTGCACCATTACCTGCAACGCACGGCCATCCAGGGTCATCCCGATACGATCACGGCCATCACCGGGCGACATCAGCCGGGTGCCGCTCGCCCCGAGGCTCCCGTGCATCCCTTCCGTCAGCATTTTGAGGACCTCGAAATCGGCATGACCTACACCACCCACCGGCACACGGTGACGGAGGCGGACATCGTCAATTTCGCCAACGTCAGTGGCGATCATTTCTATGCGCACGTGGATGAGACGGCGCTGGACGGCACCATTTTTGAGCGCCGGGTTGCCCATGGGTACTGGGTGTTGTCCAAGGCGGCGGGGATGTTCGTCGAGCCGCACAAAGGGCCAGTCCTGCTGAACTATGGGCTGGAGTCCTGTCGGTTCACCAAGCCTGTGTATCCCGGGATGACCATCGGGGTCCAATTGACGGTCGAGGAAAAGGTCCAGCAGGAATTGCGCGGCGCGGATGATGTGCTGAAGGGCATTGTCAAGTTCAAGGTGGATGTGTCCGATGAAACGGGGGAAACCGTGGCCATTGCCACCATCCTGACCATGGTCAAGAATCGGGAGCAGCCAGAATCGGCGTCGGATGCCTGACTCCGTGCGTTGCGTCGGCTTGCTGGTGTTTGCGCTGGCATTCGCTCTGCTCGGCAACGGTCAGGGCGCCATCGTGGATGTGGTCGGTCGTGAAGCCCGGTTGCAGGATGTGTCGTTCCTCGATTCCCTGTTGGGGCCGCGGATGGAGGCGTCTGTGACAGATGCAGATGGTTTGGCGGCGCGGGATGCGCTTCTGGCGGCCATGGTGGCCCACGAAGACATGGAGAATTTGGAATGGGCGTTGCACGTGCATGGCTGGTTGCGCGCCGCGGGCGATGCCCACATGCGGGTGCCGTTTGACCGTTTGACGACGGGCCGTGCCCAGTCTCCGCCTCTGCCCGCCTCGGATTTGGTCGCCGTATCAGGTCCATGGTCCCGATTTGGTCCGGGGCTTCGGCTCCCGGCCAGTGCTCGGGCCGCTTGGCTGGCGCGGACGTGGCCGTGGGTGGCTTGCCTTGTCGGAGAGTCCGTGGAATGTGCTGTTCCGGAGGCGGGCGGCATGGAGCCCCATGCGCCATCCTGTGAAATGCGGGTGGAGGATCACGGAGCTTTCCTCAGGTGGGTGATTCCCAGTTTTGGGGCAGGTGATGAGCGGTCCTTTCGGACCGTGTTCAGAAAGCAGGTCCGGCAGTTGGAGCGAGCCGGCAGGCCCGTCATGTTGGATCTCAGAGGGAATTTGGGTGGTTTCCGCTCCCGTCGACATGCGGTGCTGGGGGTGTTCCTCGAAGCGAAGGCATGGCCTGTGGAGCGGGAAGGGAAATGGTCCATGGACGGGGAGTTCGACGAAGTTCCGGCCATGCCGCTGGCTCCTGTTCGGCGCGTCCTTGATGTTCCGGTTGCTGTGCTGTTGGATGGGCTGAGTTTCAGCGCTTCCCTCCTGCTCGCGCACGCCCTCGAGGAGAGTGGCCGAGCTCGGATTTTCGGGTGCGCTCCCCTCGGAGGACGTGGAGGTTGCTCGGGAAACCCGGAGTCGTGGGTGCTTCCCGGTTCTGCGCTGGAGGTGCTCATTCCCAGCCGGCAGACGGAACTGGGCGGGCTTCCGGCATGCGAATTCGCCCTTCCTGCCGAGGCTGACTGCGATGCAGGGGCGGAAGAGTGGAGCCGTGCGGTTCTCTGGTTGCTTTCCTCTGACCTCGCTCCTGCGCGGTAATTTGCTTGTCCAATGCGCCTCCTTGCCCTTTCGCTGATTTTGCTCTCTGCCTTTGGTGGGACGGCACAGGGCGATGGGGCGTCCTTATCCGGCGCAGAAGGGCGCATGTTGGATGCCTTGTTGCTTCGTTTTCAGCCCTTGCCCTCGGTGGAGCGCATCTGGACCGGCGCGTTCGAGTCTGCCGCCAAACGGACCCAAGGGGTCAAGGATCGAATTGATTCTCTCGAGCGGAGTGGCATGGATGAGGCCGAGCTGCTCGTTCGGGTCGGAGCCCTGAGAAAAGAGGTCCGCACCGTGCGGGAGGATCGGAATGTCTTCGTGGCTGGATTCCTGACTCCTCTTCAGCAATTGGCCCTGGACAGCATTCTCAACCCTCCTGCCCCGTCGATTCAGCATTTCGGCTTCCACGACCGAATGAAGTGCCTGGTGTGTAAGAAGCCCGGCGAGCTCTCCGTCCCTCCGGGTGCGCCATCTCCCTCCCTTTTGAAGAACCAACGCTGACATGTGTCTCCGCTTTTTTGCCGAATTCCGTTTTCCTGCTGTGCTTTTGGTCGCTGTTTTGGTCACTTCGTGTGCCGGATTGGAGCGGCCGCTGTGTGAGTCGGTCGACCCGTTTATCGGAACTGGAGGGCACGGCCACACCTATCCAGGGGCGACAGTGCCCTTCGGTATGGTTCAGGTCAGTCCCGACACCCGCCTCGAAGGGTGGGATGGTTGTGGGGGCTTTCACATCACGGATGACGTGGTCTATGGATTCAGTCACACCCATCTGCAAGGCACTGGAGTCAGTGACTATGGCGACATTTTGTTGATGCCCACAGTCGGTCCGATGGGTGCGGGTACTGTCTGGCGTGAGCGCTATCGCGATCGGTTTGTGGAGGGCAGTCAGGAGGCCCACGCGGGGTATTATCGGTGTGAGCTGGAGCGGAGCCGGGTTCAGGTGGAACTGACAGCGAGTGAACGGGTGGGGTTCCATCGTTGGACCCTGTCCGAACCCGACACCATGCAGTTGGTGGTGGACTTGGCGCACCGCGATGACCTGCTGAGTTACGGCATGTATCCATTGGACGATTCGACCCTCGTCGGATTGAGGGTCTCCGACAACTGGGCCGATCAGCAGCATGTCTATTTCGCCATGCGCTTCAGCGAGCCGTTTGAGTGGCTCGATCAGATGGCAGAACTTGAGGTTGAAGAGGTGAATGGTGTGTTGAACCAAGAGTTGAGTTATGTGCCGATATTTTCACTGGTTTTCAAGGGTGTGAAATCGGTAGAATCGAGGGTTTCTCTCAGCTTTGTGGATCTGGATGGAGCGGTGGCCAACCTCAATGCAGAGGCCCCGAAAGCGCGCGGTTTCGAGGCGGCCAAGGCGAAGGCGGAATCCACGTGGAATGAGGCCTTGGGACGCATCCGAATTCAAGAATCCGACCCGGATGAGCGGACCATTTTCTACACCGCGCTGTACCACAGTTTGACCGTGCCCAACCTGGCGACGGATGTGGACGGCCGGTATCGGGGAACGGACCTTCAGATTCACCAGGGAGACACCGATTCCCCCAGATACACCGTCTTTTCCTTGTGGGACACGTTTCGGGCGACCCATCCCCTGCTCAATGTGCTGGAACCGAAGCGGACCGAGCAGTTCATCCGCAATTTCATCGACATGCATGACGAGGGCGGGTCGTTGCCCATGTGGGAGCTGGCCGGCAATTACACCGGGTGTATGATCGGATACCACGCAGTGCCCGTCATTGCAGATGCTTGGGCCAAGGGCTTGCGCGGATTTGATGCAGAGCGGGCCCTCGAGGCCATGGTGGCCGAGGCCACGGCCGATGAACTGTCCAAACCGGTCTGGGACAGCTTGGGTTACCTGCCCCTTGAGCGGGAGAGCGAGAGTGTATCCAAAACCTTGGAGTACGCGTTTGATGACGCCTGCATCGCCCGAATGGCGGCGGACATGGGGCGAATGGATGTGGCGAACCGGTTCGGTCGGCGGGCTCAAGGCTGGAAGAATTTGTTCAACCCCGACAACGGGTTCATCCAGCCGCGGTATGGCGCTGCGTGGCGGGAAGGTTTTGATCCGACGGAAGTCACCTTCGAGTACACGGAGGCCAATGGGTGGCAATACAATTTCTTCGTACCGCACGATGTGTCCGGGCACATGGAATTGCTCGGAGGGCCGGAAGGGTATGCTTCCATGCTCGATGAGATGTTCTCGGGATCAAGCCGAATGGCGGGCCGGCATCAAAGCGACATCACAGGGCTCATTGGTCAATACGCCCATGGCAATGAACCCTCCCATCACATGGCGTATTTGCCGTCGTACGCCGGTCATCCCGAACGAACGCAATCGCTGGTTGACAGCATTTGCGACGAGCTGTACACGGCAGCGCCCGATGGTCTGAGCGGCAATGAGGACTGCGGTCAAATGAGCAGTTGGTACGTGTGGAGTGCCCTTGGTCTGTACCCCGTCACCCCGGGTTCAGACCAGTATGTGCTGGGCACGCCTCGGTTTGACGCTGCCTCGTGGACCCTTCCCAACGGCGCTGTGCTCGCCATGCGGGCGGAGCGGGAGTCGCCCGCGTCTGTTCACATTCACGGACTCACGATTCAGGGCCGACCGGTGACACGAAGCTGGGTGACCCACGCTGAACTGATGGCGGGTGGCGATTGGGTTTTCGATCTCCGGGATGCTCCCGCTCCCAAGGGAGGATTCGGCACAAATCGCGCGGATTGGCCGGTTTCGGAATGGACATTGGGCGATGGGGCGTTCGTTCCGGCTCCCTATCTGAAAGCGCCGAGAAGTTATTCGGGAGAACAGCTGGACGTGACGATTGGATGCCTTGATTCTGCTGCCGTGGTGTTGCATCGGGTGGTCGATGACGCCGACGATGGTGGGGTGCCCTTCTCACTGGTTGAAGGCCCGGTGCGCATCCAAGGCACGCAGGTCATCCAGATGGTGGCAGACCGTGATGGTGTGCGCAGCGCCACAGTTTCCGGAAGGATTGCCAGTGTGAACCCCGACTATGCCGTGAGCATTCGTTTCCCGTATGCAAATCAATATGCCGCCGGTGGAGACCGGGCCCTCATCGATGGCATTCGCGGCGAAGGGGCGGATTTCCGCACGGGTGATTGGCAGGGATATCATGGAAAGGGCGCCTTGGTGACCGTGGATCTCGGCCGTGTTCACCGTGTGACCCGGATGGGGGTTGGGGTGTTGCAGGATGTCAAATCGTGGATTTGGGCTCCCAATCTCGTGCTCTGCAGGACGGCCCTGGATACCGCTGACTTTGACCTGTTTGGAAGCCGTGACCCGCGCATGGATCCTCGGGATTACACCCCGCAAACGAAGCGGTTGGAGTTCGAGGGTGATCGGTTGGCCCGCTACCTGCAGGTGCAACTCAGTCAATACAATGGTGGGGAGATCCCCGATTGGCATCCGGGGAGATGGAACCCGACCTGGGTGTTTGCCGATGAATTTGATTTTGAGGTGGAGCCAGTCGAATGAGCGAGCATTCTGATTTTCTTCAAAGGGGACTCGCGATGACCACTCCCCACCCCTTAGGAGAACGCATTGTGCGGGCAGAGGGGTGCTGGATGGAGACGGAATCCGGTGAGCGCTTGTTTGACATGGTGAGCGGCATCGGAGTGAGTTCACTCGGCCATGGCCACCCGGCCATCCGGCGGGCCTTGCGTGAACAGCTGGACCGACATCTGCACGTCATGGTCTATGGCGAGTATGCCCAAGACCCTCAAGACCGGGCGGCTTCGAGATTGCTCTCGACCTTGACTGGCACGGGACTCGATTCGGTTTATTTCGTGAACAGTGGAACCGAGGCCATTGAAGGAGCCATGAAATTGGCTCGTCGGGTGACCGGTCGAACAGAAATTCTTGGTGTTGAAGGTGGATATCATGGCGCCACGTTTGGGGCATTGAGCCTGTCCACCTCCTCGCATCGGAGAAACGCGTTCATGCCGCTCCTGCCCGATGTGTCGCACCTTCCTTTTGGTGAGCACAGTGTCTTGGAGCGCATCACCACTCGAACAGCGGCCGTCTTTGTGGAGACCATCCAGGGAGATGCGGGCATCCGGCCGGTTCCGGAAGACCATCTTCGGGCCCTTCGCCATCGCTGCTCCGAAGTTGGCGCGTTGCTCGTCTTGGATGAGATTCAGTGTGGTCTTGGGAGGACAGGTCATGTCCATGCCTTCCAGCGTTACGGGATTGTGCCTGATGTGCTCGTGCTGGGCAAGGCTCTGGGGGGCGGCATGCCCATTGGGGCGTTCATTGCGGGGCAGAATCGGATGTCGACCCTGCGGGAAGAACCGAAGCTGGGGCACATCACCACCTTTGGAGGCCACCCAATGGCCTGTGCAGCCGCTGCTGCGTTCCTCGAGTGCCTTGAAGAATTGGACTGGGAGGCGATTCGTTTGACGGGAGAGCGATGGAGCCGAGCGCTTTCCGAGCATTCCGCGGTCATGGCGGTTCGGGGATATGGCCATTTTCTCGGTGTCGATCTCGATGGACCCGAGCGGGTGTCGGCGTTGGTGGCCGCCGCTCGGCGCCGGGGAGTCGTTCTGTTCTGGTTTCTCAGTCGTCCTCAGGGCTTTCGATTGGCTCCTCCACTCAACGCTTCGCGGGAAGAGCTCGATCAAGCGCTCCAGTGGCTTCTCGACGCATTGGATGAGGTCCAATGAAAAAAGCCACCCCCGCGTTCGGAGGTGGCTTAGCCTGGGATCACAGTGGCTGAAGCGTCCACCATGTCTTGAGAACCTGAAATCAAAACCTGCTTCTTGCTTGGCTTGATGGCCGCAAGTTGGAAGCGCTGTGTGAAGGAAAGGTCAACCACACGCGGTGGAACCGTCAAGGCTGTGCGAGGAAATCGCGCATTCGCGTCATGCTCCGTTTGGCTTCCGGGAGCAGGTCCGGAAACAGCTGCCACCCGTGCGGAGCCGCTGGTTCTGTGGCGTGCGTGAGGTTCAGACTCGCGGCTTCACATGCGGAAACAAAGGCTGTAGAGTCTCCTGCCAAGAGCTCGGTTTCAGAGTGTTCGAGGAGAATGGGGCCCAGCGTGCTGAGGGAGCCAGCCGTCGCAAGCAAAGGACTGCAGTCAGGCGAAGTGGGCGTGTTTCCGGCCAGATACAGACCGGCATATTCTCGAAGGTCTTCTCGGTCAAAGGCGCTGTTGCGCGATGCGTTTGTCCGGGCCGAAGGGCCGTCCACTCGGAGGTCCAGCCAAGGGGAAAGCAGAATCAGCCGGTCTCCCACCCCTCGTCTCAAGGCCCAGGCCAAAGCCAGGTTGCCACCCGCCGAGTCGCCTACGATGTCGAGGGGAGCCTCCTCCCCTGTTCCATCGAGTGCATCCAGGGCGGCGGGATACGGATGTTCCGGGGCCAAGGGGTAGTGCGGCAGCCAAACCGGACGCTGGGTGGCTTTTGACAGTGCTGCGGCGGCAGCTCGATGGGTTCGGGGCGATCCGAACGCAAATCCGCCCCCGTGAATCCAGACGATGGGCTTGGCTGAATCCGGGATGGACTGCCTCCGAACCAGTTCCCCGGGAAGACCGCGCCGTTCATGCGGCTCGACGATGAGGTCGCGTGGCGGGATGTACAGTCTGGCCACCGTGTCGGCAGCCAGTCGCCATTGCCCAGGGGTCGCATCGAGGACCTCCCGCCTCAATGTGCGCACCGTTTGATGGTATCCAGAGATGAACTGGTGGAGGAGGTCACTCATGAAATGGAATCGGTTGATTGGACGGAATCCGAAAAATGGGATAGCGTCCAGCTGTGCCTTCACTGTGCGGTGAACGGCGATAGATGAAGTCGAGCTGGGCACGCGGCGACATCTCCCGTCCGTTTCGGGCAGAATCCAGTTCCATCAGGAGTTGGCTGGATTCGTCAAGCAGGCGTTCGGCTGTGTCCTCGAACACATAGGAAGAGAAATGTTCCTTTTGCTGGAGAACGCTGTCGAAGAAGTTCCATCGAAAAAACGCGTCCACTCCTTGCGGACTCAGCGTTTCCAAAAGGTATCGTGCCGCTCTCTGGTCCATTGGGATGACCAAGTCGCCAGCAAACAGTTGAACGCGTTCGAGATCACGCGAAAGGGAAGTCGCCGTCCGGAGATGATGTCCTTCATAGGGCCGGGCTGGTGCGCTGTGTTCGACAATGCGGGAGACTTCCACCGTCAGGGAGGTGTCCCGAGGAATGGGAAAGGACTCGACTCCATTGGCGTTGAGTCGAGCGAGGACATGGCGCCAGGCTTGGGGCACGATGAAGGCGGCGGGCAGGCTGATTTCCTGTGTCGGACGGAAGGTGTGCAGGTGGGCGATGTTTCGGGTCCACGGGGCGGACCGGTCGTAGCGGAGTCGTTTGGACCCGGTCACCGTGCTCCATTCGTACCGGGCTTCGAATCCACCGAAGCGCACGGAATCCACGGCCGTCGTGTCCAGGACCCAGTCCACCGGGTGGCTAGTGGTGTGGCGATAGGCATGGTCCTGGGCCTTCCTCAAGGCGTCAATGACCTCCGCATGGCGGACCCCGGCCTCAAGCAGCACATCGAGAAAACGAAGGGTGGCCTCGACCCGGTCGTCGAACGGCTTGAGCATGTGGGCCTCCGTGGTGAAGCCAAGGGTGTGGTGAAGGGCCGCATACCCGGTCGAAAACCGGGGCGTTTCGAGGAAGTCTTGGAT
>PKDZ01000014.1 GCA_002862785.1 Flavobacteriales bacterium
AGCTCCAGCGAAATGGGGGTGTCGCCCAGTTCCTCGCTCACTTCGAGGGTGCCTCGGACGACCACGGAGGCGCGGGGACGGAGGGACCCCGGCAGGGTCCACGTCATGATGTCGAGGCCCTGGGTGCCCGGTCTCCGGCTGGAGAAATAGGCGGTCGATCCGTCGGCGGAAATGACGAGGCCGTGCTCGTCTCCCTCGGTGTTGAGGGGCAAGCCGAGGTTGACCGGGTTGGACCAGGCTCCGGCGTCGAGCGGCGATTTCAGGCTGTCCATCTTCGACATCCAGATGTCATATCCCCCGCCACTTGGCGTCCGGTTGGAGGCGAAGTACAGCGTTCGTCCGTCCGGGTGGAGAAAGGGGGCCTTGTCGCTGGATGGACCATTGATTGGGGCGGGCAAGGGGGACGCCGCTGTCCACTGGGTTCCGTCCCAGAGGGAGGCCATCACATCGATGGAGGGATGGCCGTTCTCGTCCGGTGTTGTGCCGGGGCGAACGGCCGCGAAAAAGAGCGTCTGGCCATCTGGACTGATGGCGGGCTGGCTTTCCCATCCGTCCGGCGTGTTCAGGTTGCCGAGGGGTTCCGGATCCGTCCACAAGTAGACCCGCTCGTCCCCGGTGTCCTCTAGCAACGAATAGCGCGTGGAGAAGAGGTCGATGTTTTCCGGATTGCCGGGGGCCGGTGTCTTGATGGCCAGATAGAGGGACCGGTTGTCCACGGAAATGGAAGCGCCGCCGTATCCGGAGGACTGGTTGAAGGGGTCATCGAGTGGGTGGCCGGAATCGAAGGGGACCGAGGGGCCCGTCCGCCGGGCCCAGGTGAAATCCTCGAAGGACCGGCTCACGAGGTCCCCCTTGGCCTTGCGCTCTCCGGCACGGGTGAAGAACAGGAGCGTGCCATCGGCGGACAGCGCAGGAAGGTATTCGGCATCTCCTGTGGCCACCTCGTTCAGGATGCGGGGTGGTGCGGCATCTCGGTTCGCGGTGTATTCGATGAGGAACTGCAATTCGGGCAGGACGCTTTCCACTTGCTCGATCCGTTTGCGGTTGCGCGGTGAAATCGGTTTCCCCGTCCGGGATTCCCACTGGAGAAACCGGTCGAACCAGTCCATTGCCTCTTGATTCCGGTCCTCAGCGTAGGCGATGGCCCCCAGCGTGTACGGCACCTCCTCGTCGAAACGGGGACAGGCATCGTGGACAGACAACAAGAGGGCGCGGGCTTCGCTGAATCCCTCCCCCGTCCTCCGGGCCTGTGTGTGGGCGAGGAGCCCGAGGGCGAAGGCGGCTTGCAGGGCGTTCTCATCCTCCTCGAGCGCGTCCTCGAGGTAAACCCGGCGCTTGTCGGCATCGTATTTCCGCTTGTCGGTTCCCCGTTCGATGAGTTTGGCGGCCTTGGCGGTCGGCTCGATTGTGCAGGGGTCGTCCTCCTGGCCTCGAATGGACAGGGGCATCTGCAACAGGAGCAGCCCGAGAAGCAGGCCGGCACCGGTCACGGCGGGCATGGCGTCAGGCCTCGGGCACATCGAGCTCTCCCTCGCTGTGGGCGATAAGGGTGGACACGGCGCCGTCGCCAGTCACGTTGACCACCGTGCGGCACATGTCCAGGATGCGGTCGACGGGGAAGATGAGGGCGATCCACGCCGGGTTCAATCCCACACTTTCCAAGACGATGATCATCAGGACCAATCCGGCGCTGGGCACGGCTGCGGCCCCGATGGAGGCCAGGGTCGCGGTCAGGACGATCACCGCTTGCTGGGCGAGGCTGAGGTCGACCATGTGGAATTGGGCAAGCGATACCACGGCCACAGCCTGATAGAGCGAGGTGCCGTCCATGTTGACTGTGGCCCCGATGGGCAAGACGAAGCTCGTGGTGCGTTCCGAGACGCCAATCCGGTTCCGGACGCAATCCATTGTCACCGGAAGCGTGGCGACCGAGCTGGAAGTGGAGAACGCCGTGATTTGCGCATCGCGCATGCCGCTCATGAACTTCCGGTAGCCCAGCTTCCGGACCAGGAGGGCGACCAGGGACGGGTAGAACAGAAAGACCATGAAGGCCAGGCCGAGCAGGACCACCAGACTGTATTGCAGCAGGTATTCCAGCAGTTGCCGGAACATCTCCGGGTCACTGCCGGCGGCAGTGACGATTTGGCCGGCCATCAGCGCGAAGACGAACAGGGGCATGGCCTTCATCACGATCCACACCATCTGAACGAAGACCTCATTGAGCGCTTCGACTGCTCGGGTCAGCGGGGCCGAGGTCTCTTTTGGCAGACCCACCAGCACCACGCCGAAGAAGACGGCGAAGAAGATGATCTGGAGCATCGACATGTCGGCCAGGGCTCGGAAGATGTTGGTGGGCACCACGTCGACGAGGGGCTGCAGCGGGCCGCTGGATTTGGTCCGCTCGGCTTTGGTGAGCTTGTCCATGACCCAGTCGTTCATTTGGACCGACTCGCCGGTGATCTCTTCGACCTTGGATTCGAGTCGGGGTTCGGTGAGCAGGCTGATGTCGTCTAGCACCTCGATGCCGTTGGCGTCCCGCCAGAGCTCGTAGCGAATTCTGTTGGATTCGAGCAGGTCTTCTGAGACCCGTGCACCGGGTTGAAACAGGTTGACGAGCACGAGGCCAACCACGACGGCGGTCATCGTCGTCAGGAGGTAGGTGACGACCGTCTTGATGCCGAGGCGCCCCAGTTTGGCCGGGTCACCGAGGCTCGAAACTCCTGAAATGATACTGAAGAGAACGAGGGGTACTGCAATGAGCTTCAGGACATTGATGAAGATGTCTCCGAGGGGTTTGATGTAGTCGATGGTGAACTCGTTCCATCCGAATTGAATGGAGAGCCAGGCGTACAGGACGCCGATTGCGAGGCCGATCAGGACTTGCCAATGGAGGGCGAGGCGCATGGAAGGTGTTCGATTCTTTCGAGGTGCAAGCTACCCATTCACAGGCGGGCGGAGCGCTGTCTCAAGGCATGGTCGGCAAGCACCAGCAGCACCATGGCCTCGACCAGAGGCACCGCTCGGGGCAGGACGCACGGGTCGTGTCGTCCACGGCCGGCGACGCGGGTCGGGACGCCGTCGCGGTCGACGGTGCTTTGTTCTTCCACGATGGTGGCCACGGGCTTGAAACCGATGCGCAGGACGATGTCTTCTCCATTGCTGATGCCGCCTTGGATTCCGCCGCTGTGGTTGGTGACGGTTCCGATGCCGCCTTCCTTGGCGACAAAGGCGTCGTTGTGCTCCGAGCCGCGCATGAGGGTACCGGAGAATCCACTGCCCAGTTCGAGTCCTTTGACGGCAGGCAGACTCCACAGCGCTTTGGCGAGGTCGGCGTGCAGCTTGTCGAAGACGGGTTCTCCCCAACCGGCGGGGATGTCCTTGGCCACCACCGCCACGGCGCCTCCGATGGTGTCTCCGGCCTTGCGGACTTCACCAATGCGGTCGATCATGCGCTGGGCGGTTTCTGGATGGGGACAGCGGACAGGGGTCGCGTCCACCACGTCCGGACTGTGGAAGGTCGGTGCTTCCGGCATGGCGATGTCCTGGACGCGCTCGACATAGGCGGACACGGCAGGCTGCGCATCGGGCAGAAGTTGTTCGAGCATTTGCCGGGCGATTGCACCGGCCACGACCCGGCTCACGGTTTCCCTTGCGCTGGCCCGACCACCGCCACGGTGGTCTCGGTGGCCGTATTTGGCATCGTAGGTGAAGTCGGCGTGACTCGGGCGATAGCGGTCGGCGAGGTGGTCATAATCGCCACTGCGCGCATCGCCGTTGGGCACGGTGAAGCCGATGGGGGTTCCCGTGGTGCGTCCTTCGTGAACGCCGGACAACAGGGTGACCCGGTCGGACTCCTTTCTTTGGGTGGTCAGGGCGCTTTGACCCGGCCGCCTCCGGTCGAGTTCGGATTGAATCCGGTCGAGATCGAGGACAACGCCGGCGGGAACGCCATCGACGATGCCGCCCATGGCGCTGCCGTGGGATTCACCAAATGTGGTCAACCGAAAGACCGATCCGAAGGAATTGCCTGGCATGGTGCAAAGGTACGAGGGCAGGTCGCGATGGATTGTGCGACCTTGTGGCCATGGAAACCGGATTTGCGCGCGGACGCCTGCTGATCAAGGACATCGGCCACTTGGTTGGGTTTGGACATGCGCCCCTTGGCCCCATGAAGGGGGCCGACATGCGCCAGCTTCCTGTCTTGGAAGACGCTTGGCTGGCCATCGAGGAGGGTCGGGTGATCGACGGTGGGGCCATGGCGGAATTCCCAGGAATCACAGATTGGAACGGCCTCGAGGTCGTGGAGGCGTCCGGGCGGATGGTCTCGCCCGCATGGGTTGACAGCCACACGCACCTGGTTCACGCAGCTTCGCGGGAGAGAGAGTTTGTGGACCGAATCCGGGGCCTGAGCTATCAGGAAATTGCAGCCCGAGGGGGGGGCATCTTGAACAGCGCCCGGGCCTTGCGCGAGATGAGTGAAGATGCGCTGTTTGACGTTTCACTGGAACGGATGGAGCGACTGATTCGGATGGGCACAGGAGCCATCGAGATCAAATCGGGCTATGGATTGGACCTCGAGTCCGAACTGAAGATGCTGCGCGTGGCACGCAGGTTGGGCGCGCTGGATCGGATTCCAGTGAAGACCACGTTCCTCGGGTGCCATGCCGTGCCGCAGGGATGGTCGGATGCCATGGCCTACACCCGGTACATGGTCGATGAGGTGCTTCCCGCCGTGGTGGAAGAGGAACTCGCCGATCATGTCGACATCTTTTGTGAGGAGGGGTATTTCGGATTGGAGGAAACCCGCTTGCTGCTGGAGCAGGCTCGATTGCGGGGGCTTCCGGCCAAGGTCCACGTCAACCAATTCACGGCTGGTGGGGGGGTGGCTCTGTGTGTCGACATGGGGGCGATGAGCGTGGATCATCTCGAGGTGCTCGAAGCCCAGGACGTGGCCGAGCTGGCCTCCAGCGAGACGGTGCCCGTGGCGCTTCCCCTGTGTTCGCTCTTCCTGGATCTGCCCTACACGCCAGGCCGGACGCTGGTGGATGCCGGGTGTGCCCTCGCGATTGCGACGGACTTCAATCCGGGGTCGGCTCCTTCCGGTAACCTTCATTTGGCGGCGTCATTGGGCTGTCTTCGAATGGGGCTCGAGCCCGTGGAGGCCCTCGTGGCAGCGACCGTCAACGGTGCGGCCGCACTGGGCCTGTCTGACCAGGTCGGTGGACTCGCGGTTGGGCAGGAGGCCAGCTTGATTGTGACCCGCCCACTGCGTTCTGTGGATGAGGCGCTCTATGCCTTTGGAGACCCCCTTGCGGACCGTGTCCTGGCCCGCGGTCATTGGGTCTCCTGAACCCTGTTGTATCTTGATTTGTTGATCCATGCCATCCGCCATGGCGCGCCATGGCGGGTGCTGAGCAGATGAAGAACCTGAAGTCTTGGATGTGTTGGCTGGGCCTGATGGCTTGGATGGGAATGGCCAGAGGCCAGTCCTCGTCTTTCATGGACCACAGTGTGCAGGCGGGTTTGGCGGGGAATTACCTCAACCACACGGCCTCCGTGGCGGACTATGACCTCGATGGGGATTTGGACGTCTACGTGGGGAGTCGATTGGCCACCAACACGCTCTACCGCAATGAGGGCAATGCGGAATTCGTCGCTGTCGAGGCCGGAGTGGAGGATGACGGGTTCACCATGGCGTCCCTTTTTTACGATTACGACAATGACGGGGATCCCGACCTGTTCAGTTGCAATACGGGCGATGCCAACCGCTTCTGGCGCAATGACGGAGGCACCTTCACGGAGATCACCGACGAGCTGGGGGTGGGGACGGAAGGCCAATGCCGGAGTGCCCATGCCGCGGATGTGAACCTCGACGGATGGCTCGACCTCTACGTGGTCAACATGAACCAGCCCAACGAGTTTTGGATGTCGGATGGAGAGGGGGGCTACACCGACGGCTACTTTGCCTCCGGCGCCTTTGACAACCTGATTGGCATGGGGGCCCTGTTCCTCGACATCGAAAACGATGGGGACCTCGACCTCTATCTGACCCACGATGGGAATCAGGCCAACAAGCTCTACATCAACGATGGAACCGGTTCGTTCACGGATGAGGCGCCTGCCTGGGGCCTCGACCTCAGTGCCCAAGGGATGGGGGTGGACGCCACCGACCTCGACCACGACGGCTATTTGGACCTGTACATCTCCAACAACCTCCCCAACGACCTCTTCCTCAATCCAGGTCCCCAGCCGGAAGACGGGAGCATCCTGCCGTTCGAGAACATCACGGAAACCGCGGGAGTCGGGGATTGGGGCATGGGCTGGGGCACGGCCTTCATCGACCATGACCACGATGGGGAACGCGACCTGTATGTGGCCAACGAGTATTTCTTCAGTCCGTACCCGAACCTTCTGTACCACAACAACGGGGACTTGACGTTCACCGACATCGCTCCGGGTGAGGCCATTGAAAGCCAGTTCAGCGGATATGCCACGGTGGTGGCGGACTTCGATGGGAATGGCACGGAGGACTTGCTGGTGGTCAATACGCTCGTCAACACCAACCCCGGTTGCCAGCTGTTCCTCAACGAGGATCTGGAGCACCATTGGATTGGGTTCGAACTCGAGGGGGTGGTGTCTCCCCGTGACGCGGCGGGCGCCCGGGTGGTGGTCCACGCCGCACCTGATTACGTGCGCACCGACCAGAGTTTCATCGGCTACAGCTACAGTTCCTGTGGCCCGTTGACCTTCAACTTCGGTCTGGCTGACCACACCTCCGTGGACAGCGTCGAGTTCTTCTGGCCCAGTGGTCTTCGGACGGTGATGCTGGACCCTGCGGTCGACGCGTATCACACGGTCCTCGAAACACCCTGCCTTGGACTCTCTCCCGAGCTTGACTGGCCCTTGGAAGCTGAGCTCTGCCCGGGGGACTCCCTGGTCCTGTCTGTCCCGGAGGGGTGGACGGCCTCTTCCTGGACGGGTGGTGTGGAAGGGCCTTCAGGCCGGGTCTTCACCGAGCCCGGCATTGCCCAGGCATTGTTGTCGGCCGGAGAAGGGTGCACAGTGGTGTCTCCTGCCCTCGACATCTCCGTCATTCCGGCGCAGCCTCCCGTGATTGAACTGGATGGCCCCGCCAAATTCTGTTCCGGGACCATCCGCGCGTTGACTGTGGCAGGAAACCAGTTGGATGTGCTCTGGTCCAATGGGGTCTCGGCGGATACGCTGTTCACGGCGTCCTCGGATACCCTGACGGTGCAGACCACGAACCTGTGCGGATACATCGACATTTCAAATCCTGTCGAGCTCTCGGTATTCGACTCCCCGCTGGAGCCCATCGTGCCGGAAGCCGTGGTTCCGACCGGAACATCGCACACGTTTGAGCCGATTGTTCTCGACGACGCCGTTTTGCGCTGGTATGCCCCTTGGGGACCGACGGCATGGGAGGATTTGTTGGCGGGCACCACGGAGACTTTGGGACCGTTCATTTCTCAGGGCCCCGCCTTCACGACCGTCCCACTCGGGTTGAGTACCGGGTGGTGGGTGCAGGCCCAAGCCCAGCGGGATGTCCGGGAAGGAACCGGCGGCAAGACGACGAGTTCCTCCGGGGGCTTCATTGACTCCGACACCTATGGACTCCGATTCGACGTGCACGAGCCCATTGTCCTGGAGACGGTTCGCATGCGGGCCGAAAGTGCCGGACCGCGGCTCGTTCGGGTGTCCCTGCCACAGGTTGGGGAAATCCTGAGCACGGTGGTCATCCTCCAGCCGGGTTGGAACACGGTGCAGCTCGATTTCGCTCTGGAACCGGGTTTGGACTATGCGCTGACGGCGGAAGCCGAGGAGCTGGGGCTGTGGCGGGACAATGCGGCAGGTGAGTTGGCTTATCCCTACGACGTCGGAGGCATGGCGACCATCCAGTCCACGACGATTCCCAATGCGGCGGGCCTCGGCTATTACTATTTCTTCTACGACTGGACCGTCCGAAGCCAGGGCATCACGTGCACCAGCGAGCCCGTGGTGGCCTTTGTGGAAGTGGTCGACGGTGTGTCCGGATGCACGTATGCCTTTGCGGCCAACTACAATGCGCTGGCCACACTCGATGACGGCAGTTGTGTCCTCGCCGGGTGCCTCGATCCCGCCGCGGTCAATTACGACCCGGATGCGACTGTGGACGATGGAAGTTGTGCCCTTCAATGTGCCAGTGACATCAATGGGGATGGGCAGATTGGGGCGCCCGACTTGTTGACATTGTTGTCCCAATGGGGCAGTGCCTGCGACTGAAAGACGCAGTAGTTTGGCGGACGCAAATCCGCCACCATGACCACCCGACTCATCGAATGCGTCCCCAACATCAGCGAGGGACGGGACCGTGCCAAGATTGACGCCATCGCGGCTGTCGTCGAAACGGTCGAGGGCGTCCGTCTGTTGGACGTCGATCCCGGCAATTCGACCCACCGCACGGTGATCACCTTCGTGGGGCCGCCCGAGACCATCGTCGAAGCCGCCTTCCGTTTGATCAAGAAAGCCGGTGAGCTCATCGACATGTCCAAGCACCAGGGTGAGCATCCACGGATGGGGGCGACGGACGTCTGTCCGTTTGTTCCCGTGGCCGGCGTGACGATGGAGGACTGCAAAGCGGCTGCCCATGCGCTGGGGAAGCGGATGGGCGAGGAGCTGGGCATTCCCGGTTATTTCTATGAGGAAGCCGCCACCCAACCCGCGCGGCAAAATCTGGCCCATTGCCGGAAGGGCGAGTATGAGGGGCTCGACAAGCTGTCGGACCCGGCTTGGGCACCCGATTTCGGTCCGGCCGAATTCAATGACCGCGCCCGCACCACCGGGGCGACGGCGATTGGTGCCCGGGATTTCCTCGTGGCCTACAACATCAATTTGAACACCACCTCCAGCCGCCGGGCCAATGCGGTGGCTTTTGATCTGCGCGAGAATGGCCGCGTGAAGCGGGAGGGTGGCCTGACCGGTCCCGTCGTGAACGATGCGGAGGGAAACCCGATGCGCGAGCCGGGCCTCTTGAAGTGCGTCAAGGGCATCGGGTGGTACATCGAGGAATATGGGGTCGCTCAATTGTCCCTCAACCTCACCAACATCTCCGTGACCACCGTCCACGAAGCCTTCGATGCCGCATGCGAGCGCTCCATTGCCCGTGGGATGCGGGTGACGGGAAGTGAAATTGTCGGCCTGATTCCCAAGCGTGTCCTGATTGATGCGGCGCACCATTACTTGCACAAGCAGAACCGCAGCCTGGGCATCAGCGAGCCCGAAAAGGTGAAGGTGGCGGTCAAGTCGTTGGGGCTCGATGACCTTGCCCCATTTGATGCCCGCAAGAGGGTCATTGAATATCTGCTCGAGGATGCCGGGGACAATCTGGCGCCGCTGGCCTCCATGACGCTGACAGAATTTGCCGAGGAGACATCGAGTGAGAGCCCGGCTCCGGGAGGCGGTTCCATTTCGGCTTATGTCGGGGCCCTCGGCGTTTCGTTGGGCACGATGGTCGCCAACCTCAGCGCCCACAAGCGCGGATGGGACGACCGGTGGGAGGCCTTCAGCGAGGTGGCCGAGCGGGGCATGACCCTGCAGGTCCGGCTCCTGCAGTTGGTCGATGAGGACACGGCGGCTTTTGACGCGATCATGGCCGCTTTCGGTATGCCCAAGGGCAACGAGGCCCAGAAGGCAGAGCGATCCGCGGCCATTCAGGCCGCGACCCTCGGGGCCATGGAGACTCCACTGGAGGTCGCGGAACTCGCCCTCGCGTCGATGGAGGTCATGGCGGACATGGCCGAGCGGGGCAATCCGAATTCGGTGACCGATGCCGGGGTCGGCGCGCTCTGTGCGCGGACGGCCGTGCTGGGCGCCGTGATGAACGTCCGGGTCAATGCCGCGGACCTGAAGGACCGGACCAAAGCCCAGGAGATGCTGGCTCGGTGCAGTCAACTGGAGCTGGAGGCCGGGGAGAAGGAAGTGGCCGTTCGGGCCCGGGTGGCCGAGGTGCTGGCCGGCTGAGCTCAGGATTCCGAATCCGGAGGAAGGCCGGCCTCTTCGTTGGCGATGGCCTTGCGGATGGCTTTCGCGAGGAAGGCGACGCGCTTGGCGTCTACGGGATAGAGTTCTCCTTCAAACCAGCGGCCCTCGTGGGCCACGCCGGCGCTGTGCCGCGCTGAGGCCCGGAAGCAGGACAACCCGGCGGTCCACATGCGCGCGGCCCCATGTGGCAGCACCGCTCCTGAGGCGTAGATGTCGAAATCCACGCGAGACTGCCAGTCGACCAGGTCCTCGTGTCCTTTGATGGCGTTGCCCTTTCCGGCGCTGGAGGCCAAGCCGGCCACTGGCATGCCCGACAAGTGCTCGAAGTCGCGGTGGGGCTTCTTGGCACTGTCGAGCGCGCGCCCCACCATCAATTTCTCCCCGCCGAAGCGTTGGATGGCTTCTTCGAGGAGATCGAAGTCAAACTCCAGATGGGCATTGAGTCCTCCAATGAGCACCTGTTGAGCGCCCTGCTGGAGGCACCACTCCGCATCTTGGAGGATGATTTCTTTCTCGGAGGCGCTGTACACGAGGTGACCTTCCCTCGGACGGAGAGTGACGACGACGGGCAAGTCCGTCGCGGCAAGGCAGCTCCGGATGGTTCCTGGTGAAGGGGTCACCCCGCCTGCGGTGTAGCACCCTGCGAGCTCGATCCGGGTGGCCCCGCTGCGTTGGGCCCGGGACACATCGCCGGGCGTGCTGCAGATGATCTGGATCTCGAAGGGGGATTCCATGGACCGTGAAGATACGGCGGGGTGGGCCCGAACGCAGAGAAGCCGGACATGGGTCCGGCTTCTCTGCGTTGGGTGAAGGTCTGATTACTTGGCCTTCTGGAAGGAGCGCTTCTCTTTGATTCGGGCGCTCTTGCCCGTGAGGCCGCGCAGGTAGTAGATGCGCGCACGGCGGACCTTACCCGCCTTTATCACTTCGATGGCCTCGAGGAAGGGGCTTCCAATCGGGAACACCCGCTCGACACCAACTCCCGACGCCATCTTCCGGACGGTGAAGGTCTCGGTGGCTCCCACGCCACGGCGCTGGATGACCGTGCCCTGAAAGACCTGGGTCCGCTCCTTGGAGCCCTCCTTGATCTTGTAGCTCACCTTGATGGTGTCGCCGGCCTTGAAGTCGGGCCAGTCCTGCACTTTGTTGAGCTGCTGGGAAATTTGACGAAGACGATCCATGACGATGGGAATGTGGGTGTCCGAATTAACGGGGTGCAATATTACGAAACTTCAAGCCTCGTCCAACAGGTCGGGGCGAAGTCGTTTTGTGCGCTCCATCGCCTGTTCCATCCTCCATTGGTCGATGTCGGCATGATGGCCTCCGAGCAGGACCTCCGGGACGGCGTGACCATTCCACTCCGCAGGCCTCGTGTACACTGGAGGCGCAAGGAGTCCATCCTGAAAACTGTCGGTCAGGGCGCTTTCCCCATCCCCAATGGCGCCTGGGACAAGGCGGACGATGGCATCGGCCAGGACCGCAGCGGCCAATTCCCCTCCACTCAACACGTAATCGCCGATGCTGAGTTCAAGGGTGATCACGTGGTCGCGGATCCGCTGGTCGATGCCCTTGTAGTGGCCGCAGAGCATGAGCAGGTTGCCGGACAGGCTCAATTGGTTCACCCGGGATTGACCGAGGCGCTCTCCGTCCGGCGTGAGGTAAATGACCTCGTCGTAATCGCGTTGGGACTTCAGATCCGCGATGGCATCCACGATGGGCTGGATGGCCATGACCATGCCGGCGCCCCCGCCGAATGGGGTGTCGTCGATTTTGCCATGCTTGTCGGTGGTCCACTTGCGGATGTCATGGACTTCGACTTCCACGACCCCGGATTTTCGGGCGCGCCCCACGATGCTTTCGCTGAAGGGGCCCTGGAGCAGGTCGGGAACGGCGGAGAGGATGTCGATGCGCATCGAATCAATATTCGGGCCGGCCGGGCGCGTTGTCGAGAATCTCTTTGATGCCGGCATCGTAGGCCAGGTCGAGCAACCGGCCACTGGTTCCGTCCTCGATCTGGTTGCCGAAGGTGATCCAGCTTCCGAGAGACAGTTCGGACAATTGGAGGCCACTGCGCCCCAGCCTGCGGTATTCCATGCCGCGAAGTTAGCGGGCGGTGGAGGGAACCGAACCGGGGAGGGGGCTGTGTTGTAATTTCGGGGAACCCGGCAATGCTCCGGATTCACCGCAATCCCGAACTCCATGGAGCATTCGACCTACGCGTCCGCTGTGGCGCGCCCCTTTGAAGTCTACAACAGTATTTTCCTGACCCTGCCGCTCGACGGGATCCGGGGCACGGGACTCCGCGTGCCGCTGTTTGCAGAAGCCTGCCGCGATGGACTGGCCGAGGGCCGGTCGCCGATGGACCTCCTCACCGAGCACCTGTCTGAAGTGCACCTGCCCGAAGAGGAGCGTTTGGGGCTGTTGTTCCGGTATGTCCAATACATCGAGCGTCAAGTGGTCCTGGTGGATGCCTTGGAAGACGCCCGATATGACCGGCTCAACGATCTGGAGGGCGCAGAGTCGCTCGCTGGCATCCTGCCCCGGATCGCCCGCCGGGGACTGGATGACGCCCTCTCGGACGCCCTCCGCGGCCAACACGTCCGCGTGGTGTTGACCGCCCACCCGACGCAGTTCTATCCCGGCACCGCCCTCGGCATCATCACGGACCTCACGGCCCGCATCGAAGCGGGTGACTTGGAAAGCGCGCACAACCTGCTCCACCAGTTGGGCCTGACGCCCTTCTTCCAGGCCAAGAAGCCCACGCCGTATGAGGAAGCCGTGCGGCAGAGCTGGTACCTCGAGCACGTCTTCTTCGAGGCGTTGCCGCGGCTCGCGCTCCGCGTATCAGCGTCGACCGGGGTGTCCCTCGATGTGGCGGCCGGTTTGTTCTCTGTCGGCTTCTGGCCGGGTGGGGACCGGGATGGCAACCCCTATGTCGATGCTGGAACCACTTTGCGTGTGGCTCGTCGCCTCCGGCTTACCCTGCTTCGCTGCTATCGTCGGGCCTTCCGCCTGTTGCGCCGCCGCATCACGTTCAAAGGGCTCGACATCGAACTCGATGCCCTCCAGTCCAAGGTGGAGGAGGCCATCCTGGCCATTGATTCACAGGTCTTCGACGACGAGGACGTGCTGGAAGGACTGGAAGCGATCGAAGCCCGCGTCCGTCAGGACTTCGGCGGGCTCCACGCCGAGGAGATCGCCTTGCTCCGGGTGGCCATCCTCATGTTTGGCCGGCATTTCGCAGCCATCGACATCCGGCAGGACAGCCGAGTCCTGAAGCGCTCGGCCGATGCGCTGGGGTTGCCGGCCGGAATCGATGCCCTGCTGGCCACCGAGGGGGTCGACCCCATGGCTGAAGAAACGGACGAGGTCGTGCAGGACGCATGGAAGGTGATGGAGTCCATCCGGGAAATCCAGCAGCTCAACGGGCCGCGTGGCTGTCACCGTTTCATCATCAGCAATTGTCGGGGGGCCGAGGATGTGGTTCGCCTGTTCACCATGGCGCGCCATGCCCATGCCGGGGCTGAGATGGCGCTCGATTTCGTGCCGTTGTTCGAAACCGTGGAGGACCTGGCTGGAGCGCCGGACCAGATGCGCGCCTTGTTTGAAACGGAGGCCTAC
>PKDZ01000084.1 GCA_002862785.1 Flavobacteriales bacterium
GGCACCGGCATCACCTTCGAATTCGACGGGGCCTCCTGGGTCAACATGAACCTCTACCTCGAGGCGGACCAGACGGTCGAGCTCAACCTGTTCGACGCCAATGACTGCGCGCTGTACGAACTCGACTTCGACCTGCTCGCCATCGAGGAGGGCGGAGAACTCGGCACCTTCGACGATCCGGCCGACCTGCCGTACCTCTCGGGTGAGGCCATCGAGGGCTGCATGGACGAGACTGCCTGCAACTACAACGAGAACGCCACCATCCCGGGCACCTGCGTGTACCCGGAGCAGTACTGCGGCGCCGATTACTACGACTGCGATTGTGAATGCCTCAACGACGCCGATGGCGACGGCATTTGCGACGAGGCCGAGATTCCGGGCTGCAGCGATGAGCTGGCCTGCAACTACAACGCCGACGCCACAGATGCGGACGACAGCCTGTGCACCTACCCAGCCGAGGACTACCTCGACTGCGACGGCAACTGCCTGTCTGATGCCGATGGCGACGGGCTCTGCGACGAGGAGGAAGTGCCCGGCTGTACCGATGCCGAGGCCTGCAACTATGACGAAGACGCCACCGACGAGGACGGCTCCTGCACGTACGCCGAAATCGGCTTCGACTGTGACGGCAACCCGCTTGAACTGGACCCTTGTGACCCCGAGTGCCTCGCCTTCGACCCGCCCGTCGTGGACTACACCGTCGAGTGCCTCGAAGACCTCGAGGACCTGACCTGCGAAAGCCCCACGTCCGCATTCAACACCTGCACCGGTGCCGAGTATGACGAGGTGGCTTGCGTGTCCGCACCCTACAACATGCCGTATTCCGTGGGCAACGCCACGACCGCCTACGGAATGGGCCCAGACGCCGCCATCCGCATCTACGGACTGGAAATGGCCGGCCTCGCCGACTCCGATTACTTCATCGAGACTGGGGACGGATTGACCTTCACCCAGTTCGCCAACGACATCGCCATCCTCGAAGGAAGCGTGGCCAACGAGCTCAACCCCGACCAGTCCTTTGAGGTCTTCTATGTCTTCGAGGACCGGACCTCCGGTGCCGATTGGGCCGACCAGGGCAAGGGATTCAAGTACATCTACACCTGCAGCGACCTGCCGTTTGACGAGTGGGACATCTACATGCTCAAGAGCGACCAGAGCTACCTGCAGGGAACCGGGGACTTCGAGGGCAGCTTGCTGCAACTCAACCACGCCCCGAGCAACGGATACTTCGGCTTCCAGGTTGGCCTCGGCGCCAACGACCACAACTGCGAGTACGGACTCGGTGGTTGGTTCGCCTGGGAGGGACAGATCAATGGAACCGAGGTCAATGGTGCCCTGGGTGACTTGATCACCAACCTTGCTTTCGAGGACGTCGTTCCGACCGAAAGCGACCCCTGCATCACGAACCTCTACACGGTGTTCGACGACAGCTGCGGCGCCATCACCTACGAGCAACAAGTCTGCCGCCTCGACGAGACCGCTCCGCTGTTTGACAACTGCCCTGCGGACACCACGATTTCCTGCGGAGAGCCCCTGCCGGAGCTGCCGCTGGTCACCGCCACCGACAACTGCAACGATCCAGGCAGCCCGATTGTGTCCTACCTCGGCGAGTCCATCATCGACGAGACGTCCAGCGCCTGCTACACGCTTCAGCGCACCTGGTCCGCCGTCGACCTGTTCGACAACGAGACCCTCTGCGTCCAGCTCATCCACGTGGTGGACACCGAAGCGCCGTCCATCGACCTGACCCTGCCGGGCGACCTGCAGGTCCCGGTGTCCGCCCTCTGCGCCACCGACCTGTCCACGGACATGACCGGCATGGGTGAGGCCGCCTTTGCCGACAACTGCGCCTTCGCTTCCGGTGAGGTCACGTATACGGACATGGTGACCGACAGCACGGCCGCCGGTTGCTATACCATCGAGCGTCAATGGACCGCCACCGCCGTGGACAGCTGTGGCAACACCGCCATGGACATGGGCATCCAGACCATCGAGGTCATTGATGCCCAAGCTCCGGTCATCACGCTCAGCGCCACGCAGACGGAAATCGCCTGCGACGCCTGGACCTGCGACCTCGATGAACTCGTGGGCCTTGGCCTCGTGTCCTGGACGGACAACTGCGGAATCGACACGGCCTACATCGACTGCCAGGCCATGTCCGGCGGCTGCGTTTCCCCGGTCCCGACCTGGGATGTCGCCTACACCGTGGTCGACGCCTGCGGAAACTCCACGACGACGCACCAGTTCATCCTGATGATCGACACGGTGGCCCCGACCATCGACATCACCTGCCCGGCTGACGTCGTGGTGGAGCTCGATGGCGACTGTGAGGGTGAACTCGACCCGACCCAATCCGGCGAGGTGGCCATCACCAGCACGGACAACTGCGATGCCGCTCCGACCCTCAGCTACACGATTGAGGACAGCGCTCCCGACTACACCTGCGCCGACGGCGCCGGCACCTACGTCATCACGCGGACCTTCCACGCGGTCAGCACGGACCACTGCGGCAACACCGCGGAGGCCTCCTGCACGCAAATTCTGACCGTGGTCGACGTCACCGCCCCGGTGGTCACCCAGCTCGAGTGCCCGGCCGACACGGCCGTGATGCTGGACGCCTCCTGCTCGGCTGAGTTCGGTACCGACCTCCTCGGACTGCCGACCATCGTCGCCGAAGACGGCTGCGATGCCGCCCCGGCCACCTTCCAGTTCCATCTGGACGGGCCGCTGATGCCCCAGTGTGACGGCAGCGATGGAAGTGCGGACGGCAGCTTCAGCTTCGAGCGGACCTTCTACGCCTGGTCCGTGGATGCCTGCGGCAACGTGGGGGACACGGTCACCTGCGTCCAGACCATCACGGCACTCGACGAGACGGCTCCGGAATTCGGTTCCTTTGACCCCTACCAGGTGGCGTCCTGTGAGATGCTCACGGACCCGACCGACCCGACGCAGGTGCCCCTCGAGGCCTTCGACAACTGCGACGACGACCTCTCCATTTCCATCGAGGCTTGGCCGCTGAGCGGTGTCTGCCCGGGAAGCTGGATGCGGATCTGGACGGTCGAGGACGACTGCGGCAACAGCGCCGTCGCCGAGCAGTACATTTCCTTGTATGACGACGAGGCCCCGGTCATCACCTGCCCGGACGACACCACCCTCACGCTCGACATGGACCTCTCCGACGACACCACGACGGTCGTCCTCGGCATGGCCACGGCCTTTGACAACTGCAGCGCCCTGGAGGACATCGACATCACCTGGACCGACTCCGACTTCCTGGTCGACTGCGCCGGCGATGACGACCAGCCCGAAGGCACCATGACCTTCACGCGGACCTTCACGGCTTACGACTTCTGCGACAACGCCGCCAGCTGCGAGCAGACCATCACCCTGATCGACGAGCTCGGTCCGATGGCCGAGGTGTCCGACGTGACCCTGCCCTGCGCTGAATACGACCCCGCCACCACCTACGGCGAGTTCTCCGCCACGGACAACTTCGACACCGATGTGGCCTGGAGCTGGGAAGAGGACAGCGTGTACGCCCAGACGTGCACCGGCACCTTCCTGGTCGACCGCACGTGGACCTTCGTGGACGACTGCGGCAACAGCACGGAGGTGCACCAGACGATCACGGTCTTCGACGACGTCGCTCCGGTGGTGACCTTGGGCGAGATGCTCGTCGAGATGTCCTGCGAGGACTACGACGACGCGGTGATCGACGACAACATCCTCATCGACGTCGTGGACGAATGCGGAAGCGAGGTGACCATCACCTTCTTCGACACGCCGTTCAGCGGTGGATGCGTCCAACCGGTCGGCATCTTCATGCGCACGTACACCTTCGAGGACGATTGCGGAAACGCCAACATGTTCGAGCAATTCATCGAGCTGTACGACGACACCCCGCCGACCGCCACCATCACCTGCCCGGCCGACACCGTGCTCGCCGCGGACGCCGACTGCAGCGCTGACCTCTCCGTCGACGCCCTCGGGCTGGCCGACGTGGTCGCCACGGACAACTGCGGTGGTGCCGCCCCGGACGTGGAGATGTCCTGGATCGACCACGACACCACGATCACCTGCGCCGGCAGCTTCAGCTTCACGCGGACGTTCACGGCCACGGCCATCGACAACTGCGGAAACGAGACGACAGTCAGCTGCAGCCAGTCCATCGGCGTGACCGACCAGGCCGCTCCGGAGTTCGTCGAGGCCCTCCCGATGGACGCCACTGTGTCCTGTGACGCCGTGCCCGCCGCGGCTGTGCTCACGGCCACCGATGCCTGTGACGGCATGCCGGCTGTCGCGTTTACGGGGACCTTGAGCGACGACGACGATTGCGCCAGCAACTACACCCTCCTGCGCAGCTGGACGGCCACGGACGACTGCGGCAACAGCACCACCCACGAGCAGACGCTCACCGTGGTGGACGAGACCGCTCCGGCGTGGACGACCGAATTGCCGGCCGACACCACCGTGTCCTGTGACGCCATCCCGGCGGCGGCCACGCTGATGGCCACCGACAACTGCGATGGCGACGTCGAGGTGACCTTCAACGAGGGATCTGCTGCGGGAGACTGCGCCCAAGGGCAGACCCTGACCCGCACCTGGAGCACGATGGACTGCGCTGGAAACAGCCTGGCTCACGTCCAGACCATCACCGTCGTGGACACCACGGCTCCGGTCATCAGCGGCCCGCTCTCCCTCGAGATCGATTGCAGCGACTGGGGCATGGATACGCTCTACGCCTCCGTGAGCGACAACTGCGATGCGGACATCGAGCTCCAGCTGCTCTCCGAGGAGGAGTTCAGCGGCTCCTGTGCCGGCAACTACCTCCTGACCTATGTTGCCATGGATGCCTGCGGCAATGCCGATACGCTCATCCAGTCCATCGACCTGACCGACACCGAGGCTCCAGTCTTCACCTTCGTCCCGCAAGACACCACGCTGTCCTGTGACGACGACTTCGGAGTGGGCAGCCTGGGCACCGCCGAGGCCATGGACAACTGCGACTCCGAAGTGGAGATCGGGTACTCCGACAGCCTTGTCCTCCTCAACGACTGCGCCGGTACGGCCGAGGTCATCCGCACCTGGACGGCCGAGGACGAGTGTGGAAACAACAAGACAGTGGAGCAGCTGATCACCCTGATCGACACGACGGCCCCCGAGTTCAACGAGGCCCTGCCGGGTGACACGACCGTGTCCTGTGACGCTGTGCCGATGCCGGAGACACTGACCGCCACGGACAACTGCGATCCTGACGTGTTCGTCCAGTTCTCCGAGACGCAATCCGACGACGACCTGTGCCCGACTGACTACACCCTGACCTGGGAGTGGACCGTGACGGACTGCGCCGGAAACGAAACCAGCCACACCCAGACGTTGACCGTGGTCGACACGGAGGCTCCCGTCTTCACGATGGGGCCGCTCGACGCCACTGTGGAATGCGACGCGGTGCCCGCCCCGGCCGACATCACCTCGCTCCAGGCCGACGACAACTGCGACAACGCCTTGACTTACACCTACGAGGGCGAGACCTTTGAAGGCGGCGACTGTGCCAACAGCTACACGCTGTTCCGCCATTGGTCTGCGACCGATTGCTCCGGCAACTCCAGCACGTGGATGCAGACGCTGACCGTGGTCGACACGCAGGCTCCGGCCCTCGACGTGACGTTCGAGGACGGATCCGCCGCCCACGACACGACCGTGTCCTGCCTCGACGAGGTGCCGACGCTTGCCGCCATGACCGAGGACGCCTGCGACGGTGCCCCCATGCTCAGTGCTTCCACCGACACCCTCGGGCTGGACGGCTGCGGCAATGCCACCCTCGAATTCCACTTCGAGTCCGTGGACGCCTGCGGCAACCTGACCACCGCCGACTACACCGTGACCGTCCTCGACGAGACCGCCCCGGTCTTCCTCGACGTCTGCGGCGTCGAAAACGGCGGATCGATTGACGTCTGCGCCGAAGACTACGATGGCGACAGCCTGCTGCCGTCCACCGAGCCCTGCGACGTGTCCGCCGCAGACAACTGCGGGGACGACGTGGCCCTCGAGATGACCACCACGATGGTGGGTGCCTACGCCCCGAACGACAGTGTGGACCAGTATTGCACGACGGTGACGCCGGAAGCCTTTGCCTCCGACGAGACCTGCAACGGTTACGACACGCACTCCGTCAGGCTCTTCAACTTCCTCGGTGACGAGTTCTACTCCACCATCGGCGAAGGCCTTGTGAGCCAGTTGCCCAATGGCGACTGGGTGATCGAGAAGACCGTGGTGAGCAACGATGACCCCAACTCCGGTTGGAACGTCTCCTTCACCCTCACCGACGGCATGGACTTCGACACGTGGTCCGACCAGGATTTCCCGACCAGCTACAAGCAAGACTGCGAGAACATCCTCGACGACCACGAGAACTGGACCTACTGGTTCCTCTCCGAGGGCACGCTCACGGGATGGGGCGGCTATGATGGCAGCTTCCTGACCTGCACGCACCAGCCGGCCAACCAGTTCTATCGTTTCCAAGTGGGACTGGGTGCCAACAACATGAACGAGCACCACGGCTACAGTGGGTGGTTCACCTACACCGGAACGCACATGAGCACTCCGGTTATGGGATCCGGTGACTTCTTCGGCGACCTCGATTGCACCTTGCCGTACCAAATCGAGTACGACTACACGGCCACGGACTGCAGTGGAAACAGTGCCGCCTTCGGCTACACGTTGAACATCACCGGGGAGGTGTGCGATCCCGACGGAACGGGAGCCGGTCTCGTCGGCACGGGCTCCACGGGCACCTTGGACTCCGGTTCGGATGCGGCCGCCGCAGCGGCTGAGCCCCGCGGCCCGATCCAGGTGTCCCACATCGTGCCGAACCCGACGCAGGACTTCGCCCAGGTCGGATTCAACGCCCTGGAGTCCATGCGCCTCGAGGTCAGCCTCTACGATGCGTCCGGCATGTTCATCAAGTCCCTCTTCGACGGACGGGTTGAGAAGAACCAGATGTACACGCTCGACATCCAGGCCTCCGCCCTCGAGAGCGGGGTCTACCAGGTGCGCATGAGCTCGCAGAACGTCAGCATCGTGAAGCAGTTCCTTGTGACCGAATGATCTCCGGAGTCAAATCAAATCAAGGCCATCCCCCGCCCTCCGGGGCGGGGGGTGATCCTCGGACACCCGACTCCATGACCCGCATGCGGGGATGCATTCCTCCCATGGAAACAAACCGCGTCCCCCGTACTTTTCCTTCCATGACCCCTTCGTTTCCCACCAACCGCCCCCTGTTCCTTCTGGTCCTGATGCTGTCCATCGGCATCACGGCCTCGGCCCAATGGCCGTACAACCCGAATGCCGATGGGGACACCCTGATCGGCACCGGAGACGTACTGGAGCTGCTGACCCTCTTCGGTCTCCCTTGGGAGGATGAAGGTGTGCTCGGCATCGAAAGCGGAGGCACTGGCGCCGCGTCGGCAGACGCCGCCCGGGACTCTTTGGGACTGAGTGCCATCTCCGACTCCACCACGGTGCAGGGCATCAACACCTATGTCTGGACCTGGGTCGAGGACGACATGCGGGTCACCGGCCAGATGGCACAGGGCCGCAACGTGGTGGCGAGTGGTTCCTTCGCCTCCGCCATGGGTGACGGCAGCGATGCGACCGGCAATTACAGCCACGCGACCAACCGCAACACCACCGCCAGCGGAACCTGCTCAAGTGCCATGGGGGAAGGCACCGAGGCCACCGGCACCGCCGCCCACTCTCAGGGCATGTTCACGGATGCCACCGGCACCACAGCCCACGCCCAAGGCTACAACACCAAGGCCCTGTCCAACTATGCCCACAGCGAGGGATACGGTTCCATCGCCAACAACACCGCTGCCCACGCCGAAGGCTGGAATACCCTCGCCTCCGGCCTGTTCAGCCATGCCTCGAACCGGAATACGGTGGCCAGCGCCACCTGCGCTCACGCCGTAGGTGAGGGGACGGAAGCCACGGCCGATGCCTCCGCCAGCGAGGGCTACTACACGGTCGCCTCCGGTTTCGCCGGGCATGCTGAAGGGTACCAGACCACGGCCAGCGCCTACGCTTCCAGCGCCGGCGGATACTACACCGTGGCCGACCAGGCCTACCAGACCGCCGTGGGCAAATACAACACCGCCGCCCAAGTGGGCGTTTTGTTCTCCGTGGGCAACGGAACGGCCATCGACATGCGCTCGGATGCCCTCCAGATCCATGAAGATGGCCACGCCGTGCTGGCTGGAGATCTCGAATTTGCTGGCATCAGCCTGCAGGACACCATTGCGAACCTCAACAGCCGCATCACAGCGCTCGAGGCCATCATCGAGGCCCTCGTCGGCGAGATCACCCCGGCCGAAAACGACTGAATCCGAAACTGCACCGCCGGTTGTGGTGCGGTGGCCGGCTTTCCTTAATTTCGCGGCTCATTCTTCGCGGAATTCCCCATGGTGTAATGGTAACACTCCTGATTTTGGTTCAGTCATTCTAGGTTCGAGTCCTAGTGGGGAAACCACGAAGTATCAGACGAGAGTCAATGCGACCGCACGAAGACCGGCACGAAGGTGACCGGTCTTTTTCTTTTCCGTGCCACCTTGTCGGCCGATGGAGAACGACGTCCTGAACCTGATCAATGGAACACTGCAGCCCGCATTGGGCGGGGAGTGGCTTGAGAATGTCGAACCCGCGACCGGAGCGGTCTACGGACGGATTGCGCGGTCGGGTGTGGACGACGTCGAGGCCGCCGTGGCAGCAGGGCGGGCGGCGTTCCCCGAGTGGCGTGCCTGGTCCCCGGCCGACCGCAGGGCCGTCCTCCACCGCCTCGCCGACAAGGTGGCCGAGAACGCCGCCCTGCTCGCCGAGTCCGAGGCGCGAGACAACGGCAAGCCGGTCTCCCTCGCCGCTGCCGTCGACATTCCGCGCGCCGAACAGAATCTGCGCTTTTATGCCTCCGCAGCTGAGCAATTCGCCAGCGAGAGCCACACCATGGGAGACGGCACGGTCAACTACACCCTGCGAAAGCCCCTCGGTGTGGTCGGCTGCATCAGCCCATGGAACCTGCCGCTGTACCTGTTCACGTGGAAGATTGCCCCGGCCCTGGCCAGTGGGAATTGCGTCGTGGCCAAGCCCAGCGAGGTCACGCCCATGACCGCCTACCTCCTCGGTACGTGGGCCAAAGAGGTCGGGCTCCCCGACGGTGTGCTCAACATCCTGCACGGTCTCGGACCCGAGGTGGGCCAGGCCATGGTGGACCATCACCATGTCCGGGCCATCTCCTTCACCGGGGGGTCTTCCACTGGAGCCGCCATTTCCGCCGCGGCCGCGCCCAAATTCAAGAAGTTGTCGCTCGAACTCGGGGGCAAGAACGCCACCGTCGTTTTCGACGATTGCGACTTCGATGCTGCCCTCTCGACCGCCATTCGCGCCGCCTTCGCCAACCAGGGACAAATCTGCCTCTGCGGCTCACGCATCCTGGTGCAGGACACCATCTACGAACGGTTCCGCGATGCCATGGTCAACAAAGTGTCCCGCATGCGCATCGGGGACCCGATGGATCCGGAGACCAAGATGGGCGCCGTCGTGTCGAGGGCCCATCGCGACAAGGTGCTTGCTGCCATCGCCACGGCACGGGGTGAAGGGGGCACCATCCTCTGCGGAGGGGGACGCCACCAGCCACGCGAACCCCGCCTCCAAGGTGGGTTCTTCGTCCAGCCCACCCTGATCGAGGGGCTGGACCACACCTGCGTCACCAACCGGGAAGAGATCTTCGGTCCGGTGGCCACGCTCCAGTCCTTCTCGGACGAACGCGAAGCCCTGGGCCTCGCCAACGCCACCAAGTACGGCCTGTCCGCCTCCGTGTGGACCCGGGATCTGCAGCGGGCGCACCGCGTCGCTTCCGGCATCGACACCGGCATGGTCTGGATCAACTGTTGGCTGGTGCGGGACTTGCGCACCCCGTTTGGCGGGACCCGACAATCGGGTGTGGGCCGGGAAGGCGGCTACAACAGCATGCGCTTCTTCACGGAGCCGCAAAACGTCTGCGTCAAGCTGTGAGACCCCCGTCCAGCGCAATCCACAAGGCCCTGTAGCGCAACCTGTTGGGACTGGCCCTGACCAGCCGACGCTGTGTGCGACTTTCACGTCATGATGTCCCGTCAATCGACCGTGTGGGTGGCGCTGCCCATCCTCCTTGTCACCGGCTGCGTGCCGATGAGCCAATTCGCCGAGGTCCGCGACGACCGCGATGCCCTCGACCAAGACCTGGAGACTTTGACCCAACAGGTGGAAGCCCTTCGGCTTGCCGTCGCCGAAAAAGATGGACAGGCCCGGGAGGATGCCCGGAGCATGGAGGCCCTGGCCGCGGATACGGCCCGGTGCGGCACCGCCCTTCGGAGGTGCGGCGCCCGGAACGCGGAGTTGGAAGCACTCAATGCCATGCTCACCGAGGAACTCGAACGGAAGCGGAGCGCCTCCGGTGCGGAACAAGCGGCCCTCCTGTCCGAGCTCCAGCGCATCCGGGCCGATCTCCAATTCCAAGAAGACAGCCTCCTCGCACTGGAGCGCGACCTGCGCGACCGCGAGGCCCGGGTCGCTGAATTGACCCGCATGCTGGAGGCACAGAAATCCGCAGGAGAGGCCCTCAAAGCGAAACTGAACGATGCCCTGTTCGCCTTCCGCAATCGGGGCCTCGAAGTCGAGGAGCGAGACGGCAAGGTCTACGTTCGGCTCGCTTCCAAACTTCTGTTCGCCTCGGGCAGCACCGCCATCGACCCGGAAGGACGCGACGCCCTCATCGGACTCGCCCGCGCCATCGAAGGCGAAGCGGGGTTCGAGATTGTGGTCGAAGGCCACACGGATGACGTGGCCTTCAACAGCCCGACCTCACCAAAGAACAACTGGGAACTCAGCGTGCTCCGCTCCACGGCCGTGGTGGACGTGTTGACCGCCAACAGCGCTCTCGATCCCGCGCAATTGACCGCGGCCGGACGCAGCGAGTTCCACCCGCGCGATCCAGAGGACCGCAACCGGAACCGACGGATTGAAGTGGTCCTCAGCCCGAAACTCGACGGGCTATACGACCTGCTGGAAGAGTGATCAGTTGATCGGCAACAGGAATGAACCCTGCGCAATGCTGATGCCCCCGGTGCCGTCCGAACCGATGAGGCTTCCACCGAAGGTGCCCACCACGATGCCCCCGGCTTCCGGGAGGATGTAGAGGATTTCCACGGTGAAGTTGGCGCCCGGCTGGGCCGAGGTGTACATCTGTCCGCCCGGTGAGTTGTATGTGCACACACCCGCCGGAGCGCTGCCTTCGTTGAGCGCGATCTGCGCTCCGGCAATCCAACCGACCGACGGTTCCGGCAGGGTCATGCCGATGGCATCGGTCGTGATGGACACGCCTCCCAGGTTGAGGGTGGTGCCGTCCAAGCTACAGGTGGTCTCGAAGTCCGCCGTCAGCTCCGTGCCATTGGCCTTCCAGTCCATCATGCCGTCACACGGCGGGCAAATGGTGCCGCCGCAATCGATGTACAGTTCGTCACCGTCAAGCAGGCCGTTGGTGCAGTCCCCATCGGTCGGGCAGGCAGGACAATCCGGGCCGCCGCAGTCCACGCCGAGCTCCTCGCCGTTGAGCAGGCCGTCCTCGCAACTCGGGCACGGCTCGCAGTCCGGGCCGCCGCAGTCAACGTCGATTTCATTTCCGTTGAGGAGCCCGTCGCCGCAGAGCTCGCCGCAATCGATGCCCGTGTCCCCACCGCAATCGATGCCGGTCTCTCCCGGGTCGAGCTGACCGTTGAAGTTGACATCGCAGGGAGCGCATTCGCCTCCGCAATCGACCCATTGCTCGCCGAGGACCTGATCCCACACCCCGTTCTCGCAGGGATCGCAGGGCTGGCAGATCGGGCCGCCACAGTCGACGAGCTCCTCCCCGTTGTTGAGAATGCCATCGAAGCAGTTCGGCGGGATCAGGTTGTCGTCGTTGAGGCAGGATGTGCCCAGCATGACGGCAAGAATGGCGAAGGCGCCGAGGGCGAAGGTGGGAAGGCGGAACGAGGTCATCGTTGTATCTTTCAAGCTGCGCAAATTAAGGGAGTTCACTTCGATTTGAACGCGGTCCGGGGATCGGAACGCCGGAGATGATCCCCTCGCGCACCCGTTTTCATGACCCGTCCTCCCCGCGTTCCTCCTGCTGATTGGTCCCCACGCGGCAGCGGTGGCGGCCAAGAGGACAACCTCGACGCCGAGGCATTGGTTGCACGAATGCTGGAGCTTCGCGGCATTCTGGGCGGGGCGCAGGATGCCTTCTTCCACCCGGATCTGGATGACCTCCATGACCCCCTCCTCATGCTGGGCATGGAGCAAGCCGTGGACCGTTTGATGCTGGCCCAGCGACGGGGAGAACGGATCATGGCCTACGGGGACTACGATGTGGACGGCGCGACGTCCGTGGCCCTCATCCAGGAGTTCCTGGAAAACAACGGGTTTGATGTCGTGCCCTACATCCCCGACCGCTACAGCGAAGGCTATGGCCTGTCGGAGGAGGGCATCCGGTCCGCCTCGGCCATGGGGTGCGGCCTCATCATCACACTGGATTGCGGCATCCGGGCTGTGGACCGAGTCTGCGACGCGAATGAGAGGGGCATCGACGTCATTGTCTGCGATCACCACCTCCCGGGCGCCGTCATGCCAGACGCGCATACCATCCTGAACCCCAAGCAGCCAAATTGCCCCTACCCCTTCAAGGAATTGAGTGGCTGTGGGGTCGCTTTCAAA
>PKDZ01000002.1 GCA_002862785.1 Flavobacteriales bacterium
GGGCATCAGGGTGGCCGGGCCGGGCGGCATTTCGTCGCATGGGAAGCCGATGGGGACAATGGGTGGATTGGCACATCCGCATCTCGCTGTTGCTTCCCTGGGCCCTCGTCGCCCACAGCATCGCCCTCGGTTGGGGCCTGTTGGCCTTGCTGCCCCTCTCCCTCCTCGCCGGATCCCAGTTTGGCACTTTCCTCGACGGCGAAACGTCCCTGCGCCGGTTCCTCGCCTACCATGTCGGGTTCTCGGCCCTGACGCTGGCCCTCGCCCTCGTCCATGTCTACTCCGTCGTGATGTACCGCTGACCGCGCCATTTAACTTGCCGACCCAATGCGCATCCACCCGTACCTGACCGTCCTGTCCGTCCTTCTCGCGGGCACCCTGTCCCTCGTCGCCCAACAAGACACCACCCTGTCTCTCGACGTTCAAATTCGGGCCCGCTCAGAATGGCGGGACGGCTACAAAGTGGCCACGGCCCCCGGAACCGAGGCCAATCTGGTCACCATCCAACGGTCCCGCCTCACCCTCAATGGCGGCTGGAATCAGTTCGACTTCCGGTTTGGAGCGCAAGACATTCGCACGTTTGGCGGCCCCGCCGGGCAGACCCAAGGGACCATCGCAGTGAGCGAGGCATGGTGGGCTTGGAACTCCCAAGGAGGCATGCGGGTCACGGTGGGCAGGCAGGAAATCAAGTTTGACGATGAGCGTGTGGTGGGCGCCGTGAATTGGTCCAACCCGGGGCGTTTCCTCGATGGCATCCGATGGGACCGGCGCCTCGACGACCCCAAAAAAGGCAACACCACTGCGGCCTTGACCTGGGATGAATTGAGCCAGACCCGGCGCATCATGGCCTACCACCGGGCCTTGGTTGGAGATCGTCACACCTTGACGTTCTTGGTGTTCGACCAGGACAGCGAGACCGAACCGTCCGCCCTGACGGCAGGCTTCACCACCCGATCCCGCATCGGAACGAAGGCGTGGTGGGCCACCGAAGCCTACCTCCAGCAGTGGGACGAGGGCGGAACGGCCAGCATGGTCGTGGCGGATGCTGGAATGAAAGGGGAAGACGGCCACCAGTGGCGCGTTGGCCTCGATTTGCTGACGGACGATGCCGCTTCCACTTCATTCCAGCCGTTTTTGGGAACCAACCACAAACACTACGGGTGGATCGACCAATTCTATGTAGGCACCCAGAGCAACGGCCTCACCAACCTCCGCCTGCGCCACACCGCACCGCTTGGAAAAGGCAAGGCGTGGGGCGCCACCGCCCATCATTTTCGGGACGCCATGTTCGGGGACCTGCTGGGCAACGAACTCGATCTCTGGGTCACGGGGAAAACGGACGGCGTGCTGACATGGCACGTCGGGTGGTCCGTGTTTGACCCGACGGTCCGCCACATCGAGCGGCAGGGAGACATCAACCCAGACCGCTGGAATGAGGCGGCTGAACGGCTACAGCAATGGGGTTGGGTGAGCTTGAACTTCACCCCGTCCTTCGACCTGCGATGAGGCTCAGTACTCGGGGTAATCTTCCGGATCGGGACCCATCGGCTTCGGGTCGGGGAGGTGGGTCTGCTCGGCGTCGGCCCACAGTTCCTCGAGGCCGTAATGGCCGCGCCAATCCTTGTGGAAAATGTGGACCACCACATCGGCGTAGTCCAGCAGCGCCCATTGTCCGCTGCGCAGGCCCTGCTTGGTCCAGGGCGACTCGTCGTGTTGTTTCTCGGTGAACTCCTCCACGCTGCGGGCGATGGCCTCCACCTGGGTGTTGGACTGGGCCTCACAGATGACAAATCGGGCCGCCACGCTGTTGGGCAGGGTACTGAAATCCACCAAGCAGATCTTCTGCCCCTTCACTTCCTGAATGCCCTCCACGATGCTCGTGACGAGCACATCCGTGGTCGGTCCTTCCTTGCGTTCCCGGCCTTCCCGGGGCGCCATCGCGTAGGTACGCGGGTCGAGGTTGTCGCCTGTTTGTTCCAACAGCGCTAAAATAGCTCCCGTGAAGCATGTGGACACCCCCTTCGATTGGACCGACCCGGTCTGCGGCCCGGCCGGTTGGAGCCAAGCGAATTCCTGGCGCATCGGGCATTGGGCCGAGGTGGACAGCACCAACTCTTGTGCCCACCGCGCCCTCCACTCTACAGCCGAGACCAGTCGACTCCACCGCACCGTCTTCACCGCCGACCATCAAACCCAGGGCCGGGGCCAGCAATCTCGCACGTGGACCGGGGAGCCCGGTTTGGATCTGGCGATGAGTGTCCTCCTCACCGAAGGCCTGCCTGATCACCACCCGTTTTCCCTCAACCTCGCCGTGAGCCTGGCCGTCATCGAGGGCATCGAGTCTGCCCTTCCGCGGATGGCCACGAGGGGGCTGGAAGTGAAATGGCCCAACGACATCATGATGAAGGGCCGAAAAGCCGGCGGCATCCTCATCGAGAACAGCTGGCGGGGCAGCAGCTGGGCTTCAGCCGTCATCGGGGTCGGCCTCAATGTCTTCGGCACGGCCCCCTACCCCAATGCGACCCGGCTGCTGACCACCAACGAGGACGCCAACGCCCTCTCCCAGTTGCAATCGGCCATCCTCAAGCGGCTCAATAACCGACTCTCCGAATTGAACTCCCCCAAGGCCCTGTTGCGCCAGTACCACGAGCGCCTGCTCGGCTGGGGCCAGCGTCAACGGTGGCAGTTCGATGGACAGGAAATCCGGGGTGTCCTCGAGGGCGTCGACCTCGACGGACGGCTCTGTGTCCTCGGGAAGGACGGCATGCAATGCCACGCTCCGGGCGAGGTCGGATGGCTGGGGATGGAGCCGGAGGCCTGACGCCGCGTCAGGCCGCGCCGAACCGAGCCTCCACGGCACCGGCAATGTGCTGGAACAGCGCCTCGAGCGGCTTCTGCGCCATCATCTTCATGAACGGATTCAGGTCCGCTTCGCAGACGACGGACGCTGTCGCTCCATCACCAGACTCCTCCACCATCATGTCGAGATGAAACGCAAATGGGGCTCCTCCCCCCTGCAGACGCAGTCGAGGACCGTCGAAAGCGGTGCCGACGCGGGTCAAGCGGATTTCGAGTCCTCCTTGAATCTTGAAGGAGACGGCATCCTCCGAGCCGGAGAAGGAACTCACCTTGTCCTGAGGCAACATCTCCTCGAGGTTGCGCAGGTCCACAAGGTAGGCCCGGAGCGCCTCGGCCCCGATGGCCACGTTGACGGAACGGCTGCGGATTTCGGTCATGTCAAGCGCTGGGGGCGTTGGCCGTGAACCGCTCGCTCCACGCCGCGGTGTCCTCGCGCCATGAAATGAGCGCCTCGGCCTGGGCCGGAGTGAGGTACTCGCGCTGCTCCGCTTCAGCGATGAGGGTGGGATAGTCGCTCAACGTGTGCAAGGGACAGCCGGCGTTCTCGAAATTCCGGGCGGCGAGGTCAAAGCCATAGGTGAAGATGGCGAGCATCCCTTTGACTTCCAGTCCCTTCTCGCGCAAGGCTTCCACCGCGGACAGGCTGGACTTGCCCGTGCTGATCAGGTCCTCGATGACCACCACATTGCTGGCATTGCCCAAGTCTCCCTCGACGCGGTTGCCCTTGCCGTGGCCTTTGGCTTCGCCGCGCACATAGCAAAACGGCAGACCGAGCTCGTGGGCGACGTAGGCTCCCCAAGCGATGCCGCCCGTTGCCACGCCGGCGATCATGTCCGGCTTGCCGTACAGGGCCTCCACGATGGAACACAGCTGCTGGCGGATGTGGGTGCGGACCGCGGGGTGGCTGAGGGCCATGCGGTTGTCGCAATAAATCGGGGAACGCAGACCGGATGCCCAGGTGAAGGGGGCTTCCGGTGCCAATTGGATCGCCTTGATGCGAAGCAGCGATTCTGCTACTTTCCGGCGTTCATCCATGGATAGGGACATGACGCGAAGGTACGATGTGGATTGGGGCGCGCAGCGCTTGACGTTGGCCGAAACAGGCGCAATTGTGGACGAAAACACCACGGTCACGAACTGGCTGGTGGGCGACTCCATGCCGCCCGTTCCGAAATGCATTGGCAACGCCGCCCATGCCTGGTGGTCCTGCGACGATGTCGAGGCGGCCTGGGCCGCCCTCCGGGCCCACACCACCGATGTCCCCGCGGCCGGCGGTCTGCTCACCGATGGAGACGGCCGCTTGCTGTGCATCCACCGCATCGGGTTTTGGGATCTCCCCAAGGGCAAGCTCGAGGCAGGCGAGGCTCTCGAAGAGGCCGCCGCCCGAGAAGTCCAGGAAGAATGCGGGGTTCCGTTGCCCGAAGTCCTGTCGCCGTTTGCCACGACCTATCACGTCTATGGCTCGGATGAGGCGCTGATGAAGGTGACGCATTGGTATCGGATGGCTTTGCCGGAAGGGGTCCAATGCGAAACGCTCATTCCCCAGACGGAAGAAGGCATCACCGAGGTCCGCTGGGCCTCGGCGGCAGAGGTGGAACAGCTCGAGCCTCAGGCCTTCGGGAACATCGCCCGGCTCATGGCCGCCTGGCGAGCCAGCCGCTGAGCTCCGGTCCCGGGAGCGGCAGGTCCCGCGGCGTCGGCTGAAGGTCGGCCCGGTGGTGGCGCACCGATGGCAGGGTCGACAGACCAAACGCCCGGGTCCAACGGATGTCTCCTCCGGTATGGACCATCTCGAACGGCATCCGTTTGAGGCCTCCCGCCCGACCCACGGTCTCCTCGAACAAGCGAAGGAAAGCGGACCAATCGCTCCCCGCATCCGCCACCACCCAAGTGAAGTCCCGGGGTGCCTTGCGCATCTCCCCCATCATCCGCTCCAGAACCTGCAATTGCACGGTCGTGGACGGAGCCGAGGCATCGATCCAAAGCCAGAGCGCGGGACCGGATCCGACAATGTCCTCCAGCCGAACCAATTCTTCCGCTTGGTCGAAACACCGCAACGTGGACGACAGGGCCCCGGACCGTTCCCATCCGCCGCGCAGGACCTCCACCGCTTCTGAAGAATTCGGACGGGCCGCCACCTCTTCCAGCAGGCGGTCCAGCCCCTCAGGCCACACCCGGTCGGTGAACGGTTCTGATGGCGGACGTACGCCAAACCCATCGCGACCAAAACGCATCAGAAGCCAGGCTTCCGTGCGGACGGGATCCCTTCGCCCCCACCATTGGGAAGTGGTCGACACGAGTCCCGGAAAATCTCCTTCATCCAAAGCCCGCAGGTGGCGCTGCTGAAGCGTGTCCGGCCAAGCCCCGACATCAGCGAACCGCAGGGCCCCCTCCACAAACCGCATCACCTCCGACGGGTCCTCGAGGTCAAGGGCCGGCAACACTTGCCATTCGGCGCGGGCAGAGTCCAGATTTGTCCCTAGCAAATCCAACTCCGTCCTCCACCGGAGCGCTCGGAGGTAGTTGACCACGGCTTCCGTAGCACCCTCCGAAGCGGCGGCCGTCAGGGAATCGAGGGTCGATCCGAAACCGTTGTCCTCTGCCCCTCGAGGCACCTCGTCTGTTTCTCCTATTCGGCCACCGAGCAGGTCGGCTTCACCACCCCGGGCCGCGTGGCCTCGGAGCCATTGCTTCTGCCAGGCCACCGCCGCATCCGACTCCACTTCGTCCAATGCCTCGAGGAAACGGGTCAACCGCTCCACGGTGCGGTCTCCTGGTCCCGCTCCCAATCGCACGGTGCCCGGCCGCTCGGCAAACGGTGCGCGGCCCGGCGGGGCCGGAACCAACGTGGTGCCCTCCGGCAAGGCCTGGACTGCGGGCAGCGACCAAGTTGAACCCGCACAATCCAACTGAAAGAATCGCAGAGTCCCATCCGCCGGCCAGGCCAATCTCACGCGTCCATCCTGCCCAACGAAGGTCTCCTTGACCGGCTGGAGCGCCCCGGTCAGAGGCATCCGCTTCGCAATCAGAATGGGACGGCCCTCGAGCCCTTCCACGACAACCTCGGTCCGAACCGAATCCAAGGGTTGCCCGCCCGTCATCCAAGCAGACCAGCCCATCAGCCCGAAGAGAATCCACCAGGCAAACCACGCCGCGCTGCTGCGCGGAAATGAAAAATCAGCGTTTTGTTCCACCCGATCCAAGGTCCACTGCATCGGGAACAAAACGGGAAACCTCCCCGCCATGGTACACGATGTCCCGAACTACACTGCTCGAAATCGGCGCATGCTCGGGATCGGTGAAGAGGATGAGCGTCTCGAGCCCATCGTCGAGATACTTCGTCATCTGGGCGATGGTGCGCTCGTACTCGAAGTCGCCGCCATTGCGCACGCCACGGATGAGCCAACCCGCCTCGATGCTCCGGCAGTAGTCGGCCGTGAGCCCCTCAAAGCGGTCGACCCGGACATTGTCCAAGTCGGCAAACGTGGCCTCGCACCACGCGATGCGCTGCTCGAGCGGAAACATGGACCGCTTGTCCTGGTTGACGCCGATGGCCACGACGACCTCATCGAAAAGGCCGGCGGCCCGGCGCAAGATGTTCTCGTGCCCTCGGGTGATCGGGTCGAACGAGCCGGGGAACACCGCCCGCTTGGTATCAGGATTCGTCTCCATGGAAATCAAAGAAACTGAAATGCACGTGACCGTACTTCCTCATCTCCACGAATCCCCCGGCCTCGGAGAAGTCCCGGCGGTCGCCATGCTCGAGGATGAACAGGCCGCCCTTGGCCACAAGACCCGCCTCCCGGACGAGGTCGGGCAAGGTTTCCAAGCGGGGGTCCGTGTACGGCGGATCGGCAAAGACGAGCTCATACTGGGTCATGGCCCGCCCCAGAAAGGCAAACACATCCGCCCGCACCACCCGGATGGCATCCAGCCCGAAATCCAGGGCCTGCTTCTGGATGTAGCGGCACGCTCCCGAGTCCTGCTCGATGGCGGTCACGCTCACCGCGCCCCGGCTGGCCAGCTCATAGGAAACGGCGCCAGATCCCGCGAACAGATCGAGGGCCTCGAGGCCGTCCAATTCCAGACGCGACCGCAGCAAATTGAAGAGACCTTCCCGGCCGAAGTCGGTCGTCGGTCGTCCCTTGAAATGGCGCGGCGGCGAGAACCGGCGGCCCTTGAGGCTGCCTCCGATTATGCGCACCGGACCAACTGGATGAGCGGCAAAAACTGCTGCCGATGCAAGCCTGTGACCTCGCCGAGGGCCGGGATGAACCGGCCGTAGTGCAAGTCCACCTTTTCGAAGTGGCGCTGGAACGCCTTGTGCTCCTCGCCCATCGGCTTGACCTGCCCACTGAGCTGCACCGCCACCTTGTCGTCCAGGCCCATCGCATGAAGAAGGTGGATGGCCCGATAGACTGCATCCGAGGTGGCACTCGTCTCATGGTGGACCGAGGCCAACAACGTGTCCGAATCGACCAGCACGAGGTCCACGAATCCGGCGCCGAGGTGGACCGCCAAGGCCTTGCGGTCCCGTCCGCGCTCCTCGCGGAGAAAACCCTCGGCGAGGATGGCGCGGGGGTGACGGAACACCACACGGGGTGACACCGCCGAAATGGCCTGGCGCATGCCGTGGTCCGGAGCGAGCACCACCACGTAGGGCGAGCCCACCACAGTCTGCGTGTCCGTTCCGAGGTGGCGCAATCCGGTTTCGGCTTCAAGCCAATCCGCATCGCCCGCCTTGTCCCTCAGTGGCTCCGGAACGAGCGTCGCCGCCCCCTCACTCATCCAGGTCACCGCACCTGTGGGGTGAGACTGCAACCGCTCGGACAACCAAGCCACTCGTTCATCGCGCCGGGCGACTTCCGTGACCGCCGACCACACGTGGCTGCCTGCTTCCACGAGGGCGGAACGATCCTCTGTGGTGCGCATCCAGCGCACCGCGTTGCCCTCATCAAAAATCCAAAGGGGGTGGTCGCCGGGGGGAAGGTCCTGCTTCCCATCCAACGCCGTCAGAATGAATCCGGCCTGGCCCTTATTGGCGCCAGTTTCCATCCGTGTGGGCTTCGACCAGGGAGCCGAACTTCAACGTGTCCTTCTTGACGTTGGGCCGTCCGAAAGGTGTCGGGTCCTGCACCTTGATGGCGCTCACCCGGAGTCCGCTCTGCTCCACGTAAGTGGTGTCGATGGAGAACCGCTCTCCGGAAGTCGGGCTGAAGGTCAACGAGTCGAGATGGACCGGCGGCAGCTTCTTGTCGATGCGCTTCTCATCGGCGAAGTTCTCGGCGAAGAACGAGGTGTAGAGGGTGTCGCGCACCTTGTAGCTCACAGCATCGGAAGTGATGCTGTCCATGAGGGCCTGCTCCGTCCATCCGAATTCGGCCGCAATGCCCGGCACGTCGGACCGCTTGATCACGAACCCCTCCTCGTAGCTCTGGGCCTCGGGCAGGGTGTCGTGGAAGGAACCGATTGAGAAGTTGAGCGGCACCAGCGGCTCGTTGATGAAGGCCAACAAGGTGTCAAAGCTGTTGGTGAACTCTCCCTTCACCTCGCGGTAAGCCAACTCCGCATCGCGGATGTCGGTGAGGCGCTGAATGGTCATCGCGTTGATCCGGGCCTGGTCCTTTTGGAACTGCTCTTCATCGAGGACGCTGGTGGTGGCCGCCATGAAGAAGTAAGAGGCGCCAACAACGCCAACCCCCAACAGAATACGATAGGCATTCTGCGGAACTCGGTCGAGGACGGCCGGCATGGCGAGCACCCCACTGATCATGAGCGCGAGGCCGGCAAAGAGCATCTCCGTCGGCTGGCTGAGGTCGGCCGTTTCCGTGGAAGCCATCACGGAGCGGATGTACATCACGGTCCACGCGAGACCGGCCGTGAAGAGAATCAGGCTGAAGCTGTGGCTCCGGACCAGGAACAAGAGGTTCCCGTATTTGTCGTTCGAATCGTTCATGCTCTTGGGCGCGAATAGGGGCGAATCAAGCAGGGCGAAGCTAAGGAATCCCTTCCGGACCGCCACCCTGCAGGCCCGTACTTTGCCCACGCCGCAAGACCCTTTGTCGACGCTCCAGAATCCCGCCGTGCCCAACAGCCCGACCTCAGAAGAAATCGAAGACCGCCTGAGGGCCGCGTTTCCGCACGCCCCCACCGCGAGCCAGGACGCGCTGCTCCATGCGTTGGGCCGCTTCCTCGTGAGCCCCCAGCCCCGCTGTTGCCTCGTGGTCCGGGGATATGCGGGCACGGGAAAGACGACCACCATGGCCGCCCTCGTCCAGGTCCTCCGCGACCTCCGGCGACCTGTCGAACTCCTCGCCCCCACCGGCCGCGCCGCCCAGGTCATGGGCCGCTACGCCGGCCTGCAAGCGAGCACCATCCACCGGCGCATTTACCTCCGCAAGGCCACGCCCGACGGTGGCACCTCCGCGAGCATCGCCCCCTACACCCGAAAGGGTGCGGTCTTCATCGTGGACGAGGCCTCCATGATCGGGCGTGACAGCGGCCTCCGCCAATCGGGCGCCGCCGGCGCCGGCTTCCGGTACCGCGACCTCCTTTCGGACCTCTTCGAATTCTGCCTCCAAGCCCCCGGTAGCCGCATCATCCTCGTCGGCGACGACGCCCAGCTCCCACCCGTCGGCAGCGCCATCTCCCCCGCCCTCGACGGCCCGCGCCTCGCCCGCGAATTCGACCTGACCCTCGCCGAACGCACCCTCGACGACGTCGTCCGCCAGGAACTCGACAGCGGGGTCCTGGCCAACGCCCACGCCCTCCGGCAAAACATTGCCCTGGCCAAGGACCTCCCCGACACGGTCGACGCCCCTCTCCCCCAATTCACCACCGCACCCTACCCGGACCTCCACATCGTCACCGGCAACGACCTCGCCGAACTGCTCGATGACCTCCACCACCGGCACGGCGAGCAAGACGTGGTCGTCATCACCCGGTCCAACCGCCGAGCCAACGACTTCAACGAGCAGATCCGACGCCGCATCCTGTGGCGCGAGGAGGAACTCGACGCCGGCGACCGCCTCATGGTGGTCCGCAACAATTACCACTGGCTCAAAGACAACGACGCCTACCCGACCGACCTCATCGCCAACGGCGACACGCTCGTCGTTCTGAAAATCGTACGCCGCTTCGAGCGCTACGGCCTGCGCTACGCCGTCGCAGACCTCCAGATGGAGGACTTCCCCAACGCCCCCAGCTTCGAAGCCACCGTCATGCTCGACGCCCTCCACGTCGACGGCCCCAGCCTGCCCGGAGCCCGCATGAAAACGCTCTTCGAAGACGTCATGCTCGACCACGCGCACCTCGGCAGCAAGCGCAAAATCGCCGAAGCCGCCAAGCAGGATCCGTGCACCCAGGCCCTCCAAGTCAAATTCGCGTATGCCGTCACCGCCCACAAGAGCCAAGGCGGCCAATGGCCCGCCATCGTAGTCGACCAGGGCTACCTCACCGAGGAGATGGTCGACCTCGAATGGCTGCGCTGGCTCTACACCGCGCTGACCCGCGCCCAAGAGGAGGCCCACCTCCTCAACTTCCACCCTCGCTTCCTCGCTTCCCCAAACGACGAATAGGAACCGCGTTATCAACCCTCGGCCCCCACAGCGCGGGACGATCTTACGCTTGGACCATCCAGGCCGAGAATTTGTCTCCGGATTACTCCCTGAGCAATGGACTTTCTGTGCGGTGTGTGAAGGATTGAGAGCTCGCGTTGGGCCCGGTGGTGGACCTCGTGGGGCGGGGCGTTGAGGGGGTGGCGTAATTTGGGGGCATGAGTTTGGAGGAGTTCCTCAAAACCCACGTCCATGCCCGCCACAACCGCAACTGAGTTTGACGCCACATTTTTCCGCGGCTTGTTTGGGACGGACGAGGCCAGCTGGACCGAATTCATTGGGGTGTCCGTCAACAGCTTCAAGGCAGCCCGGGAACAGATGGCCCGCGCCATTTCGGAAGGCGACATGGAGACGGTGTCCAAGGTGCGTCACGCCATCGGCCCCTCACTGACCCAATGGGGCGCCGTCACGTTGGAAGGGACCCTTCGCCGACTGGACACCTCGAACATGGGAGACCTGTGGCCCTCCATCGAGCCCGAATTCGACGCCCTCTTCACAGCATTCAAGGCCCTCTAAGTGACCTGAGGACACCAACAGAAAAAGGGGCTCCCAAGCCCCTTTTCCTTTTGATTTGCTGACGTTCCGCCTCAGGCCATGCGGGCCTTCAGTTCGCCGTCGATGGCATCGAGGAACTCCTCGGTGGTGAGCCAGTGCTCATCGGTCATCGCCTTTTCGTGGATGAGCAGGGCGAGGTCTTTGGTCATGCGGCCGCTCTCCACCACGTCAATACACACCTGCTCCAGGGTCTGGGCGAAGTTGCGCAGGGCATCGTTGCCGTCCAGCTTGCCGCGGAAGTCGAGGCCGCGGGTCCAGGCGAAGATGCTCGCGATGGGGTTCGTGGACGTCTTCTTGCCTTGCTGGTGCTGGCGGTAGTGACGGGTCACAGTGCCATGGGCGGCCTCGGCCTCCATGGTCTGCCCATCGGGTGTCACGAGGGTGGACGTCATCAGGCCGAGAGACCCGAAGCCCTGGGCCACGGTGTCGGACTGCACGTCACCGTCGTAGTTCTTGCACGCCCACACGAAGCCACCGTTCCACTTCATGGCCGCAGCGACCATGTCGTCGATGAGGCGGTGCTCATACGTGATGCCAGCAGCCTCGAATTGGACCTTGAACTCGTTGTCAAAGACCTCTTGGAAGATGTCCTTGAAACGACCGTCGTAGGCCTTGAGGATGGTGTTCTTCGTGGAGAGGTACAGCGGCCACCCCTTGGACAGGGCCTGGTTCATGCAGCTGCGGGCGAAGCCGTAGATGCTCTCGTCCGTGTTGTACATGCTCATGGCGACACCGCCCTCGCCCTCGAAATTGTAGACCTCCCATTCGGTTGGCTCTCCTCCGCCCTCGGGAATGAAGGTCATGGTCAGCTTGCCCTTGCCTTGGATCACCGCGTCAGTGGCTTTGTACTGGTCCCCGAAGGCGTGACGGCCGATGCAGATCGGCTGCGTCCAACCCGGCACCAGGCGCGGGACGTTCTTCATGATGATGGGCTCTCGGAAGACGGTGCCGCCGATGATGTTGCGGAGCGTGCCGTTGGGGCTGCGCCACATCTTCTTCAGGCCGAACTCCTTCACGCGCTGCTCGTCCGGTGTGATGGTCGCGCACTTGATGCCGACGCTGTGCTTCTTGATCGCTTCTGCGGCGTCGACCGTGATCTGATCGTCCGTCTCGTCGCGCTTCTCGATACCGAGGTCATAGTAGAGCAGTTCGATATCGAGGTACGGCAGGATGAGCCGGTCCTTGATGAATTGCCAGATGATGCGGGTCATCTCATCGCCGTCGAGCTCGACGACGGGATTGTGGACCTTGATCTTTTCCATGGTCAGTGCGGTGTTGGGCCGTCCACCGGTGTCGGAAGGACGGGGCGCGAAAGTACTGCCGGCCTGCGGGGTCGGTCAAATCGTGTCCTCAAGATACGAGACGGTGGGCGTTGCCGGAGGCTCAGGCGAGCTCGCGCTCACTGAAGTAGAAGCTGCCCTCGATGGCGGCGTTCTCGTCGCTGTCGCTGCCGTGGACGGCGTTGGCCGCGATGCTCTCGGCGAAATCGGCGCGGATGGTGCC
>PKDZ01000026.1 GCA_002862785.1 Flavobacteriales bacterium
TGGCCCCGACGCCCAACATCGACCGCATCGCACAGAATGGGGCCCGGATGGATGCGGTGTACTGCACCAACTCCATCTGTGGACCGAGCCGGTCGTCCATTCTCACGGGGAAATTTTCACACGAAAACGGGTTCTACAAGAATGTGGATGGCGGGGATTTCGATGGAAGCCAACTCACGTTTCCCAAGATCTTCCAGGCCAATGGCTACGAGACGGCGGTCATCGGAAAATGGCACCTCGGGACGGAGCCCACAGGCTTCGACTACTCCAAGGTCCTGATCAACTGGGGAGGGCAGGGCACCTATTTCAAGCCGGTCTTTTGTGTGAATGGGACGGATACAGTGACGGAATACCGCCGCCACAGCACGCAGGTCATCGAAGACGATTGCATCGATTGGTTGTCCCAGCGGGAAGGGGACAAGCCCTTCATGCTCCTCTACCAGTTCAAGGCGCCGCACCGCGATTGGCGTCCGGACTCCATGTACCACGACCTCTTCACCGATTTCGACTTCCCCGTGCCGGAGACGTTCGACGACGACTATGCCGGCCGGCTCGCGGCCAGCGAGAACATGATGGAGATCGAAAACCACCTCAACCGCCGGGACATGAAGCAAGAGCCGCCGGCCGGATTGGAGACCCGCCGGGACTCCATGCGGTGGCTCTCCTATGGCGATCAGGGCCAGTTCTGGACGCCGAATGACACCCTGCAGGGTGAGGAGCTCAAGCACTGGAAGTACCAGACCTACATCAAGGATTACCTGCGGTGCGTGGCCGGAGTGGACCGTGCTATTGGGCGGGTTCTTGATTACCTCGAAGAAACCGGGCTCGACGAGAACACGCTCGTGGTGTACACCTCGGACCAGGGCTTCTACCTCGGTGAGCACGGTTGGTTTGACAAGCGGTGGATGTACGAGGAGTCGTTCAAGATGCCCTTCGTGATCCAATGCCCAGGCGTCATCGAGCCGGGCAGCACGTCTGAAGCCATGGCGATGAATGTGGATTTCGCCCCGACGCTGCTCGACTTTGCCGGCTTGGATGTGCCGGATGAGATGCAGGGAGAGAGCTTCAAGTCGGCCCTTGATGGTGGGGGCATGGCGCCGAGATCCTCGGTCTACTACCACTACTACGAGTACCCCAAGTGGCACAAGGTGCAACCACACTATGGCATCCGCACGGATCGGTACAAGCTCATGCACTTCTATTACTCCATGGACGAGTGGGAGCTGTATGACATGGAGGCCGACCCGCAGGAGATGAACAACCTCTATCCGGAAGCCGACCCCGAGCTCGTGGCCACGTTGAAAGCCGAGTTGGATTCCATTCGTCGCCTGTACGGGGATGACGGGTCTGTGGAGCAGATGAAGCTGATGACCGATACAGTCATCCAGCGCGTGTACACCGAACCCAGCAAGGCCAAATGAGGCACTTCATACCGCGTTGGGACGATTACAAAGACTTTCCCTTTTGATTTGTGAGGCCTCCCTTCTCGACACTATCTTAAAACGTTGATATTGACCAAGTTGTGCTCGCATTCAAATCCACCGTCGGGCGATTCAATTGATTGACCATGAAGCTCCATTTTCTTTTTCTTCCCCTCATTTTCCTAGGTTTCTCCTTCGATTTGAATGCTCAATCCACGGCCATCGGCGACTGTGGCTTGTTTGCGGACGGTCCCAATGACACTTGGCCCTACGCGTTGACCGTCACTACACCGGACAGCGGCAACAGCAGTGCAGAGCAGGTCGTCGACATCAATGTCACGATGCTTCCCGCTGGAGGCGCGAACTATCGGGTGGTCAAGACCGTGTCCAACGGGAATTGGAACAACGGCAACGCCTTCGCATTGACGATGGGACTCAACACCATCACCGTGTCGGCTGTGACCTTTGACCGCACCGTCAAATTGCAGTTTTCCGACGGGGCCATTGAGTTTGATTTGCTCGAAATCAATGGCGACGCGCAGGCTTGCCCGGGGGCCACGGATACGGGAACTCCGGTGGCACAGTGCAGCCTGTTTGCGGATGGTCCCAATGAGACTTGGCCCTATGCGTTGACGGTCACCACGCCGGAAAGCGGCAACAGCAGTGCGGAGCAAGTCATCGACATCAACGTGACCTCGCTCCCATCTGGTGGGGCCAACTACCGTGTGGTCAAGACCGTGTCCAATGGGAATTGGAACAACGGCAACGCCTTTGCCCTGACGCTGGGGCCCAACACCATCACGGTGTCGGCCGTGACGTTCGATCGGACGGTCAAGCTTCAACTGTCGAGTGGCGAGGTGGAATTCGATTCTCTCGTCATCAACGGGGAGTCTCAGGAATGTGAGAGTTTCTCGGGTGAAGGCACGGCCATCGCCGGATGCAGCCTCTTCGATGAGGGGCCGAATGAGACTTGGCCCCACGCTTTGACTGTGACCACTCCAGACAGTGCAAACAGCGCAGCGGAACAAGTGGTCGTCCTCAACATCACGTCGCTCCCGGCAGCCGGGGCCCAATACCGGGTGGTGAAGACGGTGTCCAACGGCAACTGGGATACGGGCAATGCCCAGGCGTTGTCCCTCGGCATCAACACGATCACGGTGTCTGCGGTCGCGTTTGATCGCTCGGTCAAGCTGCAATTCGACAGCGGGGAGGTTGAATTCAATGCCCTGACGATCAATGGCAACGCGCTCGAGTGTGCCGGAGCCGAGGCTGGAGGAACGCCTGTGGCGGACTGCCTGCTCTTCACCGATGGCCCCAATGCGACGTGGCCTTATGCCATGACGGTCACCACCCCGGACAGCGCAGACAGTGGGGCGGAACAGGTCATCGACATCAATGTGACCTTGCTCCCTGCAGACGGAGCCGACTACCGCATCGTGAAGACGGTGGCCAATGGCAACTGGTTCAACGGCAACCCCTTTCCCCTTGAATACGGCATGAACACCATCACGGTATCGGCGGTGACTTTCACTCGGTCTGTGAAGCTTCAGGTCTCCAGTGGAGAGGTCGAGTTCGATGCTCTGTCCGTCAACGGTGTGGCCCTGACCTGTCCCGTGCCTTGCGCGGACGTCGATGAGGATGACATCTGTGATGACGAGGACGACTGTGTCGGCGCATACGATGCCCTCGGGGTCTGTAATGGAAGCTGTGCGGCGGATGCCGACGGGGACGGGGTGTGTGACAACGTGGACGATTGTGTCGGAGAATTCGACGAGTGCGGCGTCTGCAACGGAAGCGGCATTCTCCCCGGAACCTGTGACTGCGATGGAAATGTCGTGGATGCGCTCGGTGTGTGCGGTGGAGACTGTGCTTCGGACATCAACGGCAATGGTCTGTGCGACACAGAGGAATCCGGAGCCTACATCTACTGTGGGGAAGGCACAGTGTGGAATCCGCTCACCCTCGAATGTGAGGGGAGCAGTTCCTGTCCGACGGACCTCGATGGCGACGGCGCCACGGCTGTGGGTGACCTGTTGGTCATGTTGGGGGCCTTTGGCCAAACGTGCGAGTGAACCCCATCTCCGTAAGACGCCTTTTGCTTGGCGCCGTTCTGTGTCTGGGCCCTGCCTTGGCACACGGGACGGTCTACCATGTCAGCAGTTCGGAAGGCGATGACAGCCATTCGGGCAGCATCGACCAGCCCTTGGCCACGCTGGAGGCCTTGAATGCCCTTTCCCTGCAACCCGGCGATACGGTTCTGTTCAAGTCCGGAGACAGTTGGGCCGGCATGTTTTGGCCCAAGGGATCGGGCACGCTGGAAGCCCCGATTGTGATCGACCGGTACGGGGCAGGCGCCCGCCCCATCCTCGATGGGGATGGCTATCAGGCAGCCATCCTGCTGTACAATGAGGACCACATTGTCCTGCGCAACCTCGAGTTGATCAATGAGGCGTCTCACCTCGACGAACTCGGCGTGACGAAAAAGCTGGATGGATTCGGGGGCGAGGCCAACAGCTGGGGTTCAGGCCGCGACGTGCGCTTCGGTGTCAAGGTGGTGGCGGACGACCGTTCGCTCGACCACTTTCGGATGGACAGCCTGTTCATCCATGACATCTTCCCCACGCCGGTCAACGACAACTTCAAGCATCAGGGATACGGCATCAAATTCGAGACCCGGTCCAACACTCCGAACGCCACGAGCACGGGTGCATGCAGTCTGTTCGGGCCCGGGCCGAACGGCTCGTGGCCGCGCGTGGTCACGGTGACCACCCCGGACTCGGCCAACAGCGGAGCCCCGCAGTCAATCGGTCTTCATGTGACAGCCCTTCCCCTTTCTGGAGCGAATGGCCGCATTGTCCGTACGCTGGCCGACGGGTCCTGGTACAATGGTCCGGCCATTCCCCTCGAACTCGGAGACAATGTGATCGATGTTCCGGAGGTCGGCTATGAGCGAATCGTCCGGATGCAGGTGTCCAGCGGAGATGTGGGGTTCGATGCCCTGACCGTGAATGGGGGGCAGATGCTGTGCGATGGCACGGAACTGGATGGCGAGGTGCGCTTGATTTCCGATGTGCTGGTGGAGGGGTGCGCATTCGAGCGGACCGGCCATTATGCCATCTGGGTCAAGTCCCTTGGATTGGTTGGAATCGATGCGTACAAGAATGAGGACATCACCATTCGAGGTTGCGATTTCGAGCACACCGGGGGGTCGGGCTTCGTCCCCAACAAGTGTCAGGATGTGCTGGTGGAGGGGTGCACGTTCAACCACACGGGGTCGAGCCAGGACGATCGGATGTGGAAGCGCGGCAGTGGTCTCTGGCCCTTTGATTGCCGGGATGTGGTGATCCAGGAGAACCGTTTCCTCAACGCCCACGGGCCGGGGGATTCCTACGGGGCTCACATTGATTATGGAAACGAAAATGTGGTGCTGCAGTACAACTTCAGCTACCACAATGAGGGGGGATTTGTCGAGATTCTCGGGGACAACATCCGTTGCGGCTACCGCTACAACATCAGTGTCAACGACGGATACCGGGAGGACCCGGACGGGGAGCCCTGGGACAAGAAGGGCAAGATTTTCTGGGTCGGCAACTACTGTGGAAGCAATACGGTTCGGTGCCCCAGTACAGAGACGTTCATTTACAACAACACGGTCTTCGTGACGGACACCTTGAATCCCGAGATCTACTTCTGGCCGGAGGTGGGGGATGTGCACTGTTGGAACAACCTCATCGTGGCCACGTCAGAAGGTCCTGTGATTCCAACGTGGATTCGGAACGAGGACAACGTCCTTGACATCAGCCACAACTTGTTCTGTGACTCGGCGCGGTTCGATTTGGATGTGGACCTGTTGAACGAGGCCCAGTTCTTCGATCCAGACTTGCTTTACTCCGGGACTTCCGGAGTGGATGACCCCGTCCCGTTCCGTGTGGGGAATGCCAGCGAGGCCATTGGGGCTGGGCGTTGGATCGGAGGCAGTGCGGATGAGGAAGATTGGCTTCACCACAACGGAGGCCGGGATTTTTTCGGCTTTCCCGTGTCGGCGACCGGCCCTCCCAACATCGGGGCTTACAATGGTCCTCTGGTGTATTGCGGTGAGGGCAGTGAATGGGACCCTTGGGGGGGCGTGTGTGCTTCCCTTCCCGAGGGCTGTCCGGGAGATGTCAATGGGGATCAGGTGGTGTCCGCCTCAGACTTGCTCCTTCTGCTGGGCGGGTTCGGAGTGCCCTGCAATTGAAATGGGTGTCATGGCCATGGAGAAGGGCCACCCGGTGAGGGCGGCCCTTTTTGAAACGGGTGTGCATGCGGGGGGTCAACCTTGAGCAGCGAAGACCGTCTGGCCAAGCTCGTTGGAAAACTGGATCCGGATCAGGCGGGAGCCGTAGGGGAGGGTGACGACGAACTTGGCGTAGCCCTCGACGGCCTCCTGCATGTTGCGGTAGGTCTTCGTCTTTCGGGTCGTGCTGCCGTCGGGCAATTGGACGAGGGCGTCCATCGTGATGGATTCCTGGGTGATGTCGTCGGTGAGGTCGAGCGTGACCGTGTTCTGGTCGGCATCGGAGGGGACGACAGCGGCATTCGCGGTGGCGAAGAAGGCGAGGAAGGCGAACGCGGCGAGGAGGGAGGGGGTGAACTGGTTCATGACAGGTGGGGTTTGGGGTGGTGGTTGTCCGTTGACAGAGCAAACATGCGGGGCCTTCCGAGCGGCGGAATTGACGTCCGAGCGCTTCCGGAATGACAATCGTCATCGTTCTCTCGCGGCCTGCTCCCCTGAGCGTCCGAGCGCCCCGGCCAGCGCGGTATCTTGGCGACGATGAACCAGCTCCACGCCTTCCGTCTTTTGCTCCTGTTTTTCTGTGCAGCCTTGTTCGGTCTGCCCACGGGCCTCGCCCAGGATCCCTTTGAGGACCACCCTGTCCGGCACATTGGCCCAGGCACGATGAGTGGCCGCGTCACCTCGTTGGCCGTGGACCCGACCGACCGGGACATCATCTATGCCGGGACGGCCAGCGGCGGACTCTGGCGGAGCCCCTCCAGCGGAGCCACCTGGGAGCCTCTCTTCGATGACCAGGACATTTTGAGCATCGGCTCGGTGGCCGTGGCGCCTTCCAATCCCGACGTCCTTTGGGCCGGCACGGGCGAGGGCAACCCGCGCAACAGCCACACGTCCGGACGCGGCATCTACCGCTCGATTGACGGCGGGTCGACTTGGCGCATGATGGGCCTCGAGGACACCCGCACCATCCACCGCATCCGGATCCATCCGACCGACCCGAAGACGGTCTTCGTGGCCGCGATGGGCTCGGCCTGGGGTCCGAACCCCGAGCGCGGTGTGTTCCGCACGCGGGACGGAGGCGAGACTTGGGATCATGTGTTGTCCATTGATGACACCACTGGATGTGCCGAGATGATCATGGACCCGAGCAATCCCGACAAGCTGTTTGCCGCCATGTGGTCCTTCCACCGCGAACCCTGGTTCTTCACCTCCGGTGGCGAGGGCAGCGGCCTGTACGTGACCCATGACGGCGGGGACAATTGGGACCGCCTCGGGGAGGACGAGGGCCTGCCGGGCGGTGAGCTCGGCCGGATGGGCTTGACGATGAGCCCGGCCGACCCGGACATCGTCTACGCCCTCATCGAATCCAAGAAGACCGGCTTGTACAAGTCGACCGACGGCGGTGGGAATTGGGACCTCGTGTCCACCAAGAACATCGGCAACCGCCCGTTCTATTACGCTGAAATCCACGCCGATCCCCAAGACCCGGATCGTCTATTCAACCTCTACAGCATGGTGAGCGAAAGCACGGACGGAGGACGGACGTTCGAGGTCATCCTCCCTTACAGTGGGGCGCACCCGGACCACCACGCTTGGTATCAGGACCCGAACGATTCGGATTTCATCCTCAACGGAAACGACGGGGGCATCAACATCAGCCGCGACGGGGGAGAGACCTGGACCTTCGTCCACAACCTGCCCGTGGGCCAGTTCTATCACATCAACGTCGACGACGACATGCCGTACAACGTCTATGGCGGCTTGCAGGACAACGGCTCGTGGAAGGCGCCCGCCTACGTGTGGCATGGCGACGGCATCCGCAACGAGGATTGGCAGGAGATCAGCTTCGGCGATGGCTTCGATGTCGTTCCGATGCCCGGTGACCCGGACATGGCCTACTCGATGTCGCAGGGGGGCAATGTCTACCGCCTCCACATCCCAACGGGGGCCATGGCGTACATCCAGCCGAACCACCCCGACACGGTCGAGCTCCGCTACAATTGGAACGCCGCCATCGCGGTGGATCCCCACGATCCGAACGGGGTGTACTTCGGTAGTCAGTTCGTCCATTACAGCGCGGACCGCGGCCAGTCGTGGACCATCCTGTCGCCCGACCTGACGACCAACGACCCCGAGAAGCAGAAGCAGGCCGAGAGCGGAGGCCTCACGATTGATGCCACGAACGCGGAGAACCACACGACCCTGCTTTGCATCACCCCGCACCCCGACCGTCCGGATGAGATTTGGGTGTCCTCGGACGATGGACAGCTCCACCGGACGGTGAATGGCGGAGAGACATGGGAATCTTTGGCCGGCCGGCTCAAGGGCCTGCCGGCGGGCAGTTGGATTCCGCAGGTGCGGATCTCACCCCACAACCCCGATGAGGTCTACGTGGCGGCCAACAACTACCGCCGCAACGACTGGACGCCCTACCTCTTCCGCACCCGCGACGGGGGCGCGAAGTGGGAGCGCATCGTCGATGGCGACGACGTTTTGGGCCATGTCCAATGCGTGCTGCAGGACCCGGAGGTGGCCGACCTTATCTGGTGCGGCACAGAGCAGGGTCTATGGTGGAGCCACGATGGCGGATTTGCCTGGCAGCGCTGGAAGGAGGGGGTTCCCGCGGTTCCCGTGCGGGACATGGTCCTGCAGGAGCGGGAGGCGGACCTCGTGCTCGGCACGTTTGGACGAGGCGTCTACATCGTCGATGGCCTCGAGGTCATCCGGGCTTGGGTGGCCGGTGGCGAGGACAATGACTTTGGAGGAGCCGCCTGCACGATGTTTGGCCCCGATGCAGCGGTGATGGCCGAATGGCGCCGGCCTGCTGGGGAGCGATTCCCGGCGGATGCCTACTGGTCCGGGGAGAACCGGGGCCGCGGCGCCCGGGTGCGGTGCCACTTCAACAGCGACAGCCTCGAAGCCCTCGGCAAGGAGGAAAGTCTGCTCGTCCATGTGCTGAATGCCGTAGGAGACACGGTGCGGACCATGGATGCGGACCCCGAGGGCGGCATGGATATGATCCGCTGGGACATGCGGGGAACGGGCTCGTTCTGGCCCTCCCGCCGCAAGCGGGATGAGGATGCCCGTCCGGGTGGCGGATTCCCCGTGGACCCGGGTGTCTATCGTTTGGTCGTCGAAGTCACGGTGGACGACGCAGCCCGCCAATGGGGCCAGACGGACATCGAAGTGATGGCCGACCCACGCCGCGCTCCGTCAACCGACATCATGGCGGCCCAGCGGGCCCACATGGACCGCATTTACTCGGTCTCGGGCCGGGCGGATGACGTCTACGAGGAGCTCAAGCGGATGCGCCGCGCCGAGGACGCCGTGTCGGACCGGATGGCGCACGCCAAGCGCAGCATGGAAAAGGGAGACACCACGTACCAGGTGGTTCAGGAGCTGACGGATTCGCTGCAGGGCGAATGGACCGAACTCGATGAGCGCTACTTCACGCCCGAGGACTTCAACGGCTATGATGCTGAGGTCCGGATTTCGGATCGCCTTTGGCACGCCATGAGTTACGCCGATGGTGGACTCGCCGCGCCGGGCTCCAATGCGGACGATGCCCTCAAGGCCCTCGACCGGGCCGTCACTGATGCCGAGGACCACCTCGGCCGAATCCGTGAGGTGTTCGCCGCCTGGCGCGCCGAGGTCGAGGCGGTCGACTGGCCGCTCTTCGGCGAGTTCGAGGACTAAGCAGGAAACCGATGGCGCTGCCCCCCGACCCAGCGGTCGGGGGGCAGGTCACCGTCAATTGCACTCGGAGGCAAACTCTCCGAGCACCATCAGCAAGTCCGCCACATTGGTGGTGCCGTCCTCGCTGACGTCTGTCCCCTTCTGTCGAAGGGCTGTGATGTAATTCCGGGATTCAACCCCAGTTATGGGGGTCTCAGGGGGTGCCGCGCAGGCTCCAGCCGATGCCGAAGTGGAGGGACACGTTGCGGACCCGCGGTCCGAAGGGGGTGCCGCCGAGCGCCGGGCCGTCCTTCTTGAGGCTCAGAGCACTGCCCGAGATTCGGGCCTGGAAAAAGGCGGACTCGCCAATGGGGGTGCGGGCATAGGCCTGCCCGCCGAGGTCCCAGGTGTTCAGGTCGTTTTCGAGGCTGCTCACCGTGTCAGAGACGCGTTGCCATTTTTCGGCCTTGATCATCCGGCCGAGATAGGGGCCGAAGCCGACCTGATAGTCGCCGAGGTTGACGTCGAGCAGGACTGGGATGTCGATGTAGTTCATCCGCAGTTCGATGGTGGTGGTGCCCACCTCGGGATCTCCGCCGCGACGGCTGCCCTTCTCGGCATAGTGCATCTCGAGCCGGATGCCCCAGTAGTTGTCGGGGTTGCGGATGTCGATGAAGGCGCCGCCGGAGAGCCCGAGCTTGTTGAAGCCCGTGTAGTCGTCGCCTTGGACCTGCGAGGCATTGATGCCGGCCACCGGGCCGCCGTCGAAGCGCAGGGCTTGGGCCATGCCCGCGGAGCAGAGCAGCAGGCCGAGGACGGTGAGCAGGCCCCGCAACCTCATGGCGTAAAGGGCAGGTCGAGGCAGTTCAGGACTTCGCCGTCGGCGTTGGTTAGGACGGCCAGAATGTGGCTGTTGTCGAGCACCCACTCGTTGTTCCACACGAGGGTGTAGTCGAGTTGAAGCGTGCTGCCCGCGGCCGGGTCGGTGGCGACGACGAGGCCGTCTGCCCCGCTCAGGCTGCCGCGCAGCATGTGGTTGTGCTGGAAGTTCTCAATGACTTCGGGGTCGTTCTGGTAGTCGAGCTGGGCAGCGATGATGTCATTCTCGCTGATGAGCAGGGCCAAGCGCACCTCGCCGACCACCGAATTGGAAAAGGTGATGTGGGTGTGCAGATGGACGTCCTCGGCCACGCTGGGGTCGGGAATGACCGCTCCTTGCAGGTGGGCATCCGGCGTCAGGGCGAGCTCGGCCTCCACGAGGGCCGGCCAATTGTTCGGCGACGCGATTTCCGAGGATCCTCCCCGTCGATTCACACGGCCGATGGGGTTGACTTGGAATGCGAGCTGGTCCCAATAGGCATTGGATTCTTCGTTGGTCCAATCCGTGTCGAAGGGGGCGTCGCTCACGGCGGCAAGGGAGCCGGCGTGGACGGCGAGGACGTGGACGAGACCGTCGTGCTCCTCGGCCAACTGCTCGGCCAGGACACCGGCCGGCGGACAGTTGCCGCACTGGTGGGCCGTGAAGTCTTCGAGCAGCACGTGCTGGGGACCGCTCGACAGAGCGTCGAAGGTGGGCGGTGCGGCCTCCCCGCGGTAGTTAATGGTCAGCGGGATGACTGGGTCGTCGATGACGTCACAGCCTCCCAGCAACAGGAGGGCGGCGGCCAGCAGGCCGGTGGAGCGGAGAACGGAGTGCATCATCAGAAACTGCTCGTGAAGGTGATCTCGAAACCGTTGGAGGCCGGGACGGCGCGGCAGACGCCTCCGATGCAGAAGATGCCCTCGCGGCGCTTGCCGTAACCGATGGAGAGGCGGTGGGCCCCTTCGATCCGGCCGACGGTTCCGTACAGGTAGTGAACGCGCTGGTCGGGATCGGGGTTGCCGAAGTTGTATTGGTCCAGCACGGAGAAGAACCAATGGGGGCTGATGGAGTATTCCGCGAGCACGGTGGCCCAGTCCCCCTTGTCCTGCTTCTCGCCGGTCTTTTCATCGATTCCGGTGAACAGGGCCTGAAGTTCGGTGCGTAGGCTGTGTCCCTTCTTGATGCGGACTTGGGTTTCCAACACGTGCACGTCGGCGTTCACGATGCCCTTGAAGTCGGTGGTGACCGGCGTGGCGAGGGTGTTGAAGTCGAAATGGAAGTAGGCGTACTTGGCCTTGAAGTTCTTCGAGAATTTCCGGCTGATGTCGAAGTTGATGTCGCGGATGTACAGCTCGCTGCCGGCCCGCCAGCTGTTGCGGACGTAGCCGTCCACAGCGCCCTCCACGCCACTGAGGTTGGTGGTGTCGAGGCTGCTGGCCGTGGCGTACTGGAAGCTGAGCTTGGTGCCATATTTCCCGCCGAGCTTGCTCTTCCGCGGAATGGTGTAGAAGACCTCCGCGGACCAGCCCACCTCGCCTTGGACGACCGTGGCGTAGGGGTAGAGGGTGGCGGCGAGGTTGTAGGTGTGCTGCTTGGTGATGGCGGGGATGTAGTTGACCGGCACGTCGAAGAGTTGCAGGTTCCGGTCGGAGCGGAACTGCATGTTGTCGACCCCCTTGAAACCGACGTTGATGCCCAGGCCTTTCGTGGACCACCCGGCGTTCACGAGGATGCCCTCTCCGTCTCCATAGGTGAAGCCGTTGTCGGCGTTGGGGTCGTTGATCTTCCGCACGTACTCGCCCATGAGTTGGAAGCCGCCCTTCTGGATCTGGGCGCGGTACCCCCAGGATCCGACGTTGTTGGGCAGCTGGAGGACCAGGGTGTCCTTGGAGATGGTGCTGCCCGGTTGGAACCGGCTCACGAAACTGGCTCCGAGGGTGACCCGGGTGCCGGAAGTGGCGAGCCGATCGAAGGCGTCATTGAGGTTGATTTCACCGTCCATGGCACGGATGGTGCCGGGGCCGTTGATCAGGCCGGAGTCGAAGTCGAGGCGCTGCTTGCCGACGAGGCCCTTGAGGGTCACCCCGTCCGCAGGGCGGAGGATGAGCCGGAAGCCGTCGAGGGCATTGTCGATGCCGAGTTGCCGTTCCTCATAGGCGCG
>PKDZ01000011.1 GCA_002862785.1 Flavobacteriales bacterium
TCTGGATGACCCGGAACGGACTCAACTTCAATGCCCAGCCGCGTTGGTTCTTCCTCGGAAACGCCCCAGCGGGCTCCGGCACGAAGTCCATTGAGTTTGCCGTGGGCGATCACCCCGAGGCAGGCAACCACATCTTTGTGTCCGGTTGGGATTCCAAGGTGTACCGCTTCAGCGGCCTGAATAGCGTGTGGCAGCACGACGGCACTTGCGACGTGCCCGACGGCGTGACCCGCACCCAGATCATGGCCACCGGCGCCGTGGTGACGGGCATCGCAGTTGATCCGAATGACCCGAACCACGTGATCGCCACGGTCGGCGGTTACGGCATTGTCAGTGGCGGCAAGGTCCAGGAGACCTTCAATGCCCTCGACGCCTCCCCCGATTGGGACAACATCTGGTTCACCAGCAACAACGACCTGAGCAGAATGCCAGTCTACGACGCCATCATCGACCAGGGAGATCCAACAGGCAACACCATTCTCGTCGGCACGGAGCATGGCATCTGGCAGACCACCGACGGCGGTGAGGACTGGACGGTCGAGAACCTCGGCATGGTGGCCAACGCCGACGGCGTGGCGAGCCCGGTCTTCTCCATGGAGCAGCAGTGGCACATGCCGATGGAGTGGTCCGAGGTGACCAACAACGGCGCCATCTACGCCGGCACGCACGGCCGCGGCATCTTTCGCAGCGACACTTACCTCGGTACCGAGGAGCTGACGCTGGAAGCCGCCGTGGACCAGCGCAACCTGCTCGTGTACCCGAACCCGGCTGAGGGTGAGGACGTCACCGTGAAGTTCGGTGAGGGCTGGTCCCAGCCGAATGTGGTCCTCTACGACCTCAACGGCCGTCCGGTCCGGTCCGTGAACGGCCAGGCCACTGCAGGAGGCCAGGTGCGCCTCACTGTGGGCGACCTTGCCCCGGGTGTCTACCTGGTGACGGCCGAGGAGAACGGCCACGTCGAAAGCGCCCGCATCATTGTGCGCTGATTCCGGTCCACCCGGAAGGGAGCCGCCGCCTTTTCCTTCGGGAAGGGGCGGCGGTTTTCGTTTCAGGTCCAGTGCCGGAGGGCCAGGCCGTCCCCGTCGAGGGTGACGTAGGTGCGGTGGCCAATCCAGTCCCCACAGTTCAGGTAGCGGGCCGTGCGCGCGCCGTCGGAGGAGGTGACCTCCAGGTCGAGCGGCAGGTGGCGGTGACCGAAGATGAAGGCGTCGTAGGCTTCCCGGTCGAGGACATCGCGGCAATGGTGGAACAGCCACTCGCCTTCGGGGCCCGTGTAGCGGGCTTCGGCCTCGGCCCCGGCGGCCCGGCTGTCCCGACTCAGCCTCGAGCCGATCCGGAACGCGAAATCGGGGTGAAGCCGGGCGAAGGCCCACCGGGCGGCGGGATTGCGGAACAGTCTCTTGAGGGCCTTGTATTTGCGGTCACCGGGTCCCAATCCATCCCCGTGGCCCACGAGGCAGCGGAAGCCGGCGTATTCGACGTCGATGGGGTCCGCGTGAACGTGGACGCCCAACTCATCGGCGAGGTAGCCCCGCGTCCACATGTCGTGGTTCCCGAGGTGCCAATGGACCTCGAGCCCCCCGTCGACCAGTTCACCGATGCGTCCGAGCAGACGTACGGCCCCCTTCGGCACCACATGGCGCCATTCGAACCAGAAGTCGATCAGGTCGCCCACGAGGTGGAGTCCGTCCCCCAGGCTGCCCACTTGGTCCATCCAGCGCAGGAAGTCCCGTTCCCGCTCGCGTGAGGCGGTGGCATCGGGAGCACCCAGGTGGAGGTCGGAAGCGAAGTGGAGGGCCAAGGGAGGCGGATCAGAGCAGTTTGTCCAGTTCCCTTTCGAGCTGGTTGCCACGGAGGTGCGTGGCGACCACGGTGCCGTCCCGGTCGATTAGGATGGCATGGGGAATGCTGCTGATGCCGTAGAGCTCGGTGGCGACACTGCTCCAGCCCTTCAGGTCGCTGATGTGGTCATCCCACACGAGGCCGTCTTGTTCGATGGCCCGTTGCCATTTGGCGACGTCCCGGTCCAGCGAGACACTGAACACCTCGAATCCCCGGTCGTGATACTCGTTCCAAGCCCGGACGACGTTCGGGTTCTCACGGCGGCAGGGACCGCACCAGCTCGCCCAGAAGTCAACGAGCACCACCTTGCCGCGCAGATCTGACAGAGCGCGCTCCCGGCCATCGGGGTCGTTGAGGGCGATGTCGGGCATCGCCATGCCGGGCTGGATCATGTCGTTGCGGCGGCGCTGCTGCGTGCGAGGCTTGTCAACATTGGCGAGTCGGTTGGACAGGTTGCGGTGGGCGACGGTGTGGCCCATGAGGCCTTGCGTGCTGTCCAACACCTGCTTTGCCAGGGCGCGGTCAGCCGAGAGGTCGAGGTACTCAATGGCGAGCAGGCCCACGGGGTCGGCTTTGTGGTCGCGCACGGTTCGGCGGGCGATGTCCATCTTCAGATCTTTGCCGGCGTCGAATTCCGTCCGGGCCGCATTGCGGGCGTCAATGGGCAGAGAGGAGTCCATGGCCCGGTTCTTCCAGACAAGCATGCTGTCGTTTACCGCCCTCGTTTCACGGACGAATTCGGCAAAGGCGGCGGACCAGATGTCGCCCTCCACGGTGATGTCGGTTGCGAGGCCCTTTCCGGACTCGATGGTACCGGTGATGCGCATGGAGGACAGCGAATCGGCGATCACGTAGAACTGGCGCTCGCCGGCCGTCAGTTGGTAGACGTCGAGCGGCAGGCCGGCGAGGGCCTCCGGTCCAAACGCGAAGGCTCCGGTCGCGTCGACCTGCGTGGTGTCGAAGGGCGCATACCCGCCCCGTTGGAGCTTGCCGATGGTCATGGTGCCATTCTCGGCCCCGTCGAGCGTACCGCTTATGGGGGAGTTCGGGCCACCGGCGCAACCGGTCAGAAGGAGAAGGGTCAGGCCCATCGAGGCGATGGGGAGCAGGGCATGGCGCATGCCTCAAATATCCGAGCCATCCTCCGACACGCCAACCTTGCGCCGCAGGGAACTCAACAATGCGCCAAGGGGTTCCTCGTCCCACCACTGGATCTTCAGGCTGGCCACGAGGATGGGCAGGTCGGCTGCGGCCTCCAGCGGGCGAATGCGCTCGGCATCTTTTTGGGTGGTGATGATGGCTTCAGGGCGGCGGCCTGCAGTCTCCCTTTTCAAGACGGCGGCCCATGCACGGAGGTCATCCTCGGTGAAGGTGTGATGGTCGGGGTAGGCGAAATGGGAGAGGACCCGGCATTGCCGCGAGAGCTGGTGTTCGAACTGGGCAGGATTGGCCAATCCGGACACGGCGATGCACGAGGCTGGCCAGCCGGCGTACCGTTTCGTGGTCATCGCACGGAGCCCGTCGACCTGGGTTCCAGTGTGGAGCAACGGCTGGTCGGGCTTGAGCCGCAGGCGGTGACCCCAGAGCCGGAGGTCGCCCTTGGTGTAGGGGGAAGGACAACGGGTCAGGATGACGGCATCCGCCTCGGGAATGCGGACAGGCAGGTCCCGCAGGCGGCCCCGGGGCAGAAAATGGTCGCGGTCCACAGGCTGGGTGGTGTCCACGAGCATCAAGGAGACGGTGGGTTTCAGACGACGGTGCTGAAGACCGTCATCGAGCACGACTGCGTCGGCCAGGCCCGTCTCGGCGATCCGCTTCAGGCCTTCCAGACGATCCTCACAGACGAAGACAGGGACCCCGGGGAACCGGCGGGCCAATTCGAGGGGTTCGTCCCCGAATTCAGCCGGGGTTCCGGTGCGATCGACCCGGTGGAACCCTTTGGATTTGCGACCGTAGCCGCGGGACAGGACGGCCCAACGTTCCCCCTGTCCGCGGTCCATGAGCTTCTGGAGGAGGACCTTGAGGTGCGGCGTCTTGCCGGTGCCTCCAACCGTCACATTGCCGAGGACCACCGTGGGCAGGGCACCCTCCTTCTGTTTGAGAAGGCCCCGGTCGTAGGCCGAGTGGCGCAGGCGCACTCCCACCTTGAACAGCGCGGCCAGCGGAGCCCACCACCACCGGTCCCGGAGGACACTCGTGGCGGCCCGGTCACCGGCGGGCAGAGAGGAGGGGTTGGTCCGTAAGGCCATCTGCGGCGAAATTGCCACATCCTCAGCGGATAATCCCATCTCGGATTCCCAATTTCCTGCCCATGCCTCGCATCGCCGACATCACCCAGCTTCTCGAAGCCATCGCCCCGCCTGCCCTCCAGGAGGATTACGACAACAGTGGACTCCTTGTCGGAGAGCCGGAGACGGAGGTCTCCGGCGTGCTGGTGTCCCTCGACGTGACCGAGGAGGTTGTGGACGAGGCCGTGGCCAAGGGGTGCAACCTGATCGTCTCACACCACCCCATCGTCTTTCGGCCGCTCCGCAGTTTGACTGGGCGCAATCAGGTGGAGCGGACCGTCATGGCCGCCCTCCGGGCCGGCGTGGGGCTCTACGCCATTCACACCAACCTCGACAACGTGGCGCACGGGGTCAATGCCATGATGGCCGACAAGCTTGGCCTTGACGATTTCGCTGTGCTCCGGCCGGCGAAGTCCACCCTCGCCAAGGTGGTGACCTACGTGCCCACCGGAGACCTCGAGGCGGTGCGCAACGCCATGTTCGAGGCGGGGTCAGGAAACATCGGGGACTACGACGAGTGCAGTTTCTCTTCGGAAGGGAAGGGCTCCTTCCGCGCCCTCGAGGGAGCCGATCCGCACTTGGGTGAGATCGGCCGGCGCCACCTCGAGACGGAGGCCCGTTTGGAGGTCGTCGTGGAGCGGTGGAATGTGGGGCGCGTCCTCGCCGCCATGAAGGCCGCCCACCCCTACGAGGAGGTCGCTCATGACGTGCTCCTCATGGACAACGCGCACCCGACGGCCGGCAGCGGTGGCATCGGATCCTACGACGAACCCATCGGCTGGGAGGAGTTTGTCTCACGCCTGAAGACGGCGTTCGGTGCGCCGGTGGTGCGCCACACTGCGCCGCCGACGGGCACCATCGGGACCGTGGCCCTCTGCGGGGGGACGGGCAGTTTCCTCCTTCCGGATGCCCTGCGGGCCGGGGCAGACGTCTTCCTGTCGTCCGATTTCAAGTACCACGAATTCTTCGGAACGGAGGGCCGGATCACCGTCGCCGACATTGGTCACGCCGAGGCCGAAGGGGGCATCTCCGAATGGCTTGTGGATCAATTGGTTGTCCTCAAGGATGGATTCCCTAATTTCGCAGTCCTTTTGTCGGAAGTCCGCACCAACCCCATTCACGTATCCTGATGGCCAAGAAGACCAAAGCCACGAGCGCAGAGGAGAAACTCCGGGCGCTGTATGACCTTCAATTGATCGACAGCCGCATCGACCGCCTTCGCGTGGTTCGCGGTGAGCTCCCCCTCGAAGTCGAGGATCTGGCGGACGAGCTTGCCGGATTGTTCTCGCGCCTCGAGCGCCTCACCGAGGAGTCTGACGGCATCAAGCAGAAGATTCAGGAGCGCAAGGAGTCCATCATCGACTCCGGAGCTATGATCAAGCGGTTCGAGGAGCAGCAGAACAGTGTTCGCAACAACCGCGAGTTTGAGTCCCTGAACAAGGAAATCGAGTACCAGAGCCTGGAGATTCAGCTCAGCGAAAAGCGCATCAAGGAGGCTGAGGCCCAGCTCGAGCAGAAGGGCGAAATCCTCACCGAGATCAAGACCAAGCACGATCACCGTTCCGAGGACCTCAAGGCCAAGCAGTCTGAGCTCGACGAAATCATCGCCGAGACCCGCGCCGAAGAGGAAATCCTCAGCAAGATGAGCGGGAAGATGTCCGAGAAGATCGACGACCGCCTGCTCCAAGCCTACCTGCGCATCCGCGGCGGCGCCAAGAATGGCATGGCCGTGGTGCCGATCGAGCGGGAAGCCAGCGCCGGCAGTTACATCAAGATTCCGCCGCAGCGCATCCTCGACGTCGGTGCCCGCAAGCGCATCATCGTGGACGAGCATAGCGGCCGCATCCTCGTGGACCAGGAGTTGGCCGTGGAGGAGCAGGAAAAGGTCGAAAAGCTCGTCGCCAAGGAGCTGAAGGCCGCCGCCAAGGCCTGATCCAATGCGGGCTCAGAACCGCGCTCCGATCGACATCATCAGCAGCCCCAGTCCGGTGCGCCCCGTGGCGACCTCGGGACTGAGCGCATACAGCCGCCTCCGTGCGTCCGTGGAGGTGTGCCGGTAGGTGGCCCCCGCATACCATTCTTCGGCCCGGTATTCGCCGCCAAGGGCCCAGTGGACGATGCCACTGCCATCCTCGATGAGGGTGCCGTCGATGGCGCCATTGAAGTCCGTCTGTGGGTCGGCGGCGGCCGAGCGCCAGCCCCCGCCCATCCGGAAGCGCCAGGTGTCCTGGATGCGGAATTCCAGACCGCCCCGGAACTGCTGTTCCACGGCAAAGGCGGAATCGAGTTCGGATTGGATGCGGTCGACGTCGGTGCCGTAGAGGTCGTTGGACGTGAAGGTGGCCGTTCGGAAGTCTGAGCGTCCGTAGTCCAGTGTCAGGAGGGCCGCCTTGGCCAGTGTCCAGCTGAATCCGAGCCGCTGCTGCCGTGGCGTGCGGATGCGGTAGCGGATGTAGCTGTCGGGGCTGTTCCACTCGAATCCGGTGCCGTCGGAGAAGTCGGAGGTGGCGTCCACGGAATAGAAGTCGTCAATGCTGAAGACCGAGCCGCTCCGGTAGCTCCATCCCAGGCGGATGGGGGCATTGTCTGGCTGCAGGATCAGGCCGAACGACCAGAAGCCGCCGGACCCCGAGACTTGGAGGCGGTCGTTGAAGGTCAGCCGGTCCAAGGGGGAGGGGCCCGATACCTTCTGCTCGGTGTAGACGTCGGTCCGCTCCATTTCGACCGAGGTGAGCCCGATGGCCATGCCGATGTGGAGCACGTCCTCGTAGGTCGTACCGAAGGCGATGGAGGTCTCCCCCATGCGGCCGGAACGGTCGCGGCGGAGTCGCTGGCGGACCCGATCCCCGGCAAAGGCCGGATCGTACTGGTCAATGGTGCCGGGCACGGTGTCGATGAGGTACGTGTACCACGCCAGATCGGCATCGAACGGGTTCTGGGACCACAGGCTGTCGTAGGCCGTGCCATCGGCCTGCAGGGCCAGCTGCTGGGTCAGGCTTTCACCGTCCTGCTCGCCGGTCCATTCGGTCCGCTGGTGCAGGTCTTTCAGGGGCCGGTAGGCAAAGGCGAACGTGCCCCGCTTGAAGTGCGGGCTGTTCATCGGGGTGGTGATGGCCCCCCCAATCTGGCCCACGATGAGGTGCGGCGCGGCCGTGACCGTGGATTCTCCAGCAAACGCCGTTCTCGCGCCTCCCGCGCCGAGGCCGAGCGTGAAGCTCATGTCGCTCGAGCGGTACATCCCAAGGCCGGCGGGGTTGATGCCGATGGCGCCGAGGTCGGCTCCCAGGGCGGTCATGGCGCCGCCCAGTCCGGTGGAGCGGGCTGTCCCCAGAGGGTCCATGCGGCCGTACAGCATGACGTCATCCAGTCCTTGGGCCTGACCCGAAAGGGCGAGCAGAATGCATCCGGTGGACAGGGCCCACCGGGACAGTGTGGTCTTCATGTTCATGGCGCAAAGGATCAACCGCCGCGGCCGGAGCGGCCGCCTCCGCTGCGCGGAGCACTGGGACGGGGTGAGGACGGACGCGGAGCCGACGGGCGGGCGGAGCCCCCTCCACCACGCGGGGCGGGCGGGCTCACGTCGTTGCGCGGGCTGGAGTTCCAGCCGCCGTTGGACCGGCCAGAGTTGCGGTTGGACCGGTTGGGGGCAGGACGGGTGTTCTGCTCACCGGGACGGTCCGGGCTCTGGCGCCCGTAATCCAGTTCGCGGGTGTTGTTGGCGGGCAAGGTCGTCACTCCCCGGTTGCGTGTGGAGCTCCGCTTGCCGGCCTCGCTGCGGTTGGAATCGGGCTTGGGCGCCGCTGTGCCCACATCGGTTCCGCCGGACTGGCCGCCCGAGGCGGACCCGGAGTTTCCGCCGTTTCCGGCGAAGCCGTTGAACTGTCCGAAGCTCGGCCGTGGACGGGGCGAGATCAGCGGTGTGGAGTCGCCGTCGCCACTGGTGGCCGTGCCGCACCAGCCGCCGGATCCGCCCATGTTGCCGAAGTAGGGGTGGTAGCCGTTGCCCCAGTATCCCCATCCGGGAGCGCCCCAATATCCGCCGCCCCAAGGGTCATAGCCCCACCCATTGCCGGCGAACCCGGTGTTGAATGGGTTGCCCCATCCGATGGGATTGCCCCAGGCGTCGTATCCGTTCATGAAGGCCTGATTGCCCCATCCGTAGGTGGTCATGCCGTGCGGCTGATTGAAGGGGCTGTAGCCTGAGGAGCCGAATCCGAATCCGTACTGGTTGCCGAATCCGGCAGGACTGCCGAATCCGTATGGGCTGTTGTATGCGCTGTAGCCAAAGGGGCTAAATCCGAATCCATTGCCCCAGCCGGAATTGAATCCGCCGCTCCAGCCCGGCGTGTAGCGGTTCCACAACTGGCTGCGGGTGTGCGGGGCGTTGATGTACTGGCCGCCGTAGGGGTCATCATAGTCGGCCGCCATGTACTCGTCGTACTGGTCGAGCAACATCTGCTGTCGGGCCGCTTCGATGGCCATGTCGCCGACGTGGGCTTCGCCGCCCATCAGGTAGAATTCATCCGTTTCCGTGCTGCGTTCACCGATAAGGTCCATCGACGGGGCACAGGAGGCCAGCCAGAGCGGCAGGGCGAGGAGGAGGAGGGGGACATTCGACTTCATGGGCGTTCGGAATTTACGGTGATTGGACAGAGGTGCAAGGAGTTGGGGCCGCAGCCCGCCCGTTGGCGGTGGTGTATTTTCGCGGCTCCACGTCATTGACAGAGCAAACGCCGTACCAATTTTTCCCATGGCCAAACTGACCCCCCGCGACCAGGATTACTCCAAGTGGTACAATGAGATCGTCGTCGAAGCCGACCTCGCCCAGCACAGCGACGTCAAAGGTTGCATGGTCATCAAGCCCTACGGTTTCGCCATCTGGGAGTGCATGAAGGACGTACTGGACGGCATGTTCAAGGACACAGGCCACGTCAATGCGTACTTCCCGCTGTTCATTCCGAAGAGCTACCTGAGCAAGGAGGCCGCCCACGTGGAAGGCTTCGCGAAGGAGTGTGCGGTGGTGACCCATTACCGCCTCAAGAACGACCCCGACGGCCAGGGCGTGGTCGTGGACCCGGACGCCAAGCTCGAGGAGGAGCTCATCGTCCGCCCGACGTCGGAGACCATCATCTGGAAGACCTACAAGAACTGGATCCAGAGCTACCGCGACCTGCCGCTGCTCGTGAACCAGTGGGCCAATGTGGTGCGCTGGGAGATGCGGACGCGCCTGTTCCTTCGCACCGCCGAGTTCCTCTGGCAGGAGGGCCACACCGCCCATGCCACAAAAGGAGAGGCGGTCGCCGAGGCCGAGAAGATGCTCCACGTCTACGCCGACTTCGCCGAGGGATGGATGGCCATGCCCGTGGTCCGCGGCGTCAAGACCGAGAGTGAACGCTTCGCAGGGGCGGACGACACCTTCTGCATTGAGGCCCTCATGCAGGATGGCAAGGCCCTTCAAGCCGGCACGAGCCACTTTCTCGGACAGAACTTCGCCAAGGCCTTCGACGTGACCTATGCCACCAAAGACGGCGGACAAGAGCACGTGTGGGCGTCCAGTTGGGGCGTCTCCACCCGCCTTATGGGCGCGCTCATCATGACCCACAGCGACGACAAGGGCCTGGTGGTCCCGCCAAAGCTCGCCCCCATCGAGGCGGTCATCGTGCCCATCCAGAAGGGCGGTGAGCCCAATGAGGTGGTCAACGGCGCCTGCCAGAAACTCCACGACGACCTGAAGGCCGCCGGCCTGCGCGTCAAGCTCGATGACGACGACACCAAGCGCTCCGGCTGGAAGTTTGCGGAATACGAGCTCAAAGGCGTGCCCGTGCGCCTCGCCATCGGCCCGCGCGACGCCGAAAACGGCACCGTGGAGGTGGCCCGCCGCGACACTGGAGAAAAGGCCTTCATCCCGGCCGGCGAGATCATCGCCCATGTGCAACAATTGCTTGAGGAGATTCAGGTCGGACTGTTGGATCGCGCCCGCGATCGGATGGAAAAAGGCACGCGTGAGGTCAACACCTGGAAGGAATTCACCGCCGGGCTCGAGGAGGGCGGCTTCCTGAGCGCCCATTGGGACGGCACTGCGGAAACCGAGGATCTGATCAAGAAGGAGACCAAGGCCACCATCCGCTGCATTCCCCTCGAGGGCGATGCCACACCGGGCATCTGCATCCGCACCGGCAACCCGAGTGCCCGCCGCGTCCTCTTCGCCCGCGCCTACTGACACTGCCATGGATACCACCACGCCCATCGGACTCGACACCCAAGCCGCCGGTCAGCTCGCGGCCGGCCTCAATGACCTCCTGGCTGACCTCACGGTCTTCTACATGAACGCCCGGGGGTTCCATTGGAACATCCGCGGCAGGGAATTCTTCGAGCTTCACGCCAAGTTCGAAGAGCTCTACAACGACCTGCAGCTCAAGATCGACGAGGTGGCCGAGCGCGTCCTCACCCTTGGGGCGACCCCGAAGCACACCCACGAGGAATATCTCGCCACGAGCAAGGTCCCCGTGGTGCGCGACGTCACCGATGGCGCGGACGCCCTCAAGCATTGCGTGGCCGCCTTCAGCGTCATTCTGCTTCGCGAACGGGCTCTGCTCCACCTGAGTGGTGAGGCCGGCGACGAGGGCACCAACGCCCTCATGAGCGACTACATCCGCGAGCAGGAAAAGCTGGTCTGGATGTACCGTGCCTACCTCGGCTGACCCCCTTCTCACACGGTCTTGCCGGATTCATTCCGCACACTATCTTTGCGCACCCTTTTGGCCCGTTCGTCTAGGGGTTAGGACGCCAGGTTTTCATCCTGGTAGCAGGGGTTCGAATCCCCTACGGGCTACACAACAACAAACCCGCTTCCACCGAGGAGCGGGTTTTTTGATGCCCCGTGGAATCCTTGAAGTTGCCATTGTCCTACCGGCCGTTGTGAGTGGGGAAGTGCCGTGCCCGCTGGGTTCAGCCCAGCGAGAATTCGGTGAGCAGCTCTTCGAAGATCTCGCGGTCTTTTTTGGTGACGGGTTCGGAGGCCTTGCTGGGCCGGGCGTCTTCCTGGGTGTGGATGCGCCACTGGCCGTCGTCGTATTCGAGGGCGGTGCAGTTTTCGACCCAGTCCCCACTGTTCAGGTAGCGGACGCTCCCTTCGCGGGTCTCGATGATGCGGTCGCAGGGTTGGTGGATGTGGCCACAGACCACGAAGTCGTAACCGTTGGTGACCGCGATGCCTGCGGCAGTTTCCTCGAATTGGTTGATGTATTTGACGGCGCCCTTGACGCTCTCCTTGACCTTTTTGGACAAGGAAATGCGCTGGCCGCCCAGCGCCAGTGAAATGCAGTTCACCGTGTGGTTCAGCGCGATCAGGAGGTCGTAGCCCTTCCCCCCGAGTTGGGCTAGCCACTTGGAGTATTGCATGGTCACATCGAACACGTCGCCGTGGAAGATCCAGGCCTTCTGGCCGTCCAGTTCGAGGATGAGCTTGTTGGCGAAGCGGAAGTTGCCCGTGCGGAAGCCCACGAACCGGCGGAAGAGCTCGTCGTGGTTGCCGGTGATGTAGTGGATGGTCTTGCCCTGCTCCAACATGCGCAAGAGCTCCTGGACGACCCGCATGTGGGCCGGCGGGAAATACTTCTTCTTGAATTGCCAGATGTCGATGATGTCCCCGTTGAGGACGAGGACGTCCGGGTCAATGGACTGCAGGTAGGCGAGAATCTCGTGGGCTCGGCAACCGCGCATGCCGAGGTGGAGGTCCGAGATGATGGCGAGCTCGACGGATCTTCTTGGGGGAGTCATCGCCTAAGAAGGGGGACCTGTTTGAACAGGATGCCAAGCTAATGTGAAATTCCCGTTGGCCCCGCGATCAGCGAGCGAAGGGGCTGTCAATCGCTTGGTCGTTTTATTCTCGTGATTTTCCTTGTGTGCCGGTTCGTTTTGACTGTATTTGAAGAAAATCGCA
>PKDZ01000059.1 GCA_002862785.1 Flavobacteriales bacterium
CTCCGGCGAGGACCTTTCCAGCGAGGATGGTGTCACGGAGTTCACCCTGGGCAGCCTCGCCGCGGGCGTCTGCGAGTGGGACATCTACGCCGCGGATGACTTCAGTCACATCGGCATGCACACTTACGAGGGCAACTGCACGCAGCCTCCGGTCCAGGGGTGCATGGACGAGACCGCCTGCAATTATGATGAGCTGGCCGAGATGGAGGAGGAAGGCGACTGCGACTATGAGAGTTGTGAAGGTTGCATGGTGTTCCAGGCATGCAACTACGATGCACTCGCCACGCAGAACGACTATGAACTCTGTGACTTCAGTGAATGTGCAGGGTGTACCTACCCCGGCGCGTGCAACTACGATCCCACCGCGTCACAAGACGACGGATCCTGTGAGTATCTGGTGGGAGACTTGAATGGAAATGGAGTGGTCACGGCGGCAGACATTCTGCTGATGTTGGCCGCTTTCACGAGCACATGTGACTGATCCAATTGCCAAGTGCTTAAAACCAGGAAAGGCCGCCCAACGGGGCGGCCTTTCTGATTGATTAAACCGGGCGCAGCCTCAATACTGCGGCTCGAAGTCCATCGCGTGGAGCATGAAGGCCCACTTGTCGGCCTGCTCGTCGAGGATTTTGCCGGTGGGCTTGCCCGCGCCGTGGCCGGCGTTGGTCTCGATGCGGATCAGGACCGGGTCGGCACCGGTGTGGGCGGCCTGCAGGCGGGCGGCGAATTTGAAGCTGTGCGCCGGGACCACGCGGTCGTCGTGGTCGGCCGTGGTGACCATCGTGGCGGGGTAGTCCGTGCCGTCCTTGAGGTTGTGGAGCGGGGAGTAGCCGTAAAGGTTGTCGAAGTGGACCTTGGAGCTGTCGGCGCATCCGTACTCGGGGATCCAACCCCAGCCGATCGTGAACTTGTGGTAGCGGAGCATGTCCATCACGCCCACCGCCGGGAAGGCCACCTTAGCCAGGTCGGGGCGCTGGGTCATCGTGGCACCGACCAGCAGGCCGCCGTTGGACCCGCCGGCGATGGCCAAGCGGTCGTGGCTGGTGTAGCCCTTGGCGATGAGGTATTCGCCTGCGGCGATGAAGTCGTCGAAGACGTTCTGCTTCTTCAGCAGCATGCCGCCCTCGTGCCAATCCTCACCGAACTCGCCGCCGCCGCGCAGGTTGGGCATGGCGTAGACGCCGCCCTGCTCGAGCAGCACGATGTTGGACGTGGAGAAGCTCGGCGTGAGGGAGATGTTGAACCCGCCGTAGGCATATAGCATCGTGGGGCGCTGGCCGTCGAGGGCGAGGCCCTTCTTGTGGACGATGAACATCGGAACCATCGTGCCGTCGTTGGAGGGGTAGAAGACCTGCTTGCTCTCGTATCCGGCCGGGTCGAAGTCGACCTCGGGGATGTAGAACGGCGTGCTCTCACCCGTGGCCATGTCGTAGCGGAAGATGCTCGTGGGGTAGGTGAACGAGGTGAAGGCGTAGAAGAGTTCCGTGGCGTCCTTTTTGCCGCCGAAGCCGCCGGTGGAGCCCGTGGCGTTGGGCAGGGCGATCTCGCGGGGGTTGGTGCCGTCGGCGTCGTAGCGGGTGACCGCGTTGCAGGCGTTCTTGAGGTGGGTGGCGAAGAGCTGACCGCCCGCCGTGCTCACGCCTTCGAGCAGGTGCTCGCTCTCGGGGATCACGTCGGTCCAGGTGCTGCGGTCCGACGGGTTGGCCGGGTCGACGGCGACGAGGCGGTACTTCGGCGCGTCGATGTCGGTCATCAGGAGCAGCCGGCCGTCCATGTGGTCGACGATGTTCGAGCGGGTGTTGAATCCGTCCACCACCATCTGCCAGTCGGCATTCGGGTCGGTGAGGTCCTTGATGTGGAGGTTGTTGCCGTCCGTGCCCGTGCTCGAGTTGAGGATGAGGTAACGGTTGTCCTCGGTGGCGTAGGCGAAGTGGTAGCGGTTGGGCTCGTCGTCGTTGCGGAAGACCAGCTCGTCCTCGCTCTGCGGGGTGCCCAGCTTGTGGTAGTACACGCTGTGGAAGGTGTTCTCAGCGCTGAACTCGCTGCCGTCGGGGGCCGGGTAGCGGCTGTAGTAGAAGCCGTCGCCGACCCAGCTGGCGCCGGAGAACTTGACCCACTCGAGGACGTCGCCGGCCTCCTCGCCGGTCTCGAGGTCCATGACGTGGATCTCCTGCCAATCGCTGCCGGCTGCGTTGCGCATCACGGCGATGTATTTGTCGTCATCGGAGGCGCTGGAGAGGCTGGCGGTCACTGTGCCGTCCTCGCTGAGGGTGTTGGGGTCGAGGAAGACCCGGTCCTCGCCGTCGAGGCCGTCGCGGACATACCAGACGCTCTGGTTCTGCAGTCCGTCGTTCTTGCTGATGTAGTAGCGGTCGCCAATTTTCCGGGGGGCGCCGACCTTTTCGTAGTTGAAGATCTGCTCGTAGCGGTCGCGGATGGCGTTGCGGAAGGGGATGGCGTCCAGGTGGCCGCGGGTGACGGCGTTTTGGGTCTCCACCCACGCGCCGGTCTCCTCGCTGCGGTCGTCCTCCAGCCAGCGGTAGGGGTCGGCGACCTCGGAGCCGAAGTAGGTGTCGGTGACGTCTTCGGTGCGGGTGTCCGGATAGGTGAGGGGCATGGTGTGGGGGGCAGTGGCGCAGGCGGCCCAAAGGAGGGCGGCGGCCAGGGGGAAATACAGGTTGCGCATGTCGTGAATGGGGCGGCAAATTAGTCGACATGATGAACAGCCACGAAATCGACTACCGATTCCTCATGAGGGCTCCGGGCCAAGGAGTTCAGTCCAAAGGGGAGGGGAGTGTCCTCGGCGGATTCGGTCGGATGATCGACGGGATCTGACCGGTTCGTGGACCTGGATTCAGGAATTCGTCAACGGACGGATGGCTGAATACACTCTCCCAAGGCGCAATTTATCGAGATGAATCATTGTTTTTCGTCGATAAATGGGTATATTTATGATAGCCCAACCCAGATTGTGCTCACATGAACCGTCTGACTGCCCTCCTTTTTTGCCTGTCGGCATTGGCTGTAAGCCATGCCCAGGTCACCTCCTACGGCCTGTCCGTGGAAGTCGTTGCCGAACACGATGCCGGTGTTCTGGCCGGCATGACCACCTACCACCTCTACATGGAGTGTGTGAACACCGACGACGTCGTGTCGTCCGTGAGTGGTGATGCCATCTTCCCCCTGGACCTGAACACCACCACGTCCTTCTTCCAGGAGGCGCTCGGTGCGGCCACCCCCAACGCCGTCAACCCCCTGCTGTTCGGGTTCTTCCCGGATCTGGAGTACGATTCCTGGGTGACGATCGGCATCAGTCAGCAACCGGACGGCGCGGCCAATGAGGGCGAGGTCAGTGTCGTCGAGAGCCCCACGCAGGCGTGGCTGCTCCCCTTTGAGACGGGAGGCAACATTGTCATCGACGATCCCACGGGCGGGGCATGGTTCGTGACGCAGAACTACAGCAATGGCATCGCGGGCGATGACCACAAGGTGCTCCTGGCACAATTGACGACGGACGGCGAGATCTCGGGCACGCTTCTCGTTCAGGTCTTCGAGCATGGCGTGGGCGAAAGCGACCTGCGCTTCCACCTCAGTTTCGACGGAACCAACGGCTCGGGCGCCGGAGGTTGCATCGACCCCGAGGCCGACAACTACAACGATACCGCCGCGGTTGACGATGGCTCCTGCCTCTTCGGCGGCTGCACCGACGATACGGCCTGCAACTTTGATTCCACGGCCAACGACGACGACGGAAGCTGCACCTACGCGGCGCCCTTCCGCGACTGCGACGGCAACTGCCTGACGGACACCGACGGCGACGGCACCTGCGACGAAGAAGAAGTCGCCGGTTGTACGGACGAGACAGCCTGGAACTACGATCCCGCCGCCACCGATGAGGATGGCGGCTGCGTCTATTTCAATGCCTGTGGCATCGAAGCGGACGCGGTGGTCGAGGCGAGCAGCTTCGACTTCGATCCGGCCCTGCTGACCCTCGATGTGGGGGCCACCGTGGTCTGGGTCAACGTGGGCGGTTTGCACAACGTCAATGCCACCACGGACCAATTGACGGGCCTGCCCTTCGACAACCCGCAGCCGTTCAACATCCCGGCCATCCTCGGTTCGCCCGAGGGCACCTGTCTGGGCTCCTTCACCTTCACGGTGCCGGGGGTTTATGACTACAACAGCTCCGTGTCCAACCAGGCCGCGCTCGGCATGGTCGGCACCATCATCATCGGCAACGGGGGCTGCACCGATGACGCGGCCACGAACTTCGACGCCGCCGCCGAATTCGACGACGGCTCCTGCTTGTATTCCGGATGCCTCGACGCCCTCGCCAGCAACTACAACCCGCTCGCGACCATCGACGACGGCTCCTGCCTGTACCCAGGATGCACGGATTCCGGTGCCGCCAACTACGATGCCGGTGCCAACGACGACGACGGCTCCTGCCTCTTCCCGGGATGCACGGATTCTGCCGCGGACAACTTCGATGCTGGTGCCAACACGGATGACGGCAGCTGCACCTTCAGCGGCTGCACAGATCCCACGGCCTGCAACTATGACGCCGCGGCCGACACCGACGACGGGTCCTGCCTCGATGCCTTCGGCACGTGGGGCGTGGATTACCTCGATTGCGACGGAGGCTGTCTCAACGACGCCGATGGCGACGGGGTGTGCGACGAGCTCGAAGCCTCCGGATGCACGGATCTGACGGCCTGCAATTACGACGCGGACGCCACCGAAGAGGACGGCAGCTGTGAATACTGCTCTTGCGCTGGAGGCGGGGATACCATCACCGTCCTCGGCGACACGCTGACGCAGGTGACCTTCACCGACGACACCATGGGCTATGCCCTCGATGTGGAGTGGGTCACGACCCACACCTCCGGCACCCTCGCCGGCTTGTCGACCTATCGCCTGTACGCGGTCCTCAACGACCCGGCCGACCTGCTCAGCAGCTGCTACGGCAACGAGGCCAATCCGATGGTCATCAGCTCCAGCACGTCCTTCCATCAGGACGCCCTGGGCGGAACCTTTGGCACGAGCATCAACTCCCTGCTTTTCGGCGTCTTCCCTGAGGTCGCCTACGACAGCTGGGTCACCATCGGTCTGGACGGCACGCCGCCGGCCGGTTACAGCGCCATCCAAAGCGCCCAGAGCCCGAACCAGAACTGGATCGCCAGCTTCGACACAGGCGGTGAAATCCGCATGGATGATGCGGTGGGCGGCGCCTGGTTCGTGACCTCCTCCAACCTCAACGGTGTGCCGGATGCGGACCTCCGCGTGCTGGTGGCCCAGTTTACCACGGACGGCGTGGTCAGCGGCACCCTGCCGGTGCAGGTCTTCCCGCTCGGCGATGGGGGCAATGAGGAGCGTGCGGCCTTCACCTTCACTACGGAGGGACTCGGCCAGCCCGAGCTCACCGAGGTCGTGGGCACGGGCGGCGACAACGCCTGCGGATGCACGGACGCCACCGCCGACAACTTCTACGCTGATGCCGACTACGACGACGGCTCCTGTGAATTCAGCGGGTGCACCAATCCGGACGCCCTGAATTACGACGCCGAGGCCAACGTCGACGACGGCACCTGCATCGTTCCGGGTTGCACCAACCCGGCGGCCGATAACTACAACCCGGACGCCAACCAGAGCGACGGGTCCTGCATCCTCAGCGGCTGCACATACTCGGACGCTGCGAACTACGACCCGACCGCCAACAACGACGATGGTTCCTGCATCTACTATGGCTGCACGGATCCGGCGGCGGACAACTTCGACCCCACGGCCAACACCGACGACGGGGGCTGCATGTACCTCGGCTGTACGGACCCGGAGGCGGACAACTACGACCCCCAGGCCAACCAGAACGACGGCACCTGTGAGTACCTCGGGTGCACGGTTCCGGTCGCCTCGAACTTCGATCCTGACGCCAACGTGGACGACGGCTCCTGCCTGTTCCCCGGCTGTACGGACGCCACCGCCGTCAACTACGACCCGACGGCCAACGACGACGACGGTTCCTGCATCCTCGAAGGCTGCACGGACACTGCCGCCTCCAACTTCGATGCGGACGCCAACCAGGACGACGGCTCTTGCCTGTACCCCGGTTGTACCGACGCGTCGGCATCCAACTTCGATCCCGGTGCCAACGACGACGACGGCACGTGCCTCTTCCCGGGCTGCCTGGATTCGGACGCCGTGAACTACGACCCCAGTGCCAACGTCGACGACGCCTCCTGCCAATACGGGGGGTGCATCGATTCCAGCGCGTCCAACTATGATGAGACGGCAGACGTGGACGACGGGTCCTGCCTGTACCCCGGTTGCACCGACAGCGTGGCGGACAACTTCGATCCCGGCGCCAACGACGAGGACGGTTCCTGCATTTACTCCGGCTGCACGGACCCGACGGCCCTCAACTTCGAGGTCTTCGCCACGGTGGACGATGGCACCTGTCTCTACGGAGGCTGTCTCGATCCGACGGCCTGCAACTACGATGCCGACGCCGACCTCGAGGACGGCTCCTGTACCTACCCGTCGGCCGCCAACGTCGATTGTGACGGTGTCTGCTTTAACGACGGCGATGGCGACGGGGTGTGCGACGAGAATGAATTCAGTGGCTGCACGGACCCCACGGCCTGCAACTACAACCCGACCACGACGGAGGACGACGGAAGCTGTGACTACTGCTCCTGCACGGTGGATGGGGCCGCCGCCTTGTCGAGTCTGGACTACGACTCCAACATCGACGGCTATGGCCTCCGGCTCGAGCGCGTGGTGGACCACGCCTCCGGCGCCCTCGCCGGCATGACGACCTGGCGCGTGATCGCCACGGTGGCCAACGCCGACGACATGTTGTCCAGTGTCTATGGCAACGAGACCCTGCCGCTCGTCATTTCCTCCTCCACGTCCTTCCACCAGGACCCGATGGGGGCGACGTTTGCCAGCGGCATCAACCCGCTGCTCTTCGGCTTCTTCGAGGACCTGCCCTACGACAGTTGGGTGACGGTCGGCATCGAGAGCACGCCTGACGGCGGTCTCGGTCAGGGCGACGTGCAGAACGCGCTCAGCCCCAACCAGAACTGGATCATCGACTTCGAGGCCGGTGGGGCCATCGTCATGGACGATCCCGTGGGCGGCGCCTGGTTCGTGACCAACGTCTACACCAATGGCATCGCCGGGGACGACCTCGAGGTGCTGCTCGCCCAGTTCACCACCGACGGTGAGGTGACGGGCACGTTGAACTACCAGGTCTTCATCAACGGCAATGGTGCCGAGGACGAGCGGGTCACCGCCTCGTTCAACTCTGCGGACCTCGACGGTGCACCGGGCCCGGCGTGCGGCTGCACCGATTCGACTGCGGACAACTACGATGCCACCGCCGTCTACGACGATGGCAGTTGCACCACCGCCGGTTGCACGGATTCCGCTGCGGAGAACTTCAACCCTGCTGCCAACGAGGACGACGGTTCCTGTCTTTTCGCCGGCTGTACGAACCCGGACGCCTTCAACTTCGACCCGACGGCCAATTCCGATGACGGGTCCTGCATCCTGTTCGGATGCACGAATCCGGAGGCCGAGAACTTCGACCCGGAGGCCAACTTCGAGGATGGCACCTGCATCCTGTATGGCTGTACCATCAGCGGCGCGGAGAACTACGATCCGGACGCCACCGACAACGATGGATCCTGCATTTTCGCCGGCTGCACGAATCCGGACGCGTCCAACTACGATCCACTGGCCACCATCGATGACGACTCTTGCGTCATCCCCGGCTGTACGGACACGTCCGCTTCGAACTACAACCCGGACGCCACGTTCAACAACGGTTCCTGCGAGTACCTCGGCTGCACCGACGAGGCGGCCTGCAACTACGACGCTTCGGCCCTGACCGACGACGGTTCCTGCGCCTACCCGGAGGATCTCTACGACTCCGATGAGTTTGACTGCAATGGCGACTGCCTGGTCGACTCCGACGGCGACGGCATCTGCGACGCCAGCGAGGTGCCCGGCTGCACGGACCTGATGGCCTGCAACTACGACGGCGCGACCGACGATGATGGTTCCTGCGAGTATCTGTCCTGCGCGGGCTGTGACGACCCGTCCGCCGACAACTATGACCCGACGGCCCTGTTGCCCAACAGTGACATCTGCGAGTACCTCGGTTGCACCAACGCGGCCGCCAACAACTTCGACGCCGGCGCCAACGTGGACGACGGAAGCTGCGCCTTCAGCGGCTGCACGGACCCGGAGGCCGACAACTACGACCCCCAAGCCAACGTCGATTCCAACTGCATCTACCTCGGCTGCACGAACCCGGCTGCTGACAACTACGACGTCAGCGCCAACACGAACGACGGTTCCTGTCTGTTCAGCGGCTGCACGGACCCGGAGGCCGACAACTACGACCCCCAGGCCAACGCGGATTCGAACTGCATCTACCTCGGCTGCCTCGACCCGACGGCCAGCAACTTCGACCCGACGGCCAACACCGAGGACGGATCTTGCGCCTACCTCGGCTGCACGGACGCCGGTGCCTGCAACTACTCTGAGACGGCCAACACCGACGACGGCTCCTGCACGTACCCGGCCACGTCCAGCGTGGACTGTGACGGCAATTGCCTGCTCGACACGGACGGCGACGGCATCTGCAACCCCGACGAAATCGCCGGTTGCTCGGTGCCCGGGGCCTGCAACTACAACCCGGACGCCACCGATGGCGGCGTGATCTGCGACTACACGTCTTGTGCGGGTTGCACGGACCCGACGGCCGACAACTACGATCCTTCCGCCACGCTCCCGAGCGGCGACTGCCAGTACCTGGGCTGCACGGATTCCGCGGCCGACAACTTCTCGCCCGGGGCCAACCTCGACGACGGTTCCTGCTCTTATGGCGGATGCACGGACGAGGCGGCCTACAACTACGATGAGAATGCCTCCGCCGATGACGGTAGCTGCCTCTATGCCGGCTGTGTGGACGAGGCCGCCTGCAACTTCGACCCGAATGCGGACACCGACGATGGCACCTGCCAGTACCCGGCGTCCGGCTACAACTGCTTCGGCTACTGCAACCAGGACTACGACGGAGACGGCGTCTGCGACGAGTTTGAGGTGCCTGGCTGTACCGCACCGACCGCGTGCAACTACGACGCATCCGCCACGGAGAACAACGGCTCCTGCGAATGGACGTCCTGCGTGGGCTGTCTTGATGCTGCGGCCGACAACTACAATCCGGAGGCGACCATCGACGACGGTACGTGCGCCTTCGGTGGCTGCACCGACCCGGTGGCCATCAATTTCGAGACCCAAGCGACGTTCAATGACGGCACTTGCCTCTACGGCGGCTGTCTGGACACCGAAGCGTGCAACTTCACGCCCGGTGCCAACTACGACGACGGCAGTTGTGACTACACGAGCTGCGCGGGCTGCATGATCCTCATCGCCTGCAACTACGATCCGACGGCGACCATCTTCGACGCTCCGTCCTGTGAGTTCAATACCTGTTGTGGCGACCCCGCTGCCGACAACTACGACGCGGACGTCAGTGACTTCCTGATCGCCGGATGCGACTACGGGGATGGTGCAGGGGCTGTGGAGTCCACGGGCTGCGACCTTCCGTTTGCCTGCAACTTCGGAGACCCGGACAACGACTGTGAGTTCGCCTCCTGTGCGGGCTGTACCGAGGAAGACGCCTGCAACTACGATGCGGACGCGACCCTGCCGATCACGTGCCTCTACCCGGAGGACGAGTTCGGGGTGGACTTCGTGGACTGCGATGGCGCTTGCCTCAACGACACCAACGGCAATGGTCTCTGTGACGAAATCGAGCCGACCGGCTGCACGGACCCCATGGCCTGCAACCTGGATGCCGCCGCTTCCCTGGACGACGGAAGCTGCGAATACGACAGCTGCAGCGGTTGCACCCTCGTGGCTGCCTGCAACTACGACCCGACCGCCGAGATGAACGACGGATCCTGCGAGTACCTGAGCTGTGCCGGTTGCACGGACGATCTGGCGTGCAACTATGACGCTGCCGCAACCATCGAGGACGGCACCTGCATCTACGCCCAGCCGGAGTACGATTGTGCAGGCAACTGCCTTGAGGACACCGATGGCGACGGCATCTGCAACGCCTTTGACGAGCCGGTCTTCGGTTGCCTTGACGCCACGGCCTGCAACTTCGATCCGCTCGCCACGGACGACGATGGCTCCTGCGACTTCTGCTCGTGCTTCATCACGACCTCCGACGAACCGGGCTACGGCGTCGAGGTGGAGGTGTACGCCGAGGATGGCATTCCCGGATTCACCACCTACCG
>PKDZ01000017.1 GCA_002862785.1 Flavobacteriales bacterium
ATGGACGGCCAGTTCATCGCGGGCGAGATGCTGATGAAGTGCCCGAGCAAATACAACGAGCAGTCGCACAGCCTCGCTGAAGCGACCGACGCTCCCTGAGCCCGACCCCGTGGACATCGCCTATCTCGGAGAATGGACCTGGGCGGCTTCCCTTGGACGCCTGCTCCTCGCGCTCGCCTTCGCGTCCGCGCTGGCCTCGACCATCGGATACGCCGTCGCAGTGCGACAGCCGGAATCGAATTGGATGCGACTGGGGCGTTGGGGATTCCGCCTCCATGCGGCCAGCATCTTCGCGACGGTGGCCTTGCTCTACCTGCTCATCTTCTGTCACCGGTACGAGTTCCAATACATCTGGAAGCACCTCAATGATGCGATGCCCTTCGGCTTCATGCTGTCCAGCTTCTGGGGAGGACAAGAAGGCGGATTCCTCATCTGGATGTCCTGGATGCTGGTTCTGGCCTTGCTCTTCCTCCGAAGGAATCCTGGGCCTTTGGAAGCCCCGGTGATGGCCGTCCACGGCGGCATCTTCACCGGTCTGAGCTCCATGCTCCTCGGCTTGTATTTCGGCGATTTTCAATTCGGCCTGGACCCGTTCCTGCTGTTGCGCGAGGCCCCACAGAATCTGGGGCTTCCGTGGACCTTCAACCCGGATTACCTCGCCCTGATTCCCCAGTTCGCCGATGGTCAGGGATTGAATCCGTTGCTCCAGAACTACTGGATGGTCATCCATCCGCCCACCCTCTTCCTGGGCTTCGCGAGCACCCTCATGCCATTCGCCATGGCCGTAGCCGGACTGTGGGTCGGAGACCACACCACCTGGATGCGCCGGGCCGTGACCTGGTCCTTCTTTGGCGTCGCCATCCTCGGAGCCGGCATCCTCATGGGAGGCGCCTGGGCGTACGAAGCCCTCAGCTTCGGCGGGTTCTGGGCCTGGGACCCGGTGGAAAACAGTTCCCTCGTGCCGTGGCTGGTCTTGGTGGCTGGCGCGCACCTGCTGCTGATCAACCGCAACAAACCCGGCACGGCCGTCACAGCCACTTACCTGATGGTGGGCCTGTCCTTCCTGCTGGTCGTCTATTCGACCTTCCTGACCAAGAGCGGAATTCTGGGAGACACCTCGGTCCACAGCTTTGTGGACAGCGGCATCCTGCCCCAGCTGCTTGCCTTCCTGCTTGGCTGCTGCGTCCTGTTCACCACCTTGACCCTGCCACCCGGCCGTGAGCGTCTCGCTTTTGCCGGTCTGCAACTGGCGCTGTCCATCGGCGTCATGCTCGGCCAACCCGCGATCTGCATCCTGTTGATGCTGACCCTCATGACCGCCGCCGTTCTGCGCGGTCACCTCGCGCACCTGCCCCGAACGGACAAGGAGAGCCCGCTGTGGACGCGTGAATTCTGGATGTTCGTCGGCGGCATGTTGATGTTTGCCTCAGCGGTTCACATCACCTTCCAGACCAGCCTGCCGGTCCTCAACCATTTCCTCGAGCCGTTCAGCGGCCTCTTCAATCGGCTCTTCCAATCGACGGGGTGGCCCCTCGCCCGAAAGCTCGCCGCCCACGATCTGGCCCCCGGAACGGACTTTGACGCCACCTACCACGCGGTTCAAGTCCCCCTCGCCTTCCTCTTCATCAGCATCACCGCCTTCACGCAGTACCTGCGCTACCGGACCGACAGCGGCAAGGGCCTGTTCATGAAGCTGCTCCGGAGCCTTCTCGTCGCTGTGGTCCTGACTGGCGCCTTCCTGCTGGCTTATGACTTTGACACCTGGGAAGCTCCGCGGGTGGCGCTGTTGCTCGCCTGCCTCTGGTCGGCTGCCGCCAACGCGGACTACGTGGTCCAAGTGCTCAAGGGACAATGGAACTTCGCTGGCGCCAGCCTCTCCCACATCGGATTCGCTCTGGTCATCTTCGGAGCGGTGCTGTCCACGGCCAAAAAGGACATCATCAGCGCCAATCATTTCGGTGACCTCGCCATGCTGAGCGAGGCGCTGTCCAACGAAGAGGACCTGCTCCTGCTCCAAGGCGACACCATCCCCATGGGGCCGTATTACGTCTGCTACCGTGAACGGCGGCAGGAGGGCATCCACGCCAAGTTTGCCGTGGACTATTACGAGACGGTGCCGGAGACCTACGAGGCTGGTCAAGTCGTCGCCCGGGACGGCTTCCTCTTCCAATGTCTTCACGGCCACACGGCCAGCCCCGATTTCACCTCGGACCTGGAGGAACATTGGACCTTCATCCCCATCCCGAACGAGCGCCAGCAGCGCGAAGCCGAGCCATGGTCTGCCGGGCGACCCGGCCCCTTCGTCTTCACGCTCGATCCCCGCATCCAGCTCAACGAGCAGATGGGCAACGCGCCGGAGCCCGACACCAAGCGCTATTGGAACCGGGACCTCTACACCCACATCAAATGGGGCCGCGTCTCCGATCCGGAGGCGGATGAAGACGGCTGGATGGACGGCCGGAAGCACGACCTGATGCGCCGTGACAGCCTGGTCATCGGCAAATCCATCCTCGCCCTCGATGCCATCTCCGCGGTCACGCTGGACCAGAAGCCCGCCTTCGGTCTGCTCGACAAGGACCTCGCGGTCGCGGCCCATTTCCGGCTGACTGGAAACGGACCCGACACGAATTTCACCGCCCTCTACATCGTCCGGGACAGCCTGCTCATCCCCGACATGGTGACGCTGGACGACCGCGGCATCAAGGTCCGGATCGACGGCTTCCGACCGGCTGAAGCCACCTTCGAGACCGTCATTTGGGAAAACCTGTCCATCCGGCGCGACTTCATCGTGATGCAGGCCATCGTGTTCCCTCAGATCAACCTCCTGTGGCTCGGCTGTCTCATCATGACCACGGGAGCTCTCATGGCCGTCCGTCAGCGCCGACGGACGGAAAATCGGCGCAAACCGAGCGCAGCATGACGCGGGCCCACGTCATCGGCGCCGGCAGGCTGGGACAACACCTCGCGAACCGACTCGACCACCTCCGAATCGAGGTGACCCGCTGGAACCGCAACCCAGGCGAAGGCATTCGCCCCCTTTCCGAATGGAGCGCGGATGATGCACCCGAGGCCGTCTTTTTGGCCGTGTCAGACGATGGTCTCAACGCCGTGGCCACGCAGGTTCTGGCCTCACTCCCGGAAGGAACGTGGCTGGTCCACCACGCAGGGTCCGTGGACCGAACCGTGTTGGGTGATCGCCCCATGGACACGGCTGTGCTCTGGCCTCCGATGACCTTTCAAGAAGACCAAGTCCCCGATTGGGAAACGATGCCCCTCATCGTGGACTCGGACAATCCGGAGATCCGCGCTTGGGCGCGCACACTGGCTCCCCATTGCACCGATGTCAGTGGCCCCCAGCGCCGGGAACTCCACCTCGGGGCCGTCCTGCTCGGCAACCTGACGGCTGGCTGGATCGGCATGGTGGAAGCGCACTTCCAAGCCCGGGGACTGGACGCCAGCGTCTTCAACCCCCTAATCGAGGCCAGCGTCCTCAAAGCCCTCAACGGCCAAGCCCTTCAACACGTGACCGGGCCAGCAGCCCGCAACGATCGAACAACACTAATGGCCCAAGCCGACCTGCTCTCCCAAACGGACCCTGCGGGCGACCTTGCCATCCTCCACCACCTTCTGACCCAACGCATCCTCACTCACCATGGCCACGACCCCCTCCCCCCACTTCAAGGAACGCCTCGCCGGGATTGACGGCTTCGTCTTCGACAACGACGGCGTCTTCACCAATGGCACCGTCTTTTTGATGCCGGGTGGCGAGCAAGTGCGGACAGCATCCACCCGCGACGGGTATGCCGTGCAGCACGCCACCAAGTGCGGAATGCAGTTGGCGATGATCACCGGGGGGCGCAGCGAGGAAGTCACGCGGCGAATGAACGGACTGGGTGTCACCGAGGTCATTTCCGGTGCCGCGATCAAACTCGGAGAAATGGAAGCCCTCTGCGGCCGATGGGGACTGACACTCGACCAGGTCTGCTACATGGGCGACGACATCCCCGACATTCCGGTCCTCGAAGCCGTCGGTCTGGCCTGCTGTCCCCACGATGCCGTTCCGGAGGTTCGGGCGGTTTGTGACTACGTGAGCCCCGTTCGTGGCGGCGAAGGATGCGTTCGTGACATTCTGGAGCAGGCGATGAAAGTGAAAGGCTTGTGGATGAATGACCTCGCTCACGCGTGGTGAACCCGTAAGTTTGCCGCCGAATGGACCGCAACACGATCACAGGGTTCTTGCTGATTTTCGCGATGGTCATCGTGTATCAGCTGTACTTCGTGCCCGCCCCCGAGCCGGCAACCGAGGCTTCTGTCAAGACCACCGCAACGCCTGAGACCGGGGCGGCTGTGGCTGAATTCCCGACCGCAGCCAGCGTCGAAGACAGCACGTACATCGCCCGCACGGCCACGCTGAGCTCCGACGTCCTGACCGTGGAGTTGAGCACCGATGGTGGCATCCCCGTGCTGGCCGAACTCGCCGACGGCTACCTCGATTATTGGAACAAACAGCCCATCCAACTTTGGAATGCTGGGAGTTCCGACATGAACTGGATTGCCCGAGGCGAAGGTTCCTACAACCAGCGCTTTGACATCGTTTCCGAAGCTGCAGACAAAGTCGTTCTGGCCAACCGGGGAGACGGTCCCCTCCGATTCCTGACGTACACCATCAACGGTTACCTCGTGGATGTCGATGCCGAGTTCGCCGACGCCCGTGGCGAGGTGGGCTTCCAGTGGCAAGCCGACGGCGCCCACAACGAGAAGGGCATCGACGTGGAACGCCAGAAGAGCAGCATTTACTACCGTGAACAAGGCCGTGGCCGCGACTACCTGAGCGAGGGCACGGATGACAGCGCCGACATTGAAGACCCTCTGGAATGGGTGGCGTTCAAGCAGAATTACTTTTCGGCCATCGTCGGCACCGATGCAGGGTTCCAGTCCGGCAAACTCCGTAGCCTGCCCCCCGCAGAACCCACGGACACCACGCTCACGATGCGGTATGGGATGGACGTCACCTTGCCCACGCAAGACATCGACGGCCGGGAAGTCGCCGCACTGCGTTTTTACTTTGGTCCCAACGACGTCTCGAAGCTGAACACCACAGGCTGGGGAGAAATCGGCCGGGTCATCGATTTCGGATGGTGGATTTTCGGATGGATCAACCGCAACGTCATTTTCCCGATTTACGCCTTCCTCGCCTCGTACATCGGATCGGCCGGATTGATCGTCCTGATTCTCACGCTCCTCATCAAGAGTGTCCTCTTTCCCATCACGTGGAAGAACTACGTCAGCTCCGCCAAAATGCGGGTCCTCAAGCCGGATATGGAGGCCCTCCAAGCCAAGTATCCGGATCAGGATGACGCCATGCAGCGCCAGCAGGAAACGATGAAGCTGTATCGAGACAGCGGCGTGAACCCCCTGGCCGGCTGCATTCCCCAGCTCATCCAGATGCCCCTGCTCTACGCCATGTTCCGGTTCTTCCCGGCCAACATCGAGTTGCGAGGCAAGAGCTTCCTGTGGGCAGACGACCTCGGCGCCTTCGACAGCATCCTGGACCTCCCCTTCGAGATCCCCTTTTATGGAGCGCACGTCTCGGGATTCACCGTCCTGATGGCCGGATCGATGTACATCTACATGGGCCAGACGATGGCCCAGCAAGCGGCACCGACTCAGCCGGGCATGCCCGACATGCGGATCATGGCCAAGATCATGCCCTTCTTCATGTTGTTCTTCTTCAACAAGTTCGCCAGCGGTCTGAGCCTGTACTACTTCATCGCCAACCTGATCACCATCGGACAGGTCACCACCGTCAAGAAGTTCTTCATCGACGAGGACAAGATTCGAGAGAAGATCAAGGCCAAGCAGGCCGAGCCGAAGGACGAGAAGAAAAAGAGCAGTTTCGCCGAGCGCCTCGAGGCCATGCAGAAGGAACAGCAGAAGAAGGCCGACGAGATGAAGCGCCAGCGCGACCAGGCCCGGAAAGCCCGAAACCAGAAGCGCAAGAAATGACCACGTGGAGGGCCCCCTTCTTCTCCATGGGTGCCGCCACCCTGCTGTTCGCCCTCAGCGGATGCGCTGGACCAAAGACCTACCTGGCCTCCGACGATGAGCCGTGGCTGGTCTATGAACGGACGCCCTGTTTCGGCCCCTGCCCCACCTTTGAACTCGAAGTGGACCGGACGGGTGTCGCCCGCTTCCACGGAAGGCGCAACGTCAAGCCCGAAGGAAACCAAGTCGCCAACTGGTCCGAACAGGACATGCAGGCCGTGGCCGACGCCGCCCACGCCGTCAACTTCCGGACCAAGACCGGCCGGTACGACAATCCCCTCGTCACCGACCTCCCCTCGAAACACATCCGCCTCGCCGGACATGACGTGGTCGACCGATTCGAAGGGCCCGACATCGAGGCACTGTACTCGGTTCTCGACAGCCTCCTCGAGACCACGGAGTGGATTCCCACCGGGCATTGAAGCCCTGCCCTATTTTCGCGCTCCCCGCACCATGGAAGCGGGGCACCATTCAACGATGAACAACACCATGAAGCAACGTCTCTTCCTGCTGCTCTTTGCGGCATTCCAACTGTTCGCCACCAACGCCCGCGCCGACGAGGGCATGTGGCTCCTCCACATGCTCCAACGCATCAACGAAGCCGAGATGCAAGAAATGGGCCTGAACCTGTCCGCCGAAGACATCTACTCCCTCAACCAGGCCTGCCTGAAGGACGCCGTCATCACCCTCAACGGGGGCAGCTGCACGGCCGAACTCATCTCCGGCCAAGGTCTCGTGCTCACCAACCACCACTGTGCCTACGGCGCAATCCAAGGATTCAGCACCGTCGAGGATGACATCCTGACCAATGGGTTCTGGGCCATGAGTCTCGAGGAAGAGAAGCCCATCCCGGACTTCAGCGTGACCTTCCTCCAGCGCATCGAGGATGTGACCGAGCGCGTGCTCGCCGACGTCACCGACGACATGGACGAGGGCACCCGCCAGCAGACCATCCAAGCAGTCATTGGCCAAATCGAAGAGGAGGAGCGCGGCATCAACCCGGACTTCCGCCCGCAGGTCAAGTCCTTCTACCACGCCAACGAGTTCTATCTGTTCAGCTACCGGGATTACACCGACATCCGCCTCGTGGGCAACCCCCCGGAGAGCATCGGCAAGTTCGGCGGCGACACAGACAACTGGATGTGGCCCCGCCACACGGGAGACTTCTCGCTCCTCCGCATTTACGCTGACGCCGACAACAACCCGGCCGACTACAGCGAGGACAATGTCCCCTTCCAGCCCAAGCGTCACCTCAAGGTGAGCCTCGACGGGGTCCAGAATGGCGACTTCACCATGATCATGGGCTACCCGGGCAGCACCGACCGCTTCCTGAGCAGCCGCGGCATCCAGCAGGCCCTCGACCTCTACAATCCCAGCGTGGTGAACGTCCGTGACCTCAAGCTGAAAACCATGAAATCCCACATGGACGCCGATCCCGCCGTTCGCATCCAGTACGCCGCCAAATACGCCCAAACGGCGAATTACTGGAAGTACTACATCGGCCAGTCGAAGGGCCTGAAGGCACTCGACGTCTACGGCAAGAAGAAGGCCCTTGAGGATGAGTTCAGCGCCTGGATGTCCGGGAACGCCGACCGCGAGGCCCTGTACGGAGAGACCCTCGGCCTGCTCGACGAGTACTACGCCAACACCGACGCCACCGTCAAGGGACAGGTCTACTCGCTCGAGGCCGGCCTCATCGGATGTGACCTGATGCTCTTCGCCTTCCGTGTGGGAATGGGCGCCCAGGGCCTTTTCAGCGAGGATGCCGACCGGGCCGCCGGTGCCGCCGCCGCCCTCCAAGGCCGGGCCGACGGATTCTTCAAAGACTACGACCAGGAGACCGACCGCGACCTGTTCATCCAGCTCATGACCAAGTACATGACGGACATCGCAGAAGACCAGCAGCCGGCCTTCTTTGCCACCGTGCGGGACAAGTACAAGGGTGACTTCGCCCGTTACGCCGACAAGATGTACCCGAAGAGCTTCCTGACAGATCCAGTCCGCTTCCAGGAGTTCCTCGCCGACCCTGACCAGAAGGCCCTCGACAAGGACCTCGCCGTGGCCGCAGCCATGAGCCTGATTGACACCTACCGCGGCTACTTCGCCTCGCCTGAGCAGAGCAAGTTCGACCAGGGTTACCGCCTGTTGACTGCCGGTCTCCGGGAAATGCAGCCCGAGAAGATGTGGTACCCAGACGCCAACTCCACCATGCGCCTCAGCTACGGCCAAGTTGGAGACTACGATCCCGCCGACGCCGTGCACTACGACTTCGTGACCACGGCCAACGGCATCCTCCAGAAAAAGGACAACAGCAACCCTGAATTCGTGGTGGACCCCACCCTCGAGACCCTCATCCGCAACGAGGACTACGGTCGCTACGCCGACGACAACGGAGACCTCGTCCTCTGCTTCATCTCCGGCAATGACATCACCGGTGGCAACTCCGGCAGCCCGGTCCTCAATGGCAACGGCGACCTCATCGGCCTTGCTTTCGACGGCAACTGGGAAGCCATGAGCGGCGACATCGCCTTCGAACCGGAGCTCCAGCGCACCATCAGCGTGGACATCCGCTACGTCATGTGGGTCATCGACAAGATGGCCGGGGCCCAGAACCTCATCGACGAAATCGACTTCGTGACCACGCCCAAGCCATTGCCCGCTGCCGAAGAGGCGGCACCGGCCGTGGAAGAAGGCCGCTGAGCTTTCGTCTCAACCGCAACGAAAAGCCCCGCTAAATTGGCGGGGCTTTTTCATGTTGTCATCTGGGCGTCATCAGACGGCATTGCGGCCGGCGTTGATGATCCCGAACATCGTCCGGACCACCAGCTTTTCGAGAACAGCCGCCTCCGCAGGCGACTGACCTTGCCCATCGAGCCATTGCAGGGCGGCCTGCTGAATCACCAGCAACGGGAGGATGATGCCTTCCCGGAGGTCGATGGACTCGGCAATGGCCGGAACCCGCTCCATCAGTTCGGATTGCCCGGAGATGCGCAAAATCAGCGTTCGGCTCAGTTCAAATTCAGCCCGAACCGTTCGCCAGAGGTCGCCAAACCGGTCATCCTGTTCCAAATGGGCCGTCAAGGCAAAGTTGCATTTCCGCATGCTCTGCATGCTGTTCTCCAACAAGGCCGTAAACAGGGGCTGGGTGCGATACAACTCGGCGGCTTCCTCCAGTCTGCCCTCCTTCTCCAACTCCGCCAGTGCCGTGCCGATGCCAAAGAACCCCGGCACATTCTGCTTCAACTGGCTCCAGGACCCCACGAACGGAATGGCCCGCAAGTCGTCGAGGGTCAGCGGCCCGTCCTTTTTGCGGCTGGTCGGTCGGCTGGCGATGTTGGTCGCGCCATAGTGCTTCAGCGTTCCATAGGTGGACAGATATTCCATGAAAACCGGATGGGCCTTCAACGCCGTGTATTCGGCATAACTCCGCTCGGCCAGCTGGTCCATCAGCGCCCGTTGCGCCTGCGTCCAGCGGGATTTTTCGGGATCGATCAGCCGATGCTGGATGCCCGCCGTCAGCAGAAGTTCGAGGTTGTATGAGGCACTGCGGGGCGTCCCGAAGTTGGAACTGATGGACTGTCCCTGGATGGTTGTCTGGACCTCCCGGGTGTCGACATCGGGGCCCAAACTCGCATAGAATCGATGCGTGTTGCCACCCCCGCGCGCCGGCGGACCCCCGCGGCCATCAAAGAAGACGACCTCCACGCCCGCTTCACGGCACACCGCAGACAGACGTTCCTTGGCCTGGTGAATGGACCAGTTGGCCCGCAGGTACCCGCCATCCTTGGTGCCATCACTGAAGCCCAGCATCACATGCTGGACATGGCCACGCCCCGCCACGTGGTCGC
>PKDZ01000057.1 GCA_002862785.1 Flavobacteriales bacterium
GGATTCGAGGGAGGCAACTCCGGCATCTCATAGCCTTCGACCCGGCAGTATTCCACCTCGTTCATGTATTGGCCGCCCACCTTGATGGTGCCCTTCTCGGCCACAATGGTCAGGGAGCTCTCAAAGTTTGTCTCAGCCACAGCCGTGGAGAACTGAAGGGTCCCCATCCCCCCCTTCACGAAATCGAAAGTGACCAGTCCGGAATCCTCAAAAGCCGTGTTGTGGGCGTGGGTGAAATCGGCGAACCGCGCCTGAATGCCGTGAATGTCTCCGAAGAGCCAATACAGAATGTCGATGAAATGGCTGAACTGGGTGAAGAGCGTACCGCCGTCCAGATCCATCGTGCCTTTCCACGGAATTTTTCCGTAGTAGCGATCGTCCCGATTCCAGAAGCAGTTGACCTGCACCATGTGGATGCGACCCAACCGACCAGAATCCACCATCTCCTTGAGCCATTCGCTCGGAGGACTGTACCGGTTCTGCATCACACAGAACACCTGCTTGCCCACCTCCAGCGCCTTGTGCAGCACGGCCTCGCCATCCTGACGGGTCAGCGCCATGGGCTTCTCCACTATGACGTGGTGCCCGTGGTCCAAGGCGGCGAGTGCCTGCTTGGCGTGAAGTCCATTGGGCGTACAAATGCACACCACATCGACATCACGATGAGCCTCGAGCATGGAGGCGAGCTCAGTGTGATAGGCGAAATCCTCACCGGCGCCCGTCGCTTCACGTGAACGGATGTCACAGCCAGCTACGAGTTCACAACCGGGGTGGCGGCGCACCATCTCGGCGTGGCGCTTTCCGATATGGCCCAGGCCGACCACGGCAAATCGAAGAGGGGAATCCGTCATGTCACAGGGTCCGTCCGGTTCTCGGTCCGATCGGGAGCGCAAAAGTGGCGAATTCAAATGGCACTTGCCGCCTGCTCCATCGAGGCGGGCACGTGGAGCATTCGGCTCCCGTACCAACTGAAGATCTCGCCATCCACCAAGCGCGAGGGCAGGTCTCCACATTCCGTCCGGTGCTCCTCCTTGAACGGAAAGGGCTCCGAGGGCAACAGGACCTCCTCCACCCCGGCCTGCCGGACGGTGTCCATGTCGAGTTCGGGATACCGGGATTGGTCCGGCCAAGGCGCCCAGCCCCACCAACGTAGAACCGATTGGATGTAGGCATCCCGGCCAGCCCACATCCACGGGTTGCGCCACACGGCATAGGCCACTGTTCGGCCTTGGCCGGGATTGACCTTGTCTCTGGTCTCAGCCCACGTCTCCCGCGCTTCCTGCTCGAGCTGCCAGCCCCGTTCCAATTGGCCGACGAGGGCCCCGAGGTCGGACAGGAGTCGAAAGGCCCGCTCGACCGACCGCACATCGCAGACCCAACAGGGCACCCCAGCAATCTCCAGGGCCATGATGTCCTGGGCGTCGTTTTCCTCGAGGTTGGCGATGACCAAATCCGGACGGAGGTCCATGATGACGTCCACCTTGACCCCTTTGGTGCCCCCCACCCGGGTCTTTTCCCTGCGCAGGTGGTCCGGATGCAGGCAAAACCGGGTGACCCCGACGATTTGCTCCTCCACACCGAGGTCGACCAGCGTCTCGGTCAGGGACGGGACCAAGCTCACGATGCGCTGCGGTGGTGCCTCCCAGGCGAGGGGAAATCCCCGATCATCGAATCCCTCGTGCATGCCGCGAAGGTCGTCCACCGGTCCCGGACCTGTCAAAGACCGCCCGAATCCTGCCGGAGATGTCACATGGCAGTCACCGGCCCGACATCCTGTCAGGCCGCCAGGCCCCAATTCGCGTTGGCATCCAATTTGTCCTGAGCTCGTCGTCCAAGGACATCAACAACGCAAACATCAATTCTATATACATGAGCAAAATCATCGGCATTGACCTCGGCACCACGAACTCGTGTGTCGCCGTGATGGAAGGCAACGAGCCTGTGGTCATCAACAACAGTGAAGGCAAGCGGACGACCCCGTCCATCGTCGCCTTCGTCCAGGATGGAGAGCGCAAGGTGGGCGACCCCGCCAAGCGTCAAGCCATCACCAACCCCACCAAGACAATCTACTCCGTGAAGCGCTTCATGGGCCAGATGTTCAAAGAGGTCGGCAGCGAAGCCGGACGCGTCCCCTATGACGTGGTGGAAGCCGACGGCGGCACGGCCCGCATCAAGATTGACGACCGGAACTTCAGCCCGCAGGAGATCAGCGCCATGATCCTCCAGAAGATGAAGAAGACCGCCGAGGACTACCTCGGAACGGAGGTCACCGGCGCCGTCGTGACGGTTCCGGCCTACTTCAACGACAGCCAGCGTCAGGCCACCAAGGAGGCCGGGGAAATCGCCGGTCTGGAGGTCAAGCGGATCATCAACGAGCCCACGGCTGCCGCCCTCGCTTACGGCCTGGACAAAAAGTCCACGGATCAAAAGATTGTGGTGTTCGACCTCGGTGGTGGAACGCACGACGTCAGCATCCTCGAACTCGGGGACGGCGTCTTCGAGGTGCTGTCCACAGACGGCGACACCCACCTCGGTGGCGACGACTTCGACCAAGCCATCATCGATTGGCTGGTGGAGGAGTTCAAGTCGGAGAACGGCGGACTCGACCTCAGCAAGGATCCCATGGCCCTGCAGCGCCTCAAGGAGGCCGCTGAGAAGGCCAAGATCGAGCTCAGCAGCACGAACAGCACAGAGATCAACCTCCCCTACATCATGCCGGTCGACGGCGTGCCGAAGCACCTCGTCCGCTCCATGAGCCGCGCCAAGTTCGAGCAGCTGACCGATGCACTCGTCAAGCGCACCATCGAACCCTGCCAGACGGCCCTCAAGGCCGCCGGACTCTCGACCAGCGACATCGACGAGGTCATCCTCGTGGGCGGATCCACCCGGATTCCCGCCGTGCAGGAGGCCGTGACGTCCTTCTTCGGCAAGGAGCCCTCCAAGGGCGTCAACCCGGATGAAGTGGTCGCCGTCGGCGCCGCCATCCAAGGTGGAGTCCTCAGCGGCGACGTGAAGGATGTCCTCCTGCTGGACGTCACCCCCCTCTCCCTCGGCATCGAGACGATGGGCGGCGTGATGACCAAGCTGATTGAGGCCAACACGACCATCCCGACCAAGAAGAGCGAAACGTTCTCCACGGCAGCCGACAACCAGCCGAGCGTGGACATCAACGTCCTCCAAGGCGAGCGCTCCATGGCTGCGGACAACCGCTCCATCGGCCGCTTCCAGCTGTCCGACATCCCGCCCGCCCCGCGCGGTGTGCCACAAATCGAGGTCTCCTTCGACATCGACGCGAACGGCATCATCAACGTGAGCGCCAAGGACAAGGCCACAGGCAAGGAACAGAACATCCGCATCGAGGCCTCCAGTGGCCTGAGCGATGAGGAAATCCAGCGCATGAAGGATGAGGCCGCCGCCAACGCCGACGCCGACAAGGAGGCCAAGGAGAAGGTGGAGGTCCTCAACCAGGCCGACAGCCTCGTCTTCCAGACGGAGAAACAGATGAAGGAATTCGGGGACAAGATTCCCGAGGACAAGAAGGCCCCGATCGAGGCGGCCATCGCCACGCTCAAGGAGGCCCACGCCGCCCAGGACATCGACGGCTGCAAGGCCGGCATCGAAGGCCTGAACCAGGTATTCTCCGCCGCGAGCGAGGAGATGTACAAGGCCAGCCAGGAGGCAGGCGGTGCCGGCGCGGAGGCCGGTGGTGCCGATGGCTCCGGAGCAGCCGACGAGGAGGTCACCGACGTCGACTTCGAAGAGGTCAGCGAGGAGAAGTGATCCCCGACCGGCTCCGACCGGCCCACACGACGAAAAAGGCGGCCCCGATGGGTCGCCTTTTTTGTTGGGGGGCTGAACCCGACGCGGCGCCCAGTGTTCCTTTACCCGACGCCCCACCATGTCGGATGCCCCCCTCCCCTCCTCTCCCGATGCGCCGTCCTCGGACTCTCCTGAGGTCCACATATGGCGGTCCCGTTCGGGATGGGTGCTGGTCGCCATTGCGGTCCTGACTGTGCTCGCGGGATGGCGTGCGGCCCAGATCGGGTTCAACTATGATTTCGAAGCCTTCTTCCCCGAAGGCCAACCCGAGACCGCCTTCTACCTGCAGTTCCGCGAAGCGTTCAGCACCGACAACGACTTTATCCTCATCGGACTGCAAAGCGCCGACGGCGTTTTCGAGCAGGACTTTCTGCAGGCCACCCGGGACCTGTCTGCCGCGCTCGACACCGTCGCCGGGGTCACCGGCGTCCTCGACCCGACCGACATCACCTTTCCCGTCCGAGACCCGGCCCTCGGCATGGTGTTTCAACGGCCCCTGCTCCGCTGGGAGCAACCCGAGCATTACGCCACTGACAGTGCCTCCATCTGGCGAGACCCGCAATGGGTGGGCACGCTGTTCAGCGAAGACGGGCTCAGCTTGGCGCTGACCGTCCTACAGAAGCCCATGCTCTCCAAGGAGGGCTGCGACCGCATCGCCGCCGACACTGATGCCGTCCTCACCGCATGGCAGGAAGACCAGTGGAAACAGGGCATGCAGGTGGAATTCCACCGCGCGGGTCGGGCCCATGCGCAAGTCCACTACGTCAGCGTCATGGAGCGCGAAGTCGCCCTGTTTGTCGGGCTGGGGCTTATCCTGCTCATCACCTTCCTGCATTTCGCCTTCCGAACGTGGTGGGGCATCGTGATTCCCTTGACCGTCATCCTCCTCAGCGGGCTCGGCACCCTGGCCTTCATGGAAATCACCGGCAAGGGCATCGACATCATGACCGTCGTCCTGCCCACCATCATTTTCGTGGTGGGGATGAGCGATGTGGTGCACATCATCACCCGCTACCTCGACGAACTGCGGTCCGGCCTCGCCCCTTTCCCTGCCCTGCGCAAGGCCTTCCGGGAAGTCGGCCTTGCCACCTTCCTGACCTCGCTGACCACGGCCATCGGCTTCCTCACCCTGCTCTCCTCCGCTATCGGCCCCATCCGGGAGTTTGGCCTCTACACCGCGGCGGGGGTGTTCATCGCCTTCGGGCTGGCCTTCAGCCTGCTCCCGGCTGTGCTCATGCGGTCGCAAGCGCCCATTCGACATGCCACCGGCACCCAGGAAGATGCCTCTTCACCCTGGACCCCGTGGCTGTCGCGCTGGTTCATCCGCATCCTCCGGAACCGGAAGCCCATCCTCGTCAGTGCCACGCTCCTCACGCTCACCAGCTTGTGGCTGCTCAGTGGCATCCAAGTCAACAACTACCTGCTCGAGGATCTGCGGGAGGATGATCCATTGCGACAGGAATTCAACTTCTTCGAGCAGGACTTTTCCGGAGTCCGTCCCTATGAGTTGGCGTTGCGGTTCGAGCCCGAGGGCAACGTGATGGCCCAGCCCGGTGTCCTCGCTGCCGTGGACAGCGTGGAAACCTGGCTCACCCAAGAAGTGGAGGCCGGCAGCGTCTTGGGACCGGCTTCCATCGCAAGCACCGCAAACCGCCTGTTCAACGGGAACCGCCCCTCCGCTGATCGGATTCCGGAAGGCCCCGCACTGGAGCGACTGCTGGACCGATTAAAGAAATTTGACCGAACCTCCGCCGAAGGAAACGGGGCCGGATGGAGCGCCGCAGTCCGAGATGACCTCGGCCTTGCGCGCATCACCGCCAAGACCGCTGACCTCGGCGCCAAGGTGCTGGCCGCCCGGAATGAACGGTTCCTCGAGCGGGTCAACGCCCACCTCGAAGACACGTTCGAGACCCCGCCCTTCACAGTGGAGGTCACCGGAACAGCCAATCTCATCGATCTGAACAACCGGTTCCTTGCCTCCGACATGGTGCTGGGCCTGCTCATCGCCTTCGGCATCGTCGCCCTCATCGTGGGCCTGTTGTTCCGCAGCTTGCGCATGACCCTGATTTCCCTCGTGCCCAACGTGCTGCCCCTCCTGTTCATCGCGGGATTCATGGGGGCATTGGATATCGATCTCAAGGTCTCCACCTCAATCATCTTCACCATCGCTTTCGGAATTGCCGTCGATGACACCCTGCATTTTCTCGCCAAATACCGCATCCTGCTCCAGCAGGGGCGCCAACCCCTCTGGGCGCTGCGGCGAACCTTCCTCGCCACGGGGAAGGCCATCATCATCACGTCCATCATTCTGTGTGGCGGATTCGCCACCCTCATGCTGAGCAGCTTCGAGGGCACGTTCCACATCGGCCTGCTCGTGTCCTTGACCTTGTGCTTCGCCGTGGTGGTCGACCTCGCCGTGCTGCCTCTGCTGCTCCTGACTCGACACGCGTAACTTGGGGGCATGCTCCCCCGACGCACCTTTCTTCGCCGGGCGGCCGCCATGGCTGCTGTACTGGGCCTGGACCCTGCCCGTTTGCTCCGTGCAGCCGACCCCACGGCAGCGCCCATTTCCCAGCCGCTCTCCTCCGGTGCCCGCTTTAAAAGTGGCCACATGCTGGCCACTTGGAACCACGGCATCGCTTCCAACGAAGAAGGATGGCGCCAGATGCAAGCGGGTGGGACCGCACTGGACGCTGTCGTAGAAGGGACCGCCGTGGTGGAAAGCGACCCCACTGGCTCCAGCGTGGGCCTCGGTGGTCGGCCTGACCGCGACGGCAAAGTGACCCTCGACGCCTGCGTGATGAATGCGGCCGGGGATGCGGGGGGCGTCTGCTTCCTCGAAGACATTGAGCACCCAGTCCGGGTGGCGCGGGCTGTGATGGAGGACACCCCTCACGTACTGCTCGCTGGCCAAGGCGCCCGCGACTTCGCCATCGCCAAAGGCTTCAAGACCCGAGACCTCCTGACCGAGGACAGCCGCAAGGCCTGGGAGGAATGGAAAAAAAGCGCCGAATACAAGCCCATCATCAACATCGAGAACCACGACACCATCGGCATGCTGGCCCAGGACCTCGAAGGGAATCTGGCGGGAGCCTGCACCACCAGTGGCCTGGCGTTCAAGCTGAGGGGACGCGTGGGCGACAGCCCCATCATCGGAGCCGGACTCTTCGTGGACAATGAAGTCGGCGCCTGCACGGCCACCGGACTCGGAGAGGCCGTGATGAAGACGCTCGGCTCTTTTCTTGTCGTGGAGCTGATGCGCCAGGGTGCCTCCCCGGCCGAAGCCTGCCTCGAGGCCACGCAAAGGATCGCGGCCCGCATGCCCGTCGAAGACCTGCAGGTGGGCTACCTCGCCATGGACATCAGTGGCCGCGCCGGCGCTCATGCCATCCACGGCGGGTTCAACTACGCGCGGACTTTGGGGCAACGAACCCAGCTCATCGACGCCCCCTCCCTCGACTGACCATGGCCAATCCGGACAACCCTTCCCTGTCGAGCAAACGCGGCAACCTCCGCGGCCTCATCCGGCTGGGGCGTCCGCTGAATCTGGGCATTGCGGCCTCCACTCTCGTTCTCCTCAAGTTCGGATGGTTGGCCCGGTGGCAGCCTGAAGGGAGCGTGGGGCTCTTGCCGACGGGCCAGTTCGCCGAGGGCGTGCTCGTTGTCGTCTTTTTGATGATGTCCGGCAATTGGATCAATGCCTACTTCGACGTCCACGAGGACAGAATCAACCGTCCGGACCGGGCCATCGTGGGTCGGAGCGTCAAACGGCGCGTCCTCATCATCGCCCACCAAACGGTCAACGCGCTTGGCTTGCTCCTCGCCGTTCACCTCAGCTGGACTCTGCGCAGCGTCTTGCCCATCCTGATGGCCGCCCTAGTGTCCTTTTCCCTGTGGCGTTACAGCACCCGTTGGAAGGCGGCTCCCCTCCTTGGCAACACCATCGTCGCTGCCCTCTTGGGACTGGTGCCCGTGTGGCTGGCCGCATTGGAAGCGCCCTTCACGCCGGAAAGCGATCGCTTCAGCCTTTGGCTGGGCATGGCAGCTTACGGCAGCATCGCAACTGGAATCGGCATGGTGAGGGAACTCGCCAAGGACGCCATGGACATTCGAGGAGATCAAGAGGCGGGAAAAATCACATTCGCCGTCTCGAAAGGTCCCGGCGCCACGCGCGCAGTGTGCATCGGACTGCTGTCCATGGTCGCTGTGATGTATTCCATGGGCATCGCCTGGGTCAGCCCTCCCGAATCCCTCCTCCTTTGGATGGCGCCCCTTCCATTTTGGGTGTGGTCGATGACCGCCGTGCTGTCCAAGGAGCAGAAATGGCGAAAATTATCTCGCGCCACCCTCTGGACGTTGCTGGCAGGGACCCTTCAATGCCTGTGGATTCCATGTTGACGGGGCTTTCCATGCGACAGGGGGCAGACCACTCTGCGCTTGGTTTCACACAGGCGTAACACCAAAGAGCATTATCAGAGCATTATCTGGAAAGAACATTACCCCCCCTTAACAATGGGCGGGGTCAAGGGCCTTGGTGCTTCACAATAGCATAAAGAGTCTTGAATGGTTTGGCGAAATGCCGCGGGCAGTTTTAGGGCGGATTATTCCATTAGAACGTCAACCAATCAACCAAACCATGAGAACAGTTCTCTCCCTGCTTGTCATGCTCAGCCTCTCGATCGGGGCCATGGCGCAGAACACCGTTCAGATCTCCGGGAGTACCGGAACCACCACCTGGACATCCGACAACACTTACATCCTCAACGGATATGTCTTCGTCAGCGCGGGACAATCCCTCACCATCGAATCGGGAACGGTCGTCAAGGGTGCGGCGGGCAGCGGAGCCGATGCTTCCGCGCTCATCGTGGCCAAGGGAGGTCAGATTTTCGCCAATGGCTCTGCGGAGGCTCCCATCGTGTTTACGTATGAAGCGGACCCACTGGATGGTTCCATCGCCTACGACACGCGCGGCCAATGGGGCGGTGTGATCATCCTCGGTGATGCGAGCACCAACTTCGGAGGACCTGCCCAAGTTGAGGGCATCCCGGCCGACAACAACCAGGCGGTGTACGGCGGTTCGAATGACGCCGACAACAGCGGCACCATGACGTACTGTTCCATCCGCCACGGAGGAACCGAACTCGGTGCGGCGAACGAAATCAACGGCCTCACCCTCGGTGGTGTTGGAAGCGGCACCACGTTGGACCACATCGAGGTGGTGTCCAACCTCGACGATGGCATCGAGTTCTTCGGTGGCACGGTGAGCATCACCAATGCACTCGTGGCCTTCTGTGGTGACGACAGCTTTGACTGGGACCAAGGATATCGTGGCCAAGGGAATGCCAGCTGGCTGGCCATCCAAGACGAGCCCAACGCGGTCGGCGATCGCGGCGGCGAACTCGACGGGGATGATTCTGACGACGGCAACGTGTCCGCCGACGAGATGCCCTTCTCCATTCCCACCGTGAACGGTTGGACGGTGGTGAGCGCCGGCAACAATCAAGGTCTCCTTTTCCGGAACGGTTCCGGTGGTAACGTCTCCAACGGCCTCATCTGTGGAACTGGCGAGGGCATTGAGATCGAAGACAAAGAGGCGCCAGAAGACGCCTTCGATCGCTGGGTGGCCGGTGACCTGACCCTGTCCAACATCAAGTTGGTGGGCGGTACGGACGTGCTCGACTACGATGGCTCCCAAGTCATTGATGGTGACGCCCAACTCGACGCGTATGCTGCTGCCAATGGTCTCGAGGTGTCCTCGATGGCCGTCGACTACAGCTTCTCTTTCGATGCGGCCGGTCAACAGGCCACCAACACGGTGGATTTGAACGTCAACCAAGGTTCCGGTCACACCTTCGCACTGGGCTGGTCCTTCTGCGATGAGCGTGGTCTGTTTGCTGCTGGAAGCGGCGCGGTCTGCGACTGCCCCCCGTTGAACCAAAGAACGGAGGTGACCATCACCGACCCGGGCACGGGAACGGGATCCACGACCTGGACGTGT
>PKDZ01000091.1 GCA_002862785.1 Flavobacteriales bacterium
ACGAACCGGCCCGCCCTACTTTTGCACCCCTGAAAATCAGGCCGCATCAAGAACATCCACGAGATTTCCACATGTACCTCACACCAGAGAAAAAGCAGGAGTTCTTCGCCAAGTATGGCAAGAACGCCCAGGACACCGGCAGCGCCGAGGGTCAAATCGCCATGTTTTCCTTCCGGATCGCCCACCTCACGGAGCACCTGAAGAAGAACCGCAAGGACGCCAACACCCAGCGCGCCCTGATTACCATGGTCGGCAAGCGCCGCCGTCTCCTTGACTACCTGAAGGCCAAGGACATCACGCGTTACCGTGCCATCGTGAAGGATCTCGGCCTGCGCCGCTGATCCTGAACGCCGCAGAACACAACGAATTCGTCACGGCACGGGCACCCGGTCGTGGACGAGGACGCAAACCCACCGCTGGGAAACGCCCGGCGGGATTTACGAGTGCCCGATTTGCAATTCCGAATAGGAAATGAACGTAGTAACCAAGACCATCGACCTCGGTGATGGTCGGCCCGTGACGATTGAGACGGGCAAACTCGCCAAGCAAGCCCACGGAAGTGTGGTCGTGCGCCAAGGCGACACCATGCTGCTTGCCGCAGCCGTCAGCAACCATGACGCATCCGAAGGAGTGGACTTCCTTCCCCTCACGGTGGATTACCGTGAGAAATACGCCTCCACCGGACGCTTCCCCGGGGGCTTCTTCAAGCGCGAAGCGCGGCCCAGCGACACGGAAGTGCTCGTGATGCGCCTCGTCGACCGGGCCCTTCGGCCCACCTTCCCAGAAGATTACCACGCAGAAACGCAGGTGATGATCCAACTCATGTCCGCCGACAAGGTGAACATGCCGGACAGCCTCGCTGGTCTTGCGGCTTCCGCCGCCCTCGCCGTGAGCGACATCCCGTTTGACGGCCCCATCTCCGAAGTCCGGGTCGCCCGTGTCGGAGGAGAGTTTGTCATCAACCCGACCTATGAGCAGCTCGAGGAGGCCGACATCGACATGATGATCGCCGGCTCCATGGACAGCATCGTCATGGTGGAAGGAGAGATGCACGAGGTATCGGAGGAGGAAATGGTCAGCGCCATCGAAGCGGCCCACGCCGCCATCAAGGTGCAATGCCAGGTTCAGCTCGATATGGCTGCCGAGGTTCCCGGCTCTTCGCCCAAGCGCGAGTACGAGCACGAAAAGCACGACGACAGCCTGAAGCAGGCCATCCACGACGCCTGCTACCAAGCGTACTATGATGCCGCCAAAAACGCGGGTTCCAAGAAGGAGCGCGGCGCCACCTTCAAGTCCATCAAGGAGGACTTCCTCGCCGGCATGTCCGATGAGGACAAGGCGGCGAAGCAGTACATGCTCCGCGACTACTTCAAGGCGACGCAGAAGAAGGCCATCCGCGACCTGCTCCTCAATGAGGGCATCCGCCTCGACGGCCGCGGCACCAAGGACATCCGCCCCATCTGGTGCGAGGTCGACTACCTGCCCGGACCGCACGGTTCCTCCGTGTTCACCCGCGGTGAAACGCAGAGCCTGACGACCCTGACCCTCGGCACCAAGGACGATGAGCAGCTCATCGACAACGCCCTGGTCCGCAAGACGGAGAAGTTCCTGCTTCACTACAACTTCCCGCCCTTCTCCACCGGTGAGGCCCGCCCGATCCGCGGCACCAGCCGCCGGGAGATTGGCCACGGAAACCTCGCACTTCGCGCTCTCAAGCCGATGCTGCCCCCAGTGGACGATTGCCCGTACACCATCCGACTGGTCAGCGAAATCCTCGAGTCCAACGGTTCGAGCTCCATGGCCACCGTGTGTGCCGGAACCCTCGCGCTGATGGACGGCGGCATTCCGATCAAGCGTCCTGTGAGCGGCATCGCCATGGGCCTGATCACCGACAAGGAGTCCGGCAAGTACGCCGTCCTGAGCGACATCCTCGGTGACGAGGACCACCTCGGCGACATGGACTTCAAGGTGACCGGCACCTCGGAGGGCATCACCGCCTGCCAGATGGACATCAAAATCAAGGGCCTGTCCTTTGAGCAGCTCACCGAAGCCCTGCTTCAAGCCAAGGAGGGCCGCGCCCACATTCTTGGCGAGATGATGAAAACGATGGACAAGCCGCGCGAGGACTACAAGGACCACGCTCCCCGAATCGTGTCCTTCGAGGTTCCTGCCGAAGCCATCGGACCGATCATCGGCCCAGGAGGTAAAATCATCAATGAGATCCAGGACACCACCGGCGCCAACGTCTCCATCGAGGATGCAGACGGCAAGGGCATTGTAGAGGTCTCCGGCGACAACAAGCAGAAGATCGACACCGCCGTGGCACGCATCCGGGCCATCGCCTTCCCGCCGACTGTGGAGGTGGGCGAAATCTACGAGGGTCCGGTCAAGACGGTCATGCCATACGGCGCCTTCGTCGAGATCATTCCCGGTCAGGACGGCCTGCTGCACATTTCCGAGCTGGAGCACCACCGCGTGAACCAGGTCTCCGACGTCATCAACGAAGGCGACATCGTCAAGTTCAAGGTGACCGGCCGTGACCCGCGCTCCGGCAAGCTCAAGCTGAGCCGGAAGGTTCTCCTTCCCAAGCCCGAGTGAAACGAAACTGAAGAAAATACGTTGTAAGGGAGGCGGTTGAGGTCAGCCGCCTCCCATTCTCCGATTTGCACCGCCCATGAGACAGCTAAAAATCACGAAGCAGGTCACCAACCGGGAGACCGCCTCTCTCGACAAGTACCTCCAGGAAATCGGCCGGGTCGACCTGATCACGGCAGAGGAGGAAGTCGAACTCGCCCGTCGGATCAAGCAAGGTGACCAAGCCGCGCTCGAGAAGATGACCAAGGCGAACCTCCGCTTCGTGGTGTCCGTCTCCAAGCAGTATCAGAACCAGGGCCTCTCCTTGCCGGACCTGATCAACGAGGGCAACCTCGGATTGATCAAGGCCGCGCAGCGTTTCGACGAGACCCGAGGCTTCAAATTCATCTCGTACGCCGTTTGGTGGATCCGCCAGAGCATCCTGCAAGCCTTGGCAGAGCAGAGCCGGATTGTCCGTCTCCCGCTCAACAAGATTGGATCAATCAACAAAATCAACAAGGCCTTTGCTCGTCTCGAGCAAGAGTTCGAACGTCCTCCCACGCCGGCAGAACTCGCTGAAGTTCTGGACATGACCCTTGACGAGGTCAAGCAAAGCTTGAAGAACGCCGGTCGTCACGTGTCCATGGACGCGCCGCTCAAGGATGGCGATGACAGCTCCAGCACGATGTACGACGTGCTGCAGACCAACGACACGCCATCCCCGGACACCGTGCTCATCACGGAGTCTCTCCGCAAGGAAATCGAGCGCAGCCTCCAGACGCTGACCAGCCGAGAGGCCGATGTGATCCGACTGTACTTCGGCCTCGGGGGCGAGCACCCGCTCACCCTCGAAGAGATCGGGGAACGATTCGACCTCACGCGTGAACGTGTGCGCCAAATCAAGGAGAAGGCCATCCGGCGTCTCAAGCACACGAGCCGCAGCCGGATTTTGAAGTCCTACTTGGGCTGATTCTCCAACGAACTCCACAATACGCGGCACGCTGCCGTGCGAAACGGGCTCCACATCAGGGCCCGTTTCTCATAGGTGAACTTTGAGGCGTCTTTTGGAATTCCACAATGGGCCTCCATGGCCCGCCGGATGCCGAGATCATCGACAGGGAAGACATCGGGCCGGTTCAATTGGAACATGAGGTGCATCTGGACGGTCCACCGGCCGAGCCCCTTGACCCGGGTCCAGTCCGCCATGATCTCATCATCTGTTTTGCCCTTCACCTCGTGAAAAGAGGCAGGGTTGTCCAAACAATGCTCCGCCAGACTGCACAGATAGCCGTGTTTCTGCCCGCTTACCCCGAGTGACCGATGGACATCCTGCGCCGTATCCAACACTCCGGTCGCCGAAGGAACACCACCGTGGTAATCGGCAAACCGGCCCCAGATGGTGGCCGCCGCCTTGACACTCAGTTGCTGGCCAATGATGGCCCGAGCCAGACTTTCAAAGACCGGTCGCTCTGGGGACGGCTCCGGGTCGGGCATGAAGTCGGCCAAGGCGTGTAGCAGGGGGTCAACCGTTCGGAAATGAGCACGGGCCGCCGACCAATCGAGTGTGACATGCGAAATGGACGAGGCGTTCGTTTCCATGGCACACAAGGTATTCCGACATGGGCACACGCCTTAGCTTCGCACCCCGCAGCATGGAGACTCCCCACACCAAATTCCCCCTGCATCGCACCTGGATCGCTGTCACAGCCACCCTCGTGACCCTGACGCTCTGGAGCTGCAGTGGGGACAAACTGTACTTGGGGGCGGATGCCCGTGTGGCCTTCAGCCAGGACACGGTGCTGTTCGATACCGTGTTCAGCACAATTGGCAGTGCCAGCGAGGCCTTCCGCATCGTCAATGACAGCCCGGGCCGAATCCTCCTGGAAGACATCACCCTGGAAGACGGGGAGGAGAGCCCTTTCCGGATCAATGTGGACGGCCTTCCGGGACCCTCCGTGGGCGGGCTCGAGCTCGATGAGGGCGACTCCCTGTATGTGTTCGTCGAGGTCACCATCGACCCTCAAAACGACTATGACCTGCCGTTCATCGTCAAGGACCGGATTCGGGTCACCGTCAACGGCTTCAGCCAATATGTGCAGCTTCTCGCCTGGGGACAGGACGCTTTCTTCCACGGCTCACCCGGCGGCATCAGCACCCTCGACTGCAATGCCCTCTGGACAGCACAGAAACCCCATGTCATCTATGGCGTGGTCGGGGTGGCCCAGGGATGCAACCTGACCATCGAAGCCGGAGCCGACGTCCACGTTCACGCAGGGGGAGGACTTTATGTGAGCGGCGGCACCCTCGACGTCAATGGAGAACTCGGCAATCCCGTTGTCTTTGAAGGGGACCGGCTTGAACCCGAATACGCCGATGTCCCAGGACAATGGGGCATTCAGGTGGACACGCTGATCCAGACGGAAATCGGCATCGCCCAAGCCAGCATCCTCGGAGGCGGCATCTGGATCTACGGATCCCCGGGCAGCACGCTCCGGCACACCATCCTCCGGAACGGCACGATTGGCCTCCAAGTCGACACGACCGGGACGGAAGGGGCGGCTCTCACCCTGGAAAACTGCGTCATCCACAACATGAGCGCCATCGGCTTGCTGGCCCAGGGCGCCCACATGGATGGAACCAACAACCTGCTCTACGATTGCGGCCAGGCCTGCGCGGCCTTCACGCTCGGGGGCCGCTACCGCTTCACCCACAGCACGTTCGCCAACACGTGGTCTGACGGTACGCGGGGAACACCTTCCGTGCTCATCAATGACCACTACGAAGACCTCAACGGCAATCTGCAAATCCGGCCATTGGAGGAAACCCGTTTCCTGAACTGCATCCTGTGGGGAAACAATGCCCAGCTTCAGGATTTCGACGAGCTCGTCGTCGACCTTGAGGGCGATGTCAACGACCTGCTCATTCGCGGCTGTGCAGTGGATTTGGATGCCACAGGAGAAGCGGATTGGATCGAGGAAAGCACCCTCGATGCCACACCGCCCTTTGCCGACATCTTCAGTCGGGACTTCCACCTGGTCAGCGGAAACAGTGAATGGAATGGAGTCGGTGTCCCTGCCGGCTTGCCGTTTCTCGCCACCGACCTCGACGGCCTCCCCCGGGTGGTGGGCTCCGCACCTGATGTGGGGTGCTACGAACGTCAGTGAATCCAAAGCGGCCCGGGCCGCGTATGAGACCGTCGGATGAGCCGCCACATTCTCGACGCCCTCATGCAGCTCTTCGCCCTCATCACCCTGAGGGAGGAAGGGCTCGACCGCGGCCGGGAAGTCGTGGCCAATTTCTTGCGGAGCCGCCTCAATCGGGAACTGGTGAGCGAGTGGCTCGCCACTTTCGAGGAGTATCTCGTGAGCTATGGTGGCGCAGTAGAATCCCGCGAGGTGGCTGGTCTGAAGCGGACAGCGCTCCGCTCGACCAAGGTTCTTCGCGCTTGTTCCGACATCAACCGGGACCTTCAGGCCAGTGAAAAGGCGCTGGTCTTCCTGCGTGTTCTGGAATTCGAACTCGCGATTCGCGGCGACCATTCGGAACGGGACCCCCTGAGCCACGAGCTCATCGATCTGGTGGCCGATGGGTTCGGCATCCGGGAAGGGGAGAAGCGCTGCTATGAGGCCCTCGTCTTCGATGCCGAGCAGTGGCCAACCATGACCCAGCGGTATCACGAGGCCTTCTTGATCGGGGATCAGCCCCAACTTGGCGGGGTCGTGAAGCCCGGCTGGAGCACCCCGCTCGCCTGTTTCCGACATCCGGAATCCCAGGTCGTCTTCTTGCGCCCCATGGGAGCCGGGGCTGTCCAGCTCAATGGCGAGCTCCTCGATACCGGCCGCACCCAACCCTTCACCCCCGGATCGACCCTTCGTCACCCCGGTGCGGCCCCGCTGCATTTCGTCGACATCCAGCGCTCCTTCATGGAGGAGGAGAACATCCCGGAACTCACGCTGTCCGTGGACGAGGTCAGCCATTGGTTCCAATACCCCGGAAAACAAGCCCTGCATCCGTTCAGTGCGACGGCCCGGTCCGGCATGTTGGTCGGCGTCATGGGCGCCAGCGGCTCGGGAAAGTCCACTTTGCTTCACCTCCTGGCTGGCACGACGCAACCCACGTTTGGGCGCATTGCGCTCGACGGCATCCCCGTCACGGAGGAGCAGGCCAATGCCCACATCGGACTCGTCCCCCAGGAAGACCACCTGCTTCCCGAGCTCACAGTGGAAGAAAACCTCTGGTACGCTGCGCGGCTGGCCCATGGAAAGGAGGACGAATCCACCACCCGCGACCGGGTGGACCGCTGCCTCCACCAACTGGGACTGCAGGAAGCCCGCCATCTTCCAGTGGGAGATGCCCTGAACAAGACCATCAGTGGAGGACAGAGGAAAAGGCTCAACATCGCCCTCGAGCTCATTCGAGAGCCCATGGTGCTCCTTGTCGATGAGCCGACGAGCGGTCTGAGCAGCAAAGATTCCGAGCTCCTGATGGACCTGCTCAAGCAGATGACCTATGCCGGCACCTTGGTCGTGGCGGTCATCCACCAGCCCAGCGGAGACATCTTCCGCAGCTTTGATGCCCTGTGGGTCCTGGATCAGGGCGGATACCCTGTGTTCACCGGACGGCCGCTCGATGCGTTGACCCACTTCCGCACGATTGTCAATCACTTTGACGCGGAACAGGTCGCCTGCGGCCAATGCGGACACGTGAATCCCGAGCAGATCTTCGACATCATCGAAGTCCCCGTGCTCGATGGTCGGGGCAAACCAACAGGCCAACGCAGAATCAGCCCGAAAGAATGGAACGATTTCCACAACGTGCTGATCGTTCCCGGTTTGGAGACATCACCTGGCAAGGAAGAGGCTCCGTCGGAATGGCCTGAGACCGGAACTCGGCGACCAGGTTGGTTCGCCCAATGGACCATCCAAGCCCAACGCGACCTGAACCGGAAAATCAAGAACCGCCAGTATCTGCTGATCAACCTGCTGGAGGCCCCGGTACTGGCCATCCTCCTCGCCGTATTGCTGCGGTCCACCGAATCCGGAGGCGACTACAGCTACGGCGCATCCCAGAACATTCCGCACTTTCTGTTCATCTCTGTCATCGTCGCCATCTTCATGGGGCTCACGGTGAGCGCTGAAGAGCTGTTCCGCGATCGGCTGATGCGCAAAAGGGAAGCCAACCTTCACCTCGATTGGGGCGCCTACCTCACAGCGAAATGCGCCGTCCTGTTCGGGATTTCAGCCATCCAGACCCTGCTCTTTGCCGTGTGTGCCCAGTTCATCCTGGATCTTCCAGGGCACTTCTTTGGATACACCTTCACCCTATTCAGCGTCGCGGCCTGCGCCAACCTCTTTGGCCTGATCATCTCCTTGTTGTTCAACAGCGTCCGGGTCATCTACCTCGCCATCCCGCTGTTCATCATCCCCCAACTCATGCTGGGGGGAGCCATTGTCCCTTTCCGCGCCATGCAACCGAGCATCGCCAAAACCACGGAGGTGCCGTGGCCTGCCCAGACCATGATCAGCCGGTGGGGTTTCGAGGCCCTCGCCACCATGTATGCGGCGGACAATGCATTCACCCAGCCACTGTATGGGGCCGAGCAAGGCATGGCGGAAACCGAATTTCTCCGGGACCGGTGGGTTCCAGAAATGAAAAGCCAGCTGCGTGAAGCCCAGAAAGGAGAAGATGCCGCCTTGAAACGGGTCGCCAAAGGGTGCGCCACCTATGGCATTCCCGTCGATTCCGTGTCCTTTGAAGACGGGGTGTCCGAATCCGAAGCCGCAGTCCTAACGCGTGCGCTCAACCAGTTCCGGGATGCCCAGCGCAAGGCCTGGCGTCAGTGGAAATCACAGCGGGACGATGCTCTCATCGCCCATGGATGGGATGCGCCGGAGTCGAGCAAAGCCATCCAAGAAGCCGAATTCAATCAGGTCTTGTTCGACTGGACCACCGGAGCCGACGTCCTGTCCGCCGGAATCACCGTTGAAGAAGATGGCCTGCTCAATTCTGTGGACGCACT
>PKDZ01000075.1 GCA_002862785.1 Flavobacteriales bacterium
GGATGCTCGAGGAGCACGAGGTCCCACCCGGCTTCGTCGCACAGCTCGAGAATCTGGGAGAAGGCCCACCGCGAGACCGTGCCCTCTGCAAACCAAGAGCGCTCCCGCGCGTCAGAACCCAAAACCGGGGTGTAATCCTTGGCGACCGGATTGTCGGTGCAAACCACCCCCTTGAGGAAGCGGGTGCGGTGCAACTGGGCAGCATTGAGCATCAAACGCCAACGGAAGCGCCACGGCAAGGCGGGCTCGACGAAGTCCGACAGGCGGGCGAGCGGGGAGGTGACCCCGAAGGCGGACTGGCCCCAGTTGTCCTCCTGATGGCGGCCGGACAGGCGCCGCTCGGCGAGCGGGCCGAATTTGTAGGGCCAGATGGTCAGCACGACCACCTTCAGCTTGCTGTCCGCCGGGCGGGCGTCATGGAGGGCGCGCATGTGCATCCACGTCGACACCAAGTCCTGACCAGGCGTGCTGAAGCGGGGCACGCCCTTCAGGTGGACGTCGTCGGCGTGGCTGTCCCCGAAGAGCACCACTTCGCCTCGGTGCGTCTCGGCGAACCGGCGGCCGGACTTCGGCCACATCGCCACGCGCAGGACCAGCAGGCCGAGCAGGAGCAGGCCGAAGGTGAAGAGCGGACGGAGGACCAGCGTGCGCATCAGAAGGCGAAATAGATGAATTCCTGGGCCGCCTGGCGCGTCCCGTACACCATGGCCGCCAGCAGCAACACCGCCTCCACCCATGGATGCCGCCACGCCCCGCGCCACATCCAGCGGACGCCACGGCGGAACTGGCGCCATTCGAAGGCGAGGAAGACACAGAGGATGGCTGCGAACCACGCCCACTTCTTGATGGGACTCTTCGGCAGGGCCTCGGACCAGCCCTGACCCATGCGGGCGAGGCAGTCCAGCGCGTGGGCCATGTCGTCGGCGCGGAAGAAGACCCAGGCGAAGCACACCACCGCGAACGTCCACAATGCTCCAGGGGCCTGGCGCCAACTCCAGCCCGCTTCCGGGCGGCGGTTGCGGCCGAGGACGAACAATGGAACGAAGAAAGCCGCATGGATGGCCCCCCACGTCACGAACTTCCAATCGGCGCCATGCCACAGGCCGCTCACGAGGAAGACGATCGCCACGTTGAGCAGGGCCCGCGGTCGCCCGAGGCGCGATCCGCCAAGCGGGATGTAGAGGTAGTCGCGGAACCACGTATTGAGCGAGACGTGCCACCGCCGCCAGAACTCGCCGAGGTCACGCGAAAAGTAGGGGAAGCGGAAGTTGGAGCAGAGGCGAATGCCGAAGAGGCGGGCCGTACCGATGGCGATGTCTGAATACCCGCTGAAGTCCCCATAGATCTGCAGGGCAAAGGCGAGCACGCCCAACACCATCGCCGGTCCGGTCCAGCCGGCGTCCCCGAAGGCCGCGTTGGCATAGAGCGCCGCGGTGTCCGCGATGACCACCTTCTTGAACACCCCCCAGCAGATGAGGCGCCACCCCGTGCGAATCCCCACACCAGACAGGCGGCGGGCCCGCTCGATCTGCGGGAGCAGGCGCGTGGCCCGCACGATGGGGCCGGCGACGAGCTGGGGGAAGAAGGCCACGTAGGTCGCGAAGGCGATGGGGTCGCGGGTCGGCGCCAGGCGGCCTCGGTACACGTCAATCGAGTAACTGAGCGTCTGGAACGTGTAGAAGCTGATGCCCACCGGCAGGATGATGGCCACCCCGAGCGGATCCATGGCCACCCCGACCGAAGCCCAGGCGGCCACCCATTGGTCCACCAGGAAGCCAGCGTACTTGAACCATGCCAGCATGCCGAGGTTGAACGTGAGCGACAAGGCGAGCCAGGCCTTTTGGGCACCCGGTGCGGTCGTCACGGCCAGCCGGCGGCCCACCGCGAAATCAATGACGGTGGAGGCGGCAATCAGCGCGAGGAAGCGCGCATCCCACCACCCGTAGAAAAAGTAGCTGGCGATCAGCAGGAGCACGTTCTGGGCCCGCAGCTGGCCTTGCAGCAGCCAATAGAGCACCAGCACCGTAGGCAGGAACAACCAGAAGGCCGTGCTGATGAACTGCATGGACGTCAAAGATGCCCCCGGAATCGGATGCTTCGGAAGACCAAGCGACAAACATCACCAGCCGGAATGACATAAGGTCAAGCTGCGGCTTCGTCTAAGCGCTCATGCAAGGACGCCCCCCGCGCCCTGTGCGCGGCCGAGTACCCGATCCTAGAAAACCGCATCGCGATGTGCGCCATCTGGGTCCTGCGCCGGGTGAAGGCCTGACGCCCGAAGTGGTCAGGACCGGCGCTGAGACGCGCTGCGGAAGCGGCCCGTCGAGAATCCGCGCAGGCGGGCGTGCTTGGTGGAGCGGCCTTTGACCCGGACGCGCCACCGGCGGAATGAGCCCGGCTTGAGGTGGCGGCGCATGAGCGCGCGCACCTGGTTTTCCTTCAATCCGAATTGGACTTCAATCGCTTCGAACGGCGTGCGATCCTCCCACGCCATGCCGATCAGGCGATCCACTTCGTCTTCCGAAAGCGAGTTGACGTCCACGGGAGATAAGACCCCGTGACCAATCCCAAGGTTCATCGATTCACAAGGTGCGCGGGAACAACTCAAACCAGAACCAAGCCAAAGCATTGACATTCAGTGCAAATTGAGGTCGAAACAACCCAACGCCCCATGCGCTACCTCGCCGCCTTGCTGACCGGCCTGCTCGGTTTCCTCTGCCTCCAACTGTCCGCCCAGGACTGCGATGGGGTGGACCACACCATCCTCGCGGGAAGCTATTACTACTCTCCCTCCTCGCTCACCATCAATGTGGGAGAGACCGTCGCCTGGATCAATGAAGCCGGCTTTCACGACGTCAACGGCAACGTAAGCGTCCTCACGGGCGCGTCCTTCGGTAACCCCGAGATCTTCAGCCTCGGCGCCGTCAGCGCCAGTGGCATGGACGTCTGCATGGGCACCCACACCTTCACCCTCGTCGGCGAGTACAACTACGACTGCAGCATCGGCAGTCATGCCGCCAGTGGGATGGTGGGCACCATCCTCGTGGAGGCCGCCTCCGTCGAATGCAATGACCCCCTCGCCTGCAACTACGATGAAACCTCCTCGGCGGACACCGACTGCGAGTATTACGACGGCACGTTTGATTTGAACTCCGGCATCTGGCTCACGGCCGGAGCTGCCCTCGACCCCAATGTAGATTGTGCCATCCAACCGGCCAGTGGCGTACTGGTCCAAGTGGATGTGGCCCAAGGGCAACCGGTCTCCATCATCGTGGATTCAGAAATCGAAGATTGGCTGGATGACCTCGTGGACCAGGGCCTGTTGACCTCGCTCAACGCCGTCCTTGCCCTGTCCGCCTTCAACAACGCCGAATTCGCCTTTTGCGGTGAAAACGTGACGGGCATTTCAGGACTGACCACCATCTCCTCAGATTGGAATGGGGAGGCGTGGGTCATCCAGGAATTGGGCTTCAACCTGGCGCCAGCGGCCGCGATGACCAACGGGTGCCCCGACCCCGCTGCAGTGAACTACGACCCCTGTGCCAACCCGGACCCCTCCGTTTGCGAGTACGAGATCTCGGAAGGGTGCAACGACCCACTGGCCTGCAACTTCGACAGCACCGCCACAGGCAGTGACGACTGCAACTACTTTGACACCGAGCTCTTCACCCTCGAGGAGAACGACTTCATCGGCCTCATCGACTTCGAAGACTGTGCCAACGGGTATCCCGGAGCGTACTCCCTGCCCGTCCCGCTTGGACAAGACACGGCCGGCGGCCCCCTTGTGTTCACCCTATTCGACGACGTAGAAGCCTTCCTCATCGAATTCGGATTTGAAACTGCTGCTCAGGACCTTTCGACAGTCACGATGAGCATCTGCGACACGGTCCTGAACTACAACAGCATCGTCCTCGGCGACACCGACATCATCTGGGATGGCATGGGGTTCCCCAATGAATTCTATGGCTCCTTCCTGGTGCCCGAAAGCAGCCTGCCCATCGGATGCGCGGACGAGGAAGCCTGCAACTTCGACCCCTGCTCCCATCCCTTCGAAAACGAGGGTTGCGAATACCTTGACATCGGCACCCTCGAAGGCGACACGATCGTCGAGGCGGGCGGCACCCTGACCTTGACGGCCACCCCGAGCGCTGGCAACGGATTCGAGTGGTCATCCGACTGCGCGAGCATCGAAGACGACAACGAAGTGGCGACCATCACGGCCACGGAGGACTGCGAAATCTGCTACCTCGAGTTCAACGCCGACAGCTGCGCCGCCGAGTTTTGCGTCAACATCAGCGTCATCACCTCCGTGGACGAGAATGGACGCCTGCCCTGGCAGTTCATGCCCAACCCCGCCGCGGACGCCCTGCGCGTGGTGTGGGGCGGAGAGGCCGCCGTATTCGAGGTGTTCGACCTCAACGGCCGCCGCGTGCACACCGCCCCAGTCTACCGCGGTGTGACCACCTTGGATCTGTCCCCGCTACAACCAGGACTGTACCTTGCCGGTCCCCGGGGCACGGAGCCCCGGCGACTCGCCATCCAGCGCTGAGCCGTCCCTTCAGTCGAATCGCTCCCGGATTCTCAGGGCCCATTCGGCGACGCCCTCCGAGGCGGGCGCCAGAATGAATTCGGTGACCACCGATTCGAAACCAGCAATGGCGTCAGAATCGGGGTTGACCATGGTGACCGGACAATCCGAGGGAGCGAAGTGCACCAAACCCGCAGCCGGGTAAACCTGCATCGAGGTGCCAACCACGAGCAGGGCATCGGCCTGCGCCACGGTCTCCGCGGCGGGCTCCAGCATCGGCACGGCCTCGCCGAACCACACCACATGCGGCCGCCATTGCACGCCCCGCGCATCCACATCGCCCATGACGACATCCGGTCCCGGCACCGCCTCGCTGCCCACGGTCACGGTGCACCGGTCGTCCATGCCGGGGTCGTCCTCCGGCCGAACCTTGCGAAGCTCCCCATGCAGATGGAAGACCTGTGTGCTGCCGGCCCGTTCATGGAGGTCATCCACGTTCTGGGTGACAATGCGCACGTCGAAGTGTGACTCCAACTCAGCGAGGGCCCGATGAGCCGAATTTGGTCTGACGCCATCGAGTTGGCGACGACGCGCGTTGTAGAAGCGGAGCACCAGCTCGGGGTCGCGCACCCACGCCTCCGGCGTGGCCACTTCCATCACGTCGTGGTCCTCCCAGAGGCCATCGCCATCGCGGAACGTCCTGATGCCGCTCTCCTGAGAGATTCCGGCACCGGAGAGCACCACCAAAACCGGCTTTCGCTCTGCTGTCATCATGTCCTCAAGATGGACTGAATCCCGGCGATTTCCCACCCCGCGCCCGTCCAGACTGTCCCCTCCCCTTCGAACTGTTGGGAACACCCGTCCCATCGGGCCGAGGCGGCGAGGTCCGGAAATACCTTGACATCAGCACATCCGACATGGACACCACACCCCTTAAGTCCCGGTCGACCCAACAGCTGTTGCGCTATGCCATCCTGCTGTACTGGTCGATTTTCTGGCTCTTCAACCTCATCGACAAGGCGATCGGCGGCGCCCACTTCCTGTGGGTCGGCCGCGATCGGTTTGCCCAGTTCCACAAGTACTTCGCCTCCGTCGGACTGGATTCGCCCCACGTCGCCAACGCAGCCCTGGCCGTGGCAGGTGCCCTCGAGGCGTTCGCCTTCGTCTTCTTTGCGGGCGCCTTCCTCCACGAGCTGCGCAGCCGAACCGATTCCAGCCACCGGCTCGCCCTGATCGGCACCCTGTTCACCCTCGGCACCTTCACGTTTTTCTCCATCGGCGACCACTGGTTCGGCGACCGGTTCGAGCTGCTCGAGCACACCCTATTCTGGTTCGTCTCACTGGCCTCTTGGATTGTGTTCACCCGGCTGAAGGCCCATGCCCCCACCAATCCCGTCGCCCTGCCAAAGGCCCAGCGCCTGATCGCCGGCATCGCCAGTGGGGTCCTCGTGCTGGTCACCGCCACCGCCATCTTCAGCCACAACACCACCGACTTTCCCAAGCGCACCGCCGCCATCGCCGCCGAGCCGGTCGGGGACCACATCTACAAGGTGGCCTTTCCCTTCCTCGGCGGCAGCTCCGTCTTCGAAAACTCCCTCGCCCTCTTCAAGGAACAGCACCCGGGAGAAGCCATCCAGCACATCTATACCGTGCCGAATCCGTTGCGCCTGAAGAAGGCCGACGCCCTCATCTTCTACATCATCACCGAGGACACGCCATGACCGAACGCCGACTCCTCCGCTTGGCCATCCTCGTGTTCTGGACCTTCTTCTGGGGCCTCAGCGTGACGGACAAGATCATCCCCGACGTCCAACACCTTTGGGTGGGCAAGGACTTCTTCGCCCTGTTCATCAAGTTCTTCGCCTCACTCGGTCTGAAGGACCCGCTGTTCGCCACCGCCGCTTTGGCTTTGGTGTCCGGGCTCGAGGCCATCAACTTCGGCCTGTATCTGGCGGCACTGGTCAGCTTCCGGAAGGGCGATGCTGCCGTGACCGACCGCTGGTTCTTTCGGGCCATTCTCGCTTCCATGGTGCTGTTCAGCCTCTTCTCCATCGCAGACCAGGTCTTCGGCGACCGGTTCCAGCTCCTCGAGCACGGGCTGTTCTGGATCATCCTGCTCGCCTCCTGGATTGTGTTCCGGCACATCCCAATGGAGGACGGCGCCACACTCGGGGTCTCTCCTTCTGCCGAAACCCGCGGCTGGGTCGTCGGCGGCATGGTCCTGACCCTGGCCACCGTCGCGACCCTCTGGCGTTTCTCCGACGCCACCTTCCATCAGGTCGAGGCCCCGGTCACAGGCGTGGAGGTGGTCGACGGTCTCTACAAATTCGATTTCCCCTTTCTCGCCGACAAGGTCGTCTGGGAAAACACGGTGAACGCCTTCATGGAGGCCCACCCTGAGTTGAAGGTCCGGTACATCTACACCGGCCCCTCTGAACTGAATTCGAAAAAGAAGACTCACCTCCTGCTGTACGTCTTCACCGAACCAGTTTGAACGAGAAAAGCGGTCCATCCCCGTTGGGACCGGACCGCTTCATCGCGTAGAACCGAAGACAGCTTTGCAGCCGAATCCGAGATATGTCAGCAGGCGGACCTGCTATGCATTTGGCATTCACGAACTGAAAATGAATGCCCGATTCGACCGGCAAGATATAGGATTAATCCTACACTCCTGACACCGCCGAGAATCTCGATTTCCACAGGCGCAACACTGGGCGTTCAAAAAGGTGGGTAAATCCCCAAAAACCGGAGACCCCCGGCGGGTTTGCAAGTCCCCAATCCACCTAAATTCACCGCCGCAATGGCCAAGAAGAAGATCATCAACCGCGCCTCGGAGAAGTTCCTGGAGGCTTACCTCAACAACCCTTCCCCCACCGGCTTCGAAAGCGGTGGACAGAAGTTGTGGCTCGACTACATCACGCCTTACATCGACGAGCACATCGTCGACACCTACGGCACCGTGGTGGGCGTGATCAATCCGGAGGCCGAGTACAAGGTGGTCATCGAGGCCCACGCCGACGAGATCAGCTGGTTCGTTCACTACATCACGAACGACGGCTTCATCTACCTCCGCCGCAATGGAGGCAGCGACCACCAAATCGCCCCCTCCAAACGCGTGGACATCCACACCCAGAACGGCCCGGTGAAAGCCGTCTTCGGCTGGCCGGCCATCCACACCCGGACCGCGGGCAAGGAGGCCCCCCCGACCCTGAAGAACATCTTTCTCGACGTCGGCGCCAAAGACAAGGCCGAGGTCGAATCCATGGGCATCCACGTCGGATGCGTCGTCACCTATGAGGACGAGTACATGCTGCTCAACAAGCAGTGGTACGTCGGCCGCGCGCTCGACAACCGGGCCGGTGGCTTCATGATCGCCGAGGTCGCCCGGATGCTACACGAAAACAAGATCAAGCTGCCCTTTGGCCTGTACATCACCAACAGTGTCCAAGAGGAAATCGGACTGCGCGGGGCCCAGATGATCGCCGAGCGCATCCAGCCGGATGTGGCCATCGTCACCGACGTGACCCACTGCACGCAGACGCCAATGATGAACAAGATCGAGCAGGGCGACGTCGCCGCAGGCAAAGGCCCGGGCGTCACCTACGGACCCGCCGTCCAAAACAACCTCCTCCAGCGCATCATCGACACGGCCGAAGACAAAAAAATTCCGCTGCAGCGCATGGCCGCCAGCCGCTTCACCGGCACGGACACTGACGCGTTTGCCTACTCCAACATGGGTGTGGCCAGCGCGCTCATCTCCCTGCCGTTGCGCTACATGCACACCACCGTGGAGATGGTCCACAAGCAGGACGTCGAGGACTG
>PKDZ01000019.1 GCA_002862785.1 Flavobacteriales bacterium
CAACGATGGGAATCTCGACGCCCTGACTGCTCATGCCCAGGCGCCATCCACGACTTCCGACCGCTTTGGGCGTCGCGAAAAGGCAATTCGACTTGAAGGCCACCCCATTTCTGGGTCGTCTGCCTTGATTCCAGCCAACTTCTTCACCCCTTTCACCGTGGCTATGTGGTTCAGTCATGATGGAGACAACGCACGTCAAACTCTGCTTTCCAACGCCAATGGTTCGGATGGATTTTCTGCTTGGATTGAAAACAATGTGATCCAAATCACGTTTGCCGGCGACACGCTGAGGGCTGAGTTCTCAGACGACCGTCCAGTCGACAATGGCGATTGGCGCCTCATGACCTTCGCCTTTGCACCCAACTCCCTCACTGGATACAACAACATATTCCGTCTTGGAATTGACGGCCGCGTCATGGTCGAAAAGCCTAGGGAATACGCATACAACATGACGCCCGGCGACCTCATCATCGGTGCAGACGACATCTCGGGCACCCATGGATGGCAGGGACTCATCGATGAGCTGGCCATTTGGGATCGTGCACTCTCACGGGACGAGTGGGGCAGCCTGTTCAAGACTACCAGCGCAAACTTCCATTTCATGCCAGCCGAACATTATGCAGATACAGCTGGCATCACCTTCACCATCAAAGACCCGCTCTGGGAATCGCGCTATGGCGTCAGCTTGCCCTCAGACACAGTCATGATCGGAAGCACAGCCAACCTAGACGTGGTCTCCGCGGCCCAGACGAGCATGGATACCCTCCAGACCCCGAATGGCCCCCTTTACATCGTGCGAGACTCTGTGAACAGCGACATCTACGACATCGCATTCATGGACTTCGCCCAACAAAATGACGAAGGCTGCACGGACCCTTCCGCCTGCAACTTTGACCCACAGGCTGAACCATCCCCTGATGGGGACCCCACTGCCTTCTGCATGTACAGTGAAGACTGTGACTTGTGCTGGAATCCAACGGGAAACAATTCCATTTATGGGCAAGCCATTCCCATGGACAGTGATGGTGACGGCGTCTGTGAATTCGACATTGACAACATCATCAAAAACAGGGAAATCAATGGTTGTGTCGACCCATCGGCTTGCAACTTTGAACCTGAGGCCACGGACAACTACCCAATGTTCACAGGCTGGACCCATTTGGGCAGTTCAGACTCCACTCGATTCTTCATTACCCCGGATAGCCTCACTCTTGCAGAGGCTCAGGCACAAGCTGCACTTTGGGGCGCTCATCTCGCCACCATCTCCAATGACAGGGAAGCCGTCATGACGGGGTTCCGCTCCGAATGGAGCAATGCTTGGGTCGACGCACCCGAAACCATTTCGTTCGTCGGGTACACCTTCGAGTCTGTTGGAACAGCTCAAGGGAAGCGGTACTACGCATCCACCACGGACGACAGTCCAGCAAGAATCCAGAGAGAAAACAACCTCTCCTGGAAGCTTCTCCAACGGTTCATGCTCAAGGTGGACAGCCTGGCTGAAAATGACGCACTGAAGACCCTCCTTCAGAATAAGGGAATCGAGCGCGCATGGATAGGCGCCACGGATGAAGGGCGACTCGGGTTTGGAGAAGGACAATGGAAGAACTACTTGGACACGACCCAACTGACGTTCACCAATTGGGGCCTCGACCCGAACCTGATTGAAACTCCTCAACACTTGGTGCCATGGGACCTTGGCTTCCTGTCCGACCGCTACGACTATGCTCAACTGCTGATCTCTGGATCAACACAGGTGGCAGACGCCGGCAATGAGTCCAACGTGACCTTGACCGAAGGACAATGGATCCCAAAGGATGCAGACAACCGCCACTACTTCTTCGACAACGGCTTCCTCACATTCGAACAACAGGATGCCCGAATCGTCCTTGAGTTTGATGACGCCCCATACACACCCAGAGTTCTCAGCATCTCAGATGGCAATGGATACATGACATCTTCTGACGATGCGGTGCGGCGTCAAGCATTGATTGAGATGAGCCTCGACCAAATCGCCGAATGCGGATATCTCGAAGACAACTCCTGCGAGTATTGCCTGACCGACACCACGTTCTCCATGGAGAAGTACACCCTCAACTACCTGGGTCAAACGGAGAGCTCGAATTACTACTTCATGCCTGCGCCCATGGCTTTGATGGAAGTCATGAATGAGCCAAGCGTCAATTGGAATAACCTGGAACAGCACCTTGTCCACATCGAGTCAAAAGAAGAGAATGACTCTCTGGCCAAGCTCATGGACGTGCATGGCCTGGATCGCATTTGGCTGGGAATTACAGATTCAGAAACCGCCAGCGCATCAAATGAAGGCACTTGGGTCGCCATGAGGGATGGCATCGAGGTCACTTGGTTCAACTGGCACGATGACATTTCGTTTGACGGAGCGGACCACGACTGCTTCGGACAAGACTACAGCCTATTCGACCATGCCCAAATGTGGCGGGTTTCGGCAGACCGCAGGTGGCATGATGCCAACTGCGAACACATCATTCCAGAGGCTTACCCGACCATGGGGGAATGGGTCTCGATCCCCGACTATGCCGTGATGTACAGTGGCGCCTATCTGGCGCACATCGTGCTTGAATTCCCCAAGGTGGAATTGGAAATCGTCCAGGGACAAGATGACGATGGAAATGGGACTTGTGACCAAAACGAGAACTATGAATGCCTTCAGACCTTCAGTGATGTTCGTCTGATGACAACAGATGCCGGAGAGTCGGTCATGACCTTCAACGGGCATCTTGATTTCGACACAAACCGCATCCAACTGGTTGGAACAGGACAATACCGTTTGGTCGGGGTTCCTCCAAACGCACCTGTCCGCCTTGATGCAGAACATCCGGCCATCTTCATCGACACGGTGGCCACATCCTACTCCACTCTTGCAGAAGATGGAAATCGTTACTTCCATGGCAACGTTGAGTTCAAAGTCATCGGTGACTTCAACACCATTGGCTGGTCCAGCCCACTGGGGGACTTGGGAAGTGCAGGACGCTTCCATTTCCAATATCCATCGGACAACTTCACGTGTGCCGGCCTTTGTGAAGACGACGACAACTTCAATTACATCTGCGACGATCTCGAAGGATGTACCGAACCCGGCGCCTGCAATTATGACGCCTCCAAAATGTTTGACGACGGATCATGTGTGGATGCAGCCGAGTGTACTTGGTGCATGGACACACTGGCCTGCAACTGGGACATTGACGCCATTTTCCCGGACAACTCGACCTGCATCTATCCTGAAGGCCCCTGCGAAGAATGCTCCGGTGTTCTCGATGGAAGCGGCACCATCATCGGAGGCGACATGGACGATGATGGCCTGTGCGACATGGAAGAAGGCTGCACCGACCCCATGGCCTGCAACTTCAAACTGACCGCCATTGAAGATCCCAACAACAACTTCGCCGATGGAATCTTCCCAAATTTCTGTGTCTACCTCCCCATTGACGAGCCCTGCGCCTACTGCTCTGGGGCGACGAATGGACATGGTTTCGTCGTTGGGGGTGATGTGGACGAGGATGGCGTCTGCGATGTGTTCGATTCAGACCGCCGCATTCCCCTGACAATGGCGTGGTATGCCGGAGGCAGACCGGAAGATTACCCTGTGACCATGACAGGCCCATACAACGGGGCCAATTCCGGCTTCGCCGTGAAGAGCGTAGACCAATTGAAAAAGAGGATACACAACGACTTCATTTCCATCCAATTCGGACAAGATTTCAACTTTGAAATCGAAGAGCCGGGTCTCTTCAAGATGATGTTTGCCTCTCCGGTAGCAGACAGTCCCAGACTCGAATACAACACGAATACCGTGGATGCATTCGAAGAACGCCAAATTCTGGCATCGAATTCGAATTACGGGGATCAACTCTCTGACCCTTCCGACGCGAATGACTGGCCCGAATCGACCGAATTCAGTCGCTCTGACGACGCTTCTATCCCGTCCATCTCGCCGGTCATGCAGGGAACATTCAGCATGAGGGCACACGATGGGACTTTGTCCGAAGTCCCCTTCGACGTGGCCAACATCCCGAATGAAGTCCGCTCCAATGAATTGCTCAGCATCGCCACACATGGAACGTCGGCCACGGATGTCAATGGGACGGCAATGTCGAAATGCACCAACCCTGCAGGATATGATTTCTTCAGCAATACATTCGACCATCTGCCCTCGCATTGCACAACACTCACGGTCACGCCGGCGGGCATGGGGTCCATGAGTTCCATGCTCGAACGGACAGAATCCGCAGCAAACCCGCCCAACATGGCCAATACCGTCTATTTGACGACGGATTCAGATCGCGATTACTATCGATACACGACACCGATGAATTGGTCGTCGGCCAGTGCTTTCGACTTCAGCCCATTCGGAGGCGAATTCTCCAAACTGGACAACAACCTAGACCTGATCTCCTCGCTCGGAACGACAGCAGCCTGGCTGGATGCACAAATTGTATATGGCAGCAACGGCGACATCGGAATCGGCGAAGACGCCTTGCGGTGGCACTGGACCAATGATGCCTCAGCCATACTCTTCCCGTTCGACAAGGTGAAAAATCCGATGCTCGATGCTACTACCGCGACAAACAACGGTAGAATTGGACCGAGATTCGATTCGTCATTCCCACTCCTCAACGGCGAACAAACAAAGAGTGGAGTCACTTTCATTAGGCCCTATTTGAAAGACGGAAGAGTCTATGCCTTCTCTTCCAGCAGACACAACTGGAAATCGCTGCGGTCACTCAGGTCTGACGCCCTCGTACTCGACAATTCTGCCGAATACAATTTCATCAATACGACATACCTGCCGTCCAGCACATACGGAGAAGGAAGTTCCGGGACCCGGGTATGGCTGAATGTAGAACGCAACGGAAGCAACTGGAGACGCATGGACAACTGGAACAGCATGCCTTACTCCAATTGGGTGGGAAATAGCGCCCCTCATGTCTCTGACCCCAATTTCTTCCATGAGTTCTGGGGCGTCGACTACGCTCAACTTGTGAGGAACCTGAACAGCTACCCCAAAATCAACACGTGGGGAAGCGGCGATGGCATGGAAGCCATCAGCATTGGAAATTCCTACAAGATGGTCGGCGTTCAAAGTGATGGACGTCTCTTCCGGTTCGACACATCCCCATACAGCGGATATGGTGGCATCGGGGCCATGCCATACAGCTGGGACTACCTCGGAACTTGGGACGCTGGGGACTCAGGAATGGATGATCAGTCGGGATACTTCAATATGAGAAGTTGGAGCTCTCGAAAGGCCCAAACACTGATGGAGGACGCTCCATACAGAGATCTCGACTTGCTCGAAACCTATTACTTCCGCGTCTATGCAAACGGAAACTTCCAGAACTACTACAACACGGCAAAGAAACTCGCCCTCGCTCCGGCCACCTTTGAAAATGCATTGCACGAATGGTATATCACTTGGGGAAATCCAGGCAGGGGAGGCTCTTACAACTATCTGTTCGGTGGAATGGAACAGTATGGAGACAACAGTGCGGACCGCATCAAGCAATACGCACTAGACGGATCCGGAAGGGAAATCAGCGGCTGGACACGCTGGAATTCGAACGAGCCGAACAATGGTGGAGAGCCCTACGTGGAGTATTGGTACGTCGGGCCACACGCCCTGTGGAATGACATCTGGCCCAGCACAACCCGAAAAGGTGGACTCATGGAAGGAACTGAATACGGCGGATTCAGTAAAGCGCACATCGTCCTCGAAACCCAACTACCAGGAGACTCAGACCTCCCATCACTGGCTGTTGAAAGCTCCAAATATGTGAGCAAGCAAGCCAGTGCCAACCTGGCCTCCATTTTCGACAAGGATAGCGAGCGGATGCCCATCGTGTCTGCCCTAGATGGGGCTGCTTGGACCCCCATCACAGAAACGCCCACGCATTGGATCTACCTGTCCACTTCCTCCATGAGTTACGATGCGGCCGTGATTGCCGCAGCTCAAATGGGAGGAAAATTGTACATGGGCTCTGAGCATGCTCTGCTTCAAGCTCACATCCACACCCTCGTGGGACAGACCTGCTGGATTGGTCTTACCCAAATCCTCGACAGTGAATCATTCAGCGAACCTGAAGGAGGCTGGATGTGGAACTCTGACATATCCGCGACCAATCTCAATTGGAACAGTGGGGAACCCAACAATGCAGGAGGAGCCGAGCATTTCGGAATGATGTACGCCAATGGCACCTTGAACGATGCTGGGTCGGGAGCCTCTGCGAGGGCTTTGGTACAAATTTCCAAGGGGGAGCGCCCAGAGGTGGCGTACACCTATGAAGGCACAGCCATCTCCGCAAATGGTGTTGCATCCCTCACCATTGAGTTCGAACTCGATGAGCCCGAAGAGTTGAGCATACTCGCGCCGGGTGACACGGCCGGATCCATGTTTGACCATCTCGAGGTCACTGTGCAGTCCGATTTGGATGCTGAACATTTGAGTCTCTGGCTGGAGCATGATCCCGACCAAACGGATACGGACACCACCATGCTGCTTCTGGCCGAGGCCATTCCTCTGACAGCCAACACGCCACAGACGATTTGCTTCGTCAATGAAATTCCGGACGCCGCCATCCAGGTGCCAGGCGTATTCTACCTCGAGCCACAGCATGCTGGAACAGATGGCCTCTCGAACACGTTTGGAGGAAAGAATGGCCGCGCGTATTGGACTTTGTGGGCATACGACAACAACAACACTGGACGTCACAGCATATCCAACTTCAAAGTTCTGTTCACCAACAACCCCGTGCTCACCATCAACGCGGCAGACAATGTGACTGTCAATACTCCGAACGGAGATTCCACCATGGTGTTGGGCCTGAACCCATTCTGCGGGGTTCACTTGGATGGAATCACCCTCACAGTGAATGACCCCAATGCCAATCCGGATCAGCTCAACTATGAGTTGATCGCACCGTCAGGCAATCGATACCCTTACATACCTGGACAGCTCGAAGATTTGAAACTGGCTCTGGCGTATGTCAATGAACCGTTGAATGGAAAGTGGCAATGCCGATATGTCAGCGGCCCCTGTGATGGTGACGGCGACAACCCTTGTGGCCTGACCCAATTCATGTTTGACCTCCGAATCCCACCGGGTCTTGCATCAGGGCCCCGCCAATTCAACAATGAGTTCCTGCTTCAGCGGATGGTGGTTGGAGGTGCTCAAGAGATGGCCGACGAGCCCGTCATTGAGGACATTATGACCACGACCCTGAACGTCCTGAACGACGGCACCCCTATTGTTCACAAGGAGCATGGTTTTCAGAAAGTCGCCGCTCTGCTTCCCGATCATGATGGCCTGAGAGCAGGGTATGCTGAAACCATGATGGTTGGCTCTCAAGAGTATATCCTCGTGGGCATTGAAGAAGAGGAATTGTATTACCAATCCATCAACCCGATTCGATACGAACTCGCCAAGTCTCTCGCTTATCTGGCGGGCGGCCACTTGCCCATTGTCGAAACCGCAGAGGAGCAACAGTTCCTCATCGATGCCGGGGCACAAGGATGGCTTGGCCACAACAGGAATGCGTCAACCGACATCTGGACTCCCATCCAGGGAGCAGATCAACTTCCAGATTTGGACATCCACATCACCAATCCCAATTCCGAGGGTATTCATGCAGAACTCACCCCCATTGGATGGCGCATCGGAAGTGAGGATGCATTAGCATACGGACTGATTGAAATCCTGAAGGTCGGCACCCCCGGTCTGCGCATCGTACCTCTGGATATAGAGAATCGATTCTTCGATGTCTACGATTTGGCGGGAGACCGACACTTCGTGGGAGCAAGGCTTGCTGACAAAGACAGTCTCAATGACCAATTGGAGGCCACCGAAGGCTCGTTGGTCCAGATGACAACGAATGAGAACCTACTGGACTTCCAGATGCATCCAGGATCAGCCGCGCCAACCACGGTAATGATTCCAACCGCAACTGAAGTTCTCGGTCTCGACTACAATTCAGAAACAGACTTCCTCAATCCGGTGGTCATCCTTCTCGACTCTGCGGACTACACGTCTTTGGCCAACATGTCTGACTTCCTGAGTGATGGTTGGGAAAATTGGTCGGTCACCGATCGCAACCCCATGGAGTGGCAAGTCCCGATTCTGATTGCAGAGGACGGAATGGACGCCCAACAAATGGGCAATCCGAACCATGGACTCTACGCGGCCACTTGGGAGAACGCCCAATCCACCACCCTCTCTGCCGCCCACCGATTGGGAACACTCGCAGGAGCGGCATGGTGGACAGGTGAGC
>PKDZ01000070.1 GCA_002862785.1 Flavobacteriales bacterium
GGTGCCCAGGCTGTAGACGTAGGGGCACATCTCTGTACCCCGTGCTGCCATGTGGGAATACAGCTCGGGCAGCAGGGTGGTCTCAAGCCAAGCACCCAGCGGTCCGCCGAGCTTGTCGGGTTGGGTGGCAATGAGGGTCATGGTGGCCTGATAGTCGGCGCCATTGGAAGTGTGGGTGTCCACGAAGAGGTCCGGGTTGAAATCGGTGAACATGGCATTGAACGACAAGGCGTTCCGGCTGTCGCACTTGATGAAGTCCCGGTTGAGGTCGAGGTTTCGGGCGTTGCCCCGGAACCCGTATTCCTCCGGGCCGTTCTGGTTGGCGCGGGTGCAGCAATTGCGTCGAAGCCCCCCTCCCACATTGTAGAGCGGGACGATGCCGATGTGGACGCCCTCCGGCAGACGGCCCGATGCGAGCAGATCCGTCGCCCACATCAGGGAGGCGTTGACCCCGCAGGGCTCCCCCGGGTGGATGGCGTTGTTGACGAGGATGCGCAAGGGAGCGTCCGGGGGGCCGAGGGTGAACAGGTGGAGCGGCCGGCCGACATCGGACAGCCCGAATTCCACAAACTCCGTGGCGTCCGGATGGTCCTGATGGAGTTGGTCATAAGCGGCGATGGCCTCGGCCCAGGTGGGCGTCTCGCCGAGGGGATGGTCCTGGGCGCAGAGGGTCAATGCACAGGCCAGGGTCAGGCCAAGGAGGAACAGGTGGATGGAGCGCATGGTCATCGGCCCCAAAAGTGGGAAATTGCGGCATGGATTGGATGCCGCCGGCGGATGCCGAGCCCAAACCCGGCCAGTTCCTGCTGTCCGAGCCCTTTCTCGACGATCCCTGGTTCGGTCGGAAGGTGGTGTTTCTGTGCGATCATGATGAGCAAGGATCGCTCGGGTTCGTGCTGAACAATGGCATGGGGCGAAACCTCACGTCCCTCCTGCCCGATGCCGAGCAGTGGGGCTTTGATCATGAAGTTCATCGGGGCGGACCGGTCCACGCAGACAGTTTGTTCTGCCTCCACCGGCTTGGCGAAGAGGTCGAGGGGTCGATTCCCGTGCTTCCGGGCCTGTGGCTCGGGGGTGAATACGACGATTTGGCTGTGCTCATCAACGAGAGAGGCGCGAAGGCCGGCAATGTGCGCTTCTTTGCCGGATATGCGGGTTGGGGTGCCGGTCAGCTTGAGGGCGAAATGAAGCAGCGCAGTTGGTATGTGCACGATGCGCCCGTTGGAAGCAAGCTTGAGGTGGTCATGAATTCCGATCCCGGTGATTTGTGGGCGTCGATGATGAAGAGCAAAGGCGGGGGCTATGGCCGGGTCACAACCTGGCCGACGGACCCCTCCCTGAACTGACGGTCAGGACAGAGACCACCGAACCCGGTAGCCGGAGTGTCGGCGGACATTGAAGACCTGACCGCCCTCGAACAGGAGATACTGGCCCTTGATGGCTTCCAATCGCCCTTCGACCACGGTGTTTTGGCTGTCCAATTTGCGCGAGGTGACCTTGTCAGGGAACGCGTCGGACGGATACTGCAGGAGAGTCACCTCTTCCCCTTCATCCAGGAAATCTTCGAATTCCGGAGGACACGATTCGTAGGCTTCCTCCTTGGCATTGAGCAGGGCGTCCCTCACGACGGCAGGGTCCGGGTTGCCGGCCGTGAGCATGGCCCGCCATTGGGTCTTGTCGGCGAACGTGTCCTTCAGGGCGACTTCAAGGAGGCCGGCCAACTGGCGGTATGGGGTGTTCGCGAGGACGGTGGCGCCGCTGGCCCCCTGGTCAATCCAGCGGTAGGGCATGTTCGTGTCCCGGGTGACGCCCACCTTGATGCCACTCGTATAGCTGAGGTAGACGACGTGTGGCTGGTTGTGGTGCTTTTCCTCCCACTCCTTGTCCCGAAGGGCGATGCCCTCGTGGATGCGGCTCAATTCCGGGTGGATGATGCTTTCGACGGCAAGGGGGGAATTCTGGAAGGCGTCGAAGGACATCCCGTCCCCGTAAGTCTTGCGGATCTTTTTGCCGGTGACCGTGCAATGGATGGCTTTGGCGAATTCGAGGCGCAGGGTCCGCCCCATCCAGTCGGCCATGTCTACATCGGGCGTGGGGTCGAGGATGTCCGCCTGACACCAGCTGTAGGCCACGGCCGATTTACCGTCCATGCGGCCTTTCAACTTTCGGATGTTGCCTTCTCCCTTCATTGCAAATGCCGCGCTCATTCCTGAGATTTAATTTTCAGCAAATCAAAACCACACATGAAGAAACTTTTACTCTTTGCAGCCTGCTTTGCAGCAACCGGTGCCTACGCTCAATACGAGGAGGGCTTTGAGGATTACACCGCAGGCGACTACATCTGCGTGGAGAGCGACCTGTTTGACATCTGGCCCGGAGGAACCGAGGGCAGTGAATGGGACTCCCAGGTCGACGATTCCTTGGCCCATGAGGGCGTGAATTCCCTCAAGATTGAGGCCGAGAATGTCACGGGCGGTCCGATGGATGTGCTTTTGAACGTGGGCAAGTCCGAGGGCAATTGGAGCCTCGACTGGGAAATGCTCATTCCGACTGGATATTCCGCCTACTTCAACGTGCAAGGCACCGATGTGGCTGGTGCCGGAACCGACAGCTGGCAATGCAACTTCTTCGCTGCCACAGACGGTACTGCCGCTGCAGATGGTCCTTGGGGCGTTGCGGAGCCGACAGCGGTGCCTCACGACGAGTGGTTCAATGTGCGCTTCGTGGTGGACCTGGACCAAGATCTCTTCAAGATGTGGATCGACGGTGAGGAGGTTTTCCAGGCCGCCTACAACGGCAACTTCAGCAGCATCAACTTCTATGCTCTGGGCGACGGCCAGACGCTGGGTCTCTATTATCTCGATTCCTTTACCCTCGCCGAGAGCGACGTGGTGTTGGTGAATGTGGAGGAAGCCGCAGCCCAAGCGTTCGGTTTCCATCCGAATCCGACCAACGGCCAACTGCGCCTCTCGGGTGTCCAGTCTCAGACCACGCTGGTCGTGCTCGATTTGATGGGCCGCGAGGTCCTCAGCGAGTCGCTGGACGCGGGTCAACAGTCCGTGCAGCTCGATCTGCCTGAGGGTGTTTACCTGATTGGAACCGACGACCAGAAGAACTTGCGAAAGCTCGTCATCCGGCGCTGAGTTCGAATCTTGACTTTATCGAACGGCCCTGCCTTCCTCCAGGAAGTGCAGGGTCGTTTGCGTTACGGCCTGCATGGCGTCGGGCAAGAATGCGTCCGTCCACGGTTCAGATGCGCCGAAGGTGTGGCCGCCTTGCTCCAGCAGGAAAAGGTCAGACGCTCTGCCCCATTCAGACAGCCGCTCGGCATGGTCCACCGTGACGGCGGCATCGTCCTGGCTGTGGGCGACCAGCATCCGGCCTGGGTAGTGGAGAACGGCGGATTCGATGTGGAGCCGTTGCTCGTTGGCGGTGAAGTCCTCGTGGAAGGACCAGTTGTGGTGCAGTCTCTGACGCGTTCGGTGGTTGACGATTTCGCGACGGCCCGTGGCCTTCCAGGCATCCAGTTCCTCCCCCGTGGGAAAGCGGGATCCGAAGTCGGCCACAGCGGCCCAGGTCACGAGGGACTCGACACCGCGCAGGCCCTGTTCACGAAGTTTCTTGTCCGCTTCTGCAGCGGCCAGGCAGGCGATGCCCCCGCCCCGGCTGTGTCCGATGACGGCCAGAGGCAGCGATGCAGCACGTTGGGATTCCTCCGTGCTTCCTGGCGTGCGCAGGGCGCGGAGGACCTCCGTGGCCTCGTCGAGTTCCCGGGAATAGGTGTTGGCTGCGAAGGCGTCGAGATCGGTGAATTCCGCGGGGCGTGACGGCGTGGTGCCGTTGTGAGAGAAGTTGATGCGGAGGAAGCGCCATCCTTGAGACGCGAAATGATCGCCCACCAGCGCCCACGCTCCCCAATCCATGTAGCCCTTGTATCCGTGCAAGAAGAGCACTGTGCCCTTTTCCTTCGAATCAGGGAGGTGCCATCGGCCATGGAGGTCTCGGTCTCCGTCGCATTGGAGGAGAAAGGGGCGGTGGAGCACGGTCATGGTGTGGGCGGGGTCATGTCGGCCACGGTGGTCACCGGGTCCGGGTGCCGGAAAGCGAATCCGGAGCCGATCAGTCGATCCGTGAGGATGCGCCGTCCTTCTTGGCGGACCGCGATGACGTCGGAGGCTGGAACCGCTCCGGCTGCCGCATAGAAGTCCCCTCTCGAGCGGGAGATGGGCGCAACCAGGTTGCAGGGGCCTTGGATTCGGTTGTGGGTTCCGTGGCTGATGGCCGCGATCACGTCGGTCAGGTGGACCATGTTGACCGGGTCAGCGGGGTTGGTGAGGCTCCGGTTTCGAAGGAAACCACCCGGGTGTCGGCCGGGACCGAAAAGCCCTCCCGCCCGAAGGATGGTGGTCTGGGCTGCCCCGAAGTGGGATTCGATGTCGAGAAGACAAGCGCCGGAATGGGGGCTGATCCTTCTCACGGCGTCGTCTTCCGTGTGGTGGCCATCGCTGTCCGGGTAGACGCTGGTGCTGCTGATGAGCACAGTCCAGTCGCACTCGTGGCCGAACGCGGCGGCTTTTTGAAATGTCTCTCCCCCTGCGGACGGGGGGAGCGCAACGAGCAGGTGTCGGCATCGGGGCCAGACTTCGTTGGTCTCGAGGGAGCTGTCGAACGCCACGGGGTGGATGCCATCTGCCTCCAGTTCGGAGAGGATGCGCGCACGTCTCGCACTGCCCCATACGGATTCACCTGCTTCAATTCGGTCGAGCGCCCAGGCCCGTCCGAGCCAGCCGCACCCGAGGATTCCCCAATCGAAGATTTTGTTCACATCCGGAGCCATGTCCTGCGGCTAAATTAGCGGCCACCCTTTGCTCCAGTCGATGATCGATTTCTGCTCCCTCTCACGATTCCCGAAGTGCGCCCTGACCATGGTGGGCCTCCTCCTCGTGTCGGCCGCCGCTTCGGGCCAGAAGGACCCTCTCCTCTCTTTTGGGATTGACGGTTTGACCGAGGGAGATACCATCTATCTGGCCAATTACTACGGCAACAAAATGTACTACGCCGACACGACGACGGTGGGCAAGAAGGGGCGTTTCGACTTCGCGTCCCCGACGCCGGACAAGGGGGGCAAATACGGTTTGGTGCTTCCGGGCAATGCGTTCGTCGAGTTCATTGTCACCGGTGAGCCGGTTTCGTTGACTGCGGATGCCGCCAACCTCCCGGGCAGTGTCGAGGTTCAGGAAGGCGAGGACACTCGGCTGTTCTACGATTACCTCTCCTTCATCCAGGAGATGCGGGAGAAGCGCATTCCCATTGATTCCCGCGCCAAAGATTCGACCCTCACCGAAGCTGAACGGGCCCAGCTCCTTCAAGACCTCGAGGTGCTCAACATTCAGGTGGAGGCCAAGCAGGACCAAATCCAAGAGGAGCATGGCGAGACCTTGTTCGCCAAGATGATTCGCATGGTGCGGGAGCCCGATGTCCCTGAGGCTCCTTTGGACGCGGCCAATCCACAACTTTGGCGCTATTACCGCTTTCGGGAGTTGTATTGGGCCCGCGTGGACTTCCAAGACGGAAGACTCGTTCGTGATCCAGCCCTGCACACGCTGCTGGAGCAGTACTGGAGCACGGTCATGCCGCAATTGCCCGACACGGCCCTCGCAGAGGTCCACAAGCTGATCGGCAAGGCAGAGGGCGATCCGGACATGTTTAAGTACCTCGTCCATTTCTTCACCTTCTCAGCGGAGAAGAGCCAAGTGATGTGCATGGACAAGGTCTTCGTCAACCTCGTGGACAGCTACTACGCCACCGGCAAAGCTGACTGGTTGGGTGAAGCCCAGCTCAAAAAGGTGGTCGACCGGGCCGAGGACTTGAGGTATAGTCAATGCGGGGAGCGCATTCCCAACATCATTCTGCCGGACACTTCGCAGACGAACTGGGTCAGCCTGTATGACGTGGACGCGAAGTACACATTGGTGTCCATCTGGGAGTCGACTTGCGGCCACTGCAAGAAGGAGATGCCGAAGCTGGAGGCCCTGTATGAGGAGTGGCACGACAAGGGGCTCGAGATCTATGCCATCGGCAATGACTTCGAACCGGAACCCTGGCTTGAATTCGTTCGAGAGAAGAACATCGGCGATTGGATCCACGTATCCGACAACCCGCAAATCAATGCGACCGACAGCGCCACCGCCCTCATCATGGCGGGCGTGACCACGCTGAAGAGCTTGAATTTCCGCACCACGTTCGACGTCTATGCGACGCCCAAGATGTTCCTGCTCGACCGGGACAAGAAGGTGATCGCCAAGCAAGTCGGAGCCGAGCAAATCGGGGAAATTCTCGCCCGCGAGGAAGCCGAAGCTGCCCGGAAATAAGAGGCAACACAGGCGGTTGAGCAGTGCATGACGTCGGCCCGGAGGACCCACTCGCCTCCCCTGCCCTTCTGAAACAGCGGCTGGGTCACATTCCCGCCAAATCCGAGGTCACGGCTTGGATGGACCGGTGGCCCGCCTTGGATGGTGAATTCGGCGCGGGACACGCAGCCAGCCTCGAGCGGGCCTTGGTGCAAACGATTTCATTGCAGGGGAAAACCGGCTTCCGCGCGTCCTGGGTGTTGGCGCTGCTCAGCTCCCGTGGCTTGATGGTCACCCGTCCCGAACGCGGTCTCATGAGGGCTTGGCACTCAGCCGAAGACGCCGGGTGCCAAAGGGAATGCCTGAGGGCCCTGCTCCATCTCGACCCTTCCGACGGCGCCTTGAAGGATTTGCTCGAGTGGGCCACCCAGGTGGTGTTTCTCAATGAGGCGCCTGCAGCCTTGTTGCATCATGCCCTCCGCGTCATGCAGCGGTCCGTTTCACGGCCTGGCTTTCTCGAATCACAGGGTGCCCACCATGACCTCCATGAGGCGCTGGATCATCTGGAGAGCATGGACCGTCCGGCCCACCTCAAAAAGAAAGCCGCGCAGTTGAGGGCGCGGCTTTCCTAAAGGGTTTGGTTCGTTGGTTGGTCACTCGCAAGTGGCTTCCCAGTATTGCAGGAAAATCAGGAGGTCAGGGGTGTTGACGATGCCATCATCAGAGACGTCGAAGAGACAAGGCCCAACTTCATCGAGAATGCCGACGAAGACACAGCTTCCGTCATCCACGTTCGCGGCACCGCTATAGTTCAAGGCTTGTGGGTAGGTGCAGCCCGCGAAGGAGTTGGAGTCGTCAATGCTGGAGCCGTCACAGTTGAAGCCCGTGGCGGGATACGCACAGGACCCATCATCTGCCGTGGCGTCAGCGTCATAGTTGCAGGCGTCCACATAAGTGCAGCCGAAGACGTCGAGGTTGTCACAGATGCCATTTCCATTGTAGTCCGGGCATTCGTTTTCGTTCTCGTCGCAGATGCCATCTCCGTCGCTGTCATTGAGGCAGTCTCCGTTGCAATCCAGGATGGGGCCTGCATAAGTGCAGGAGCCGTCATCATCGGTTGCTGTCAGATCATAGTTGCACGCTGAAGCATCCGTACAGCCTCCGATTTCATCCGTATCGCAGATTCCGTCTCCATCGGTGTCCGAAATGCAATCGCCTCCACAGACGCCGAGGGCGTCAAGCTGGTTGCCGTCGCAGTCACAGTCTCCCTCGGGGATGTCAGCACATCCGCACTCGTAGATCTCTCCGGGCCCGTTGCAGACCCCGCAGGCGTCCAGGGCGCCG
>PKDZ01000064.1 GCA_002862785.1 Flavobacteriales bacterium
CTCTGCGTGGCCATGAAGGACAACGGCCTCATCGCCAAGCCCACCCACGGCAACATCATTCGCTTCGCCCCGCCGCTGGTGATGACCGCGGATCAGCTCGACGAGTGCGTCGCCATCATCCGGAAAACAATCAGGGAGGCCTGACATCAGAGCTTGTTTCAGACATGGATCACATCCATGATTAAATAATAGAAACAAAAAGGACCGAAAGCAGCCAAGAAACCGACCGGAACATGGCAGATTATTGCTAATCATGCAGATCGGACACGGCAATCAGAGCCCCGTTCAAGGGCCGAGTTCACCCCCTACCACCCCACAGGCCGTGTGCCGCCAGTTCTGACTTCAAAGAGCACTTGGGGCCCCTTGCGATTAGCCATCACCCGAGTCGATTATAAGGCTTTTGGGGTCGATTTTTCTTCCTCAGGTGATTATTCTACCCCTCTAGTCCGACAACAAAGTGTCGGCCAAAATGCGTAAGAATATTCTCACCTTCAGAGCATAACCAAATTGCCATGAAGGTTCAAGACCTGTCCATCGAAAGACTTGCCTCAGTCATTTCTTTCTGCGTGTCTCGACTTGACGTCAAATCCTACTTGAACCGTTCGAGTCAAAGGACAGTCCAGTGCTTGCTGATACTACTTGGAATCGCAGCGCCCTCGTTCAATGTTCTCGAAGCGCAAGTGGAATTCTCCCTCGATTACAATCAGACCATAGCAGAAGACGAAGCCGGAGGAGGAGTCATTCTATGCCCTGACCCTGGAGCGCTGACCAACAATCCTTTCAGCATTGCGCCAGAGAATCAAGGGGACAATGGAATTGCCCTCTTGGCTCCCGGAGCAGCCGGTGAGGCCTTCTGGAGTTACACCCCGATTCCCAATTATTTCGGAACGGACACTTTCGCCATCACGATCATGGACACGACTGGATTGACAACGGAGGCATTGGTGACTTACACAATCCTGCCCGAAAACGACCCGTCCACAATTGGCATTTCATCCGACCTGCATACCGCCTGCAATGACGAGCTTCTGGCCCTTCTCGCCGATGAGACATACGGCATTTCTCCCTGTACCATCGATGAAGAAGAAGTCCATCAATTCAGCCTGACCGTGCAAGACACCGATGGTACTCCATCGAATGCCATACAGGTCTTTTCTACCCCATCGAATGGCGTTTTGGAACAGATCCCTGGAGGAACGGGCCATTCGACTTGGCAATATGCCCCAGCCCCCGATTTCGCCGGCAACGACGCTTTCATGCTCAGCGTAACTGACAGCAGCGGCTACAGCATTCAATTGGAGTTCAACATGGAGGTGGAGAGCGTGGATGACGGCCCCAGTGAATCAAGCGAGACTGTCCTTGTCGCTTATGAAGACTCCAGTACACAGCACACCATCGTCTTTTCAGATCCGGAAGGTGTTTCAGAAGGGGATGTACTCCTGTTGAATTCCGACCATGGGACCAGCAACATCATTTCTACATCCCAACAGAACCAGCATTTGGAAGTTGTCATCAGCTACCTGCCGACAGACGACTACTCCGGAGCGGACTCTTTGAGGCTCAGTGTGATCGATGGGCAGGGATTCATGACAGATCTGGCCATTCCAATTGAGGTCATTCCCACCAATGACCCCTCCATTTTGATTGAAGGAGATCTCAGTGCTGCCATAGACGAAGACACCGAGGCTTCCGGAATTCTCGTCCTCTCTGACAGTGATGGATTCAGCGCTGGTTTTGCCTCCGTTTCAACCATCAACAGCCCTTCCAATGGCATGGTCAGCATTGAAGAAAATGGGGAGGGGCAGGTGTCCTGGGAGTATAATCCCAACTCGGATTTCTTCGGAAATGATGCTTTCGACATCATGATTCAAGATGCCTTGGGCAACGCCACTCCTTACACGGTTGAAATTACTATCAACGAAATAGACGATCCATTTTCAATCGCATTTGGGACGAGTGAGTCAGAATTGAGTAGCACCGACGCCTCCGAAGTGACCAACATGTCCGCTGCCTCTGAGTTTTCGATGCTGGAAGGAGACACACAGGATTTGTATCTCCATGTCTCTGACAATGCAGACGGCTTCGTTCTCGTCTCAGGGCTGACCATGTCAGTCTTGCCCCAGCATGGCACCTTGTCTGCAGCAGGTTCTCCCGGAGCATGGTCATTCGTCGCAGACAGCGGTTATGCCGGAATGGACTCTTTCGTACTGACGATGACGGATGACTTGGGACATTCCGCGACATGGACCTTCACCATCACCATCGACGCTGTAGACGATGGCCCCGCCTCTTCACTGAATACTTCATTCAACATCCAGGAGGATTCAGAGGACAACATGATGCTCATCTCACTTTCGGACCCTGACGGTATCGCACTGGATGACGACGGAGCAACCCCACTGATTCATGTGGTGCCCGGCATACTTGGGACTCCCTCGGCGACATCCTCGATGTTGAATGACCCCGAGAATGCAACCATTGAGCTGGGCTACACCCCAAATGGCGACGCATATGGAACCGACATGATTGAAATCCATGTGATTGACAGCCAAGGATTCAGCTCGTCCATTCCCATCAGCATCTCCATTCAAAATATCCCCGACCCGTTCGTCATCACAGAGCATGCCGCGACAGCCGACATTCAAGAAGACGGGTCAATCACGGTCACCTTGGAATATGCTGATGCCGATGGCCTTTCAGAGCAGTCCGCCAGCCTTGACCTGGGCAATTCCCCCGTCATCGGCGAAGTGACGTTGACTGAACTCGCACCTGGACTGGCTGAGTGGACCTACAGTGGAAACGACCATGCTCACGGAAGTGACGCCTTTGGCATTCGATTGATCGATCTCACTGGTCAAGACTCACTCATTCTCGTCCACATCAACATCTCCGAAGTAGACGATCCGATGACTCTGGTTGTGACCGAGGGCAATTCCATAGACGCCCCCTTCACCCCGAGTCTCCTCGGGGGCATGACGTCAACATTGGAAGAACGTGTAGAAGATGAAGATGAAATCCTGAGTTGGATTTTGGAAGTCATCGACAATGCCGATGGGCTGCATCCGACGTCTCCGATCACGCTCTCGCAGCCTCCGCTTCATGGCATAGCAACGTTCGACCAGACCAGTGGCGCAGTCGAATATGCACCTGAACACGAGTATGTCGGCCAGGATACGATTGGATTCCAACTAGAAGATGGAAATGGACATGTCAGCACTCTGATCATTCCCATGGTCTTCGAGAAAGTGAATGACGGAATCGCCACCTCAAACCCCGCCTCACTCGCTGGAATCGAAGACCTAACTCTCGTCCAATTGCTCACGATCCATGACCTAGATGGCATCAGCCTTTCCGGCATTCTCCCCTATTCTGTGCAAAACGGGGCATTGTCATTCGCGGCAATCGAGCAGCCCGAGGAAATTGCATCGGACCCCACAAGGGCCCAAATCCAGATCCAATACCAACCCAATGACCACTTCTACGGAGTCGACAACATTCTAATCTCCGTTGACGACAACCAAGAACACAATTCAATCGTCTCGGTACCGATCAACGTGGCCAACACTCCAGACGCCCTGATCCTCTCCTCTTCGCTCACGCCCGACGCGACTCAAGAGGACATTCCCGTACAAGGCAATGCAACTTATCTGGATTATGACGGCATGGCGTTCAACCCTGTATCCGTCGCAGCTCCAGGACCCCAAAACGGCACCGTGAGCATCCTGCAAGACACGGAGACCTATGGCGAGTGGCAGTACACCCCCGATCCCCACTTCCATGGCACCGACGCCTTTCAAATTGTTCTCACAGACGCCTTCGGAGATACTGTGATGCTGCCGCACAACATCGAAATCTCGAGTGTCAATGACCCCATCAACATCACTTTGACCTCAGGGGTAGCAACGGCCAACCAGTCCACCTCTCTCTCGGATGCAGGTCAATCTCATGCTTGGAACGCCATTCTCATCAACGAAGATGACGTGCTCACATGCAAAGTAAATGCGGTCGATCTCGGAGATGGATTCACTCCGGAGAACCTCGTCATTACGTCCAATCCTGATCACGGAGACCTCTCTTGGAATGCATCAGACAGCACCTTGACCTACGTACCCTTCAGTGAATACTACGGCAACGATGGATTCTCCGCACAGCTCACTGATGGCGATGGCCATTCGGTTCAGCTGGATTTCCCGTTGATTATTGCCAATGTCAATGATGGAGACCCCGTCCTGAACCCCTCCGGGTTCGAGGCCACGGAGGACCGCGACACCACTTTTGTTGTCAACCTGACAGATCCTGACGGGCTGACCGTCAACAGTGTAGTCCTTCTTTCCAGCCAGCACAGCACCGTTCACTTCACCTCCGGATACAGTGGGTTTTCCGGCAACTATGCTCCTGCTACCTGGACCCAGCAATTAGGGGGCGGATCGATTGAGTTCAATGGAGCAAGTGACGTGACCATCGTCGGCTCGAACACCGGCTCGGGGGACTCCTACACACAATTGACCCACCTCCTTTCTGAAGAAGGGTGGTTCGCATTTGAATGGGACTACACCACAGACGACGTCGGTGCACAATATGATCCTGCCTTCTACATCAATGGCGTTTCAGTCGAACTGGTTTCTTCAGGTACCCAAGCCAATGGTGCAGTCACCTTTTTTGGTCATGAAGGTGACCAGATTGGATTTGGAATCAACTCTACCGACAACATTTTAGGAGCAGCCACCCTCAACATCCATGGCTTCTCACCGCCAACGGGATCCAGTTCGTTCGAATTGTCTTATTCCCCCAATGAGCACTATTACGGCATGGATGTCCTCGGATTCAGCCTGAGCGATGCACAGCAATGGACTGTAGACAATCTGCCACTCATGGTTGACGTCCACAATACGATGGACTCCACCGTGGTCACACTGGACCTGTACAGCGCCACATCGACAGAAGACGAGCTGCTCATCGGGACACTCAGTGCAGAAGACCCCGACATCCTGAAAACCAATCCCTTCAGCATTGCTGCAGGTCAAGGGCCTGACCATGGAACGGTCTCCTGGTCCTACACCAATGAAGGCACGATCAATTGGACCTACAACCCGAACGACCATTACCATGGACCGGAGAGTTTCACCGTCGCCATCACCGACACTTTCCAAGTGACCACACTCCATAACATCGCCTTCAACCTGACCCAAATCAATGACACAATTGACCTGGTATTTTCAAGCCCAACCCATGAGCTGAACCAATCCGCATCGTTGGCTCAGGGCAATGAGAGCTTCACCACGGACACAATCTCCGCCAATGAAGATGACGTCATCAGCATCACGATTCAAGCATCCGATGACGCCGATGGACTCTCCGACGGATCCGTTTTTTCGGTGCACACTCCTGCCCAGAATGGAACGGTATCAGTCCACCCCATGACCGGTGAATTGACCTACATCCCCGACTTCGAGTACGTGGGCAACGACATCTTCACCATTCAAGTGCAGGACGATGATGACAACGTGGTCTTCGTGCACGTTCCGGTTCACATCGCCATCATTGATGATGGGGAGCCTCTGTATACCGGAACCGATACTTGGAACTGGTATGAAGACATGATCCGATCCGGGTCCATCTTGGTCGTCGATCCGGATGGAATGACCCCGGCCTCCATTGCAGTCAACATGCCGTCCAATGGAAACCTCTCCCTCGAGGGGACATCCGTAGCCCGAGATTCTGTCTTGATCACCTACTCATACCGTGCCGACGCTGGTTACAGCGGTCCGGACAGCTTCACGATCACCCCGACGGATGACCAAGGATTCACTGTGAACAGCATGACGGTCTCCCTGAACATTCAGGAGCTTGACGATCGCACCCTCTTCTCTGGAGACGCCGAGACCATCGTCATGTTAGAAGAGGGAGAGGCCTCAGGATCCCTCTCCTGGTCCGACTCAGATGGACCGGTCACCATTCAATTGCAGCCAGCCGATACCAGCTGGAATCTGCCCGCAGGACTGACCTTGGTGGCCTCAACAGATTCCACTTTGTATTTCGCTTCTCCATCCACGATGATCAGACACGAAGCGCACATTCTCGCCACCCAAGTGGGGGGGCATCTCGCAACCTTGGCCAGCCCAGAAGAACAATCCTTGTACGCGTCATCCGGCATCGGCTGGGTCGGCCTCTTCGCAGATGCAGGTGACGGTGTTCCTGGGGTGTGGTCGGACGGCTCGGATGCATCCGCGACGCTCAGCGGCATTGCAAACATTCAGCAGTTTGGGTATCTGGAAAATGGTAGCCTTCAACACACCACATCACTTCAAGGTGACACGGTGACGAAACTCGCCTTCATCGAAATGACCCGTCCATACGCGATAGAACATGGAAGGCTGGAATTCAACCCCACTTCAGGCGATTGGTCCTATCGGCCTGACATCAATTTCGATGGGGACGAGAGATTCACCGTCATCGCCACGGATATCGAGGGAAGAGAAGCCCTGTCGACCATCCAGTTCCAAGTTGACGACGTGGATGACCTGGGACTTCCATCCGGAGATCTAAGGGTTCACGGAATCGAAGATTATGAGGTTCATGGTGGCTTGTATGGTGTCGATTTGGACGACCCTGACAACACTGTACTTGTCGGAGATACCGGCCGCATTGGTGGAGGGCATATCCGTGAGTTCAATACGTTGCCACTTTCGGCAGTGACCGAGGGCACCATGCACTCAGAGGGACTC
>PKDZ01000065.1 GCA_002862785.1 Flavobacteriales bacterium
CCTTGGGCAACGCCGGTGAACTGTTCCTCAGTGCTTCTGAATCCGAGGTCGCTTCCAGCCAGCGGCCATTCGAAGAGTCCGACCGGTTTTCCTGGGAAATCCAAATCCACTTCGGCCAGGTACAGGCGATACCCTTTGCCAGGCTCCAGTGTCGTCAGTGAGCCGACCCAGTGACCATTGCCCGCATACATGGCAAATCCATCGTAACGGCTCTTGATGATGTTCACTGTGCTCGCTGTGACCCATTCCTCATCTGCCAGGTGGCGGAGGGCGTCATCGACTGGGAGCGGTCCTTGAGGTAGGTAGCCCATGCTGTTCCAGCCTTGGACCAATTGCTTCTGGAAGTAGAGCGGATTGGCTGCTTGGCCTTCTGTGCGCAGGGTCCAAGGTGCATCCGAGGATTCTCCAACCTTGACTCGGTAATTGTGCGTCACAAGGAGGGTGTCATTGTCTCCAACCATCCATTCTCCTTCTGGGAAGTAGTTGAATCCAGGGGTCAGGCTTCCTTGGTCTTGGTCGTAGCCGCGATCATGGAGGATGACCTGTCGCATGTCGTCATCGTCAACCTCATCGAATGCCTCGTCCACGCGAATGGGTTCGTCACCGACCACATTGAAACTCACCCAGTTCCAGCCCGGTGTGAGGGTCGTACTGACTTCGATGCGGTCAGTGGCATTCAACAGCAAGGGCTCGAATAGACTTCCTAAGCCCGCTTCGCTCGGGTTCAGGTTGGAGATGTATTGATTCCCGATTTCAGGCCAGTGAGGTTCAACACCTGCGCGCATCGTGCCTGTGGAGGCATCCCAGACTTTGAATGTGACTTTCTTGTTCGTTTCATCGTTGCCGTCTTCGTTGTGATAGAAGACGGAGAGGAAAGCCAATTGCTGTCCCGCAACAAACATGTCGAGGTTTGAGAAGCCCCGCAGCTCTCCATCGATGTACGCTGCCACGATGTCCTTTTCGTCATAGCTAGCCACGCCGTCGATGTACACCTTGGTCACCAGAGGCATGTTGTTGCTGAAGTCCGATGGGTCAAAGTCAAAGTCGGGTGGAGTGACCGATGTCTCTACATGCAATGTGAATCGCTCGCCGTAACAGAAGTCGCCGCAAGGGAGTCCACCTTTGAGGTGCACATCGGCCATACGCTTTCCAATGCCGAGCCCTTCGTCAGTCGAGAAGTGGATGGTGATGGTTTCACCGCCACCAATCAATCCTGATGATGGAGTGGCCTCGAGCCAGCTTGGAAGTCCATCGATTTCGAAGTACTTCTCGTAGATGCCCGCATTGTGGATGGTCGTCGCATGATAGCCTGTCTCTCCCAGGAGTGTCGAAATCTCTGCTTCATCCTCAGTCCAGACCAACGGGTTGAGGTTGATTCTCATGTCGAAGACTTGATCGCTCTCAATCCGGTTGCCCATTTCGTCACGCATCTGCGTAGCGGGCAACGTAAATGTGACGATCTGGTCTTCGTATTTGTAGAGTTCGGACTCCTCCAGTTGCAGAATGACCTCGTCTTGGCCTGCATTCCAGTCCACATCTGCAATGAGATCACTTGACCCATACTGAGTTTGGGCTTCGGCGTGGATCAGTGGGGCATCCACATTCTGGATTGCATTCCGGAACTCAGACATGGACACATTTCCTCGGAGAGAGAATTCGAGTGGGTCAAATTCATCCGGTTGTCCAAGAGACTCACTGTCATTGAAGTAATTGTATCCAGACCAGGGCGCGTAATTGAATGCCTCGGTATTCAAAATGGTGGTGGTTCCATCGGCATTTGGCGCGGTGCGCTCTTCGAATGGGGCGTAGAGCATGAGGTTGTCATACCCTTGAACGCCTTCACGCATCCGTTCACGAATCGTGCTCAAAGGAAGCGCTGTGTTCCAAATCCGCAACTCATCCACTTTACCGTTGAACCATCGGTCATAGCCGACGGGCGGTTCGGAGGAAGCCGTGAATGTGCAGTTCTCGTCCATGTCCGCCTGGTTGAGCCAGACTTCCGGGGCGAGGTCCGTGCCCACCCCGGAGGGGGAGTCGTAGGTGAGATCCTCACAGAATCCGATCCATGCCGGCAGCTCCATGACATAAGCAAAGCGCAAGTAGTCGGGCGTCGTGCAGGTGGTGTCACCCAACAATCTGTAGAAGGACAGGGTTCCACTTTCGTCAGCCAGTCCCGGATTCAATTCAGCATTCATGGCGCTGGCATCCACGGACTCCGTGGTGGTTGTGTCCACATAGGCTGTCAGGTCGCTGCATGCCGGCAATGGGACGCTGTTGCATGCGGCGCTCAATGAATCCGGGGACGAGTGCACCGCCGTTCCGTAGTCGATGCCTTCGTGTCGCCAATCCTTGCCACACGCGGCAACCCAACTGACGACGTTGTTGACCTGAGCCAAGCCGACCGTATCGATGTTGCAAACGGAGTCGCTGACGAACCGGTGCACCGGGTACTGACCGTTGATGGTGCCAAACCACCCTTCGTCATCGGTCCACAATTCCGTCGAGTCTGAGACGACACCTTCCAAGCCGAGATCGGTGCATGGCATGACGTCTCCCTTCAGAGTCCTTCGGGCACCAAGAGAAATCACCGCTGGAACCAACTTTCCGTGACTGAAGGCTGGACTGGCATCCACATTCTGTCCGTCGACATGGAGCAGAACGGTTCCGTCCATGCGCCTCACGATGGCCACATGGTGCCAGGCATCGCTCAGAGGTGCCGGTGTGGTGAGTTCATTCAAGTCGCCATTCTTGACTACAAGATGTCCGAGGTCATCGAATTCAACGCCCCACCCGACCCTGTTCACGTCGGCATTCGGTGCGTAGGTGCCATTGATGGCCATCACCGATTGCTTCTCTCCGGTGGTTCCCGGCTTGACCCACAATTCAACGGTCGTGTTTCGTTTGCCGATTGGAATCCAATTGAGTCCGATCAGAGTGGGCACAGGGTATTTGTTCTGACTGTAGAGCTCGGAGAAGTCAAGGGCATGGGCACCAAGAGGTGTATGCCAATTGGCGTTCATTTCGACCAAACGTCCGCGCGCTTGCTCCACAGGAGTGCCATGGAGCTCATTAAACGGCAACCACACTTGAAGGCCGAGCTCCTTGCCGTGAATGGGCAATGCGGGCGTTTCAGACAAGTACGTTTCTCGCTGGCTGGACCACATCCGGAAATCCTGAATTGGCATCTGACATGGCTTTCCGGTGGGCGCTCCGTTTCTCCAGCCGTTTCCAATCGTGATCCGACGGGAGGCGATTTCAAAACCGGCGAGGTCAATCCCGCTGTAGTTCTCAAATGTGTTCAGTCTGGCTCGGCATTGGAATTCTGAATTGTCCAACGGGATGAACTCGATTTCCAGTGTGTTCCATTGCAGATTCCACCCGGCCTGACTGACATCGATTTTGGCCGCGGTTCCGACAGTCTGTCCATCGCGAACGGCATGGACCTTGATTGTGTCCGGATGCAGGATTTCTACGACGATGGCGCCACTTGTTTCGTCTCCTTGGGTGACCAGGGTCCCGCCAATGGCGTCATTGTCATTGAGCCCCCCATTCAGGGAAGCGACGTTTCCTCCCCAGAGTCGAGCGCTGATTGCCCATCCGGGTTGACCGACTTCCACGCCTGGCAGGAATGCATCAAATGGTGGTCCCTGAAGGATGCCGACATATTCGTCGCCTTCGAATTTGACTCCTCCGGTATTGAGGCTGTAGTCGGTGTTCATCTTCGCGCGAATCCCGACCTCATCCGAATTCAAGGTGTAGGACTGGATCGAGGTTTCCATCGGTTCGCTCCAGCGAAGCATGAGTTCATCACCGGGCTCCATGCTCTGGTCTAGCGGCAAGACGTCACCAAACATCTCGGGTCGAACATAGTCTACGTATCCAACGACCACTTCGGAGTACTTGGATTCTGCGAGCTCGGGGTTGCTGCAGTTGGATTTGGCTCTCAGTTGGATGGCCCCCTCATAGCCAAGCCCTTGATTGTAGACGGTCCCGATGGAACGCGGGTTCCACCCGAAGTCAAGGTCATTGATCGTACTGTCCGCAAGGACCACCATGACCGAGTCAGTGCCGAAGTCCGATATGTTCGAAATCTTGGTCCAAGCTCCGTTTCCGGTGCGCATTTCCACTTCTATCGCCTCATCGGCTTGGTCGGTGCGCCAGTTTTTGAATTCATTCTCGGCGATGTCGACTTCGATTTGGACATCGGTGGCATGGAAGTTCGAGCCCGAAATGAACTCATCCAGCGTGGCTGTCCAATCGCTTAAGGGAGCCGTGATGTCCACATCGGAACACGCCGGTGTGAATTGCAACGGAACGACGACTTCGTCATATATGGTATTCTGATCGCAGACGGATTGCAACTGGAATACCACATTACCACTCATGGTATTGTCGGAAACCACTCCCGAGTGTTCGATGACAAAGGGCACTTCATAGTCGCCTATAGCGGACCCGCCGAGTGGAACATTGTCGCTCCAACTTGGATACAGCACGTAAACCGGAGTGACCGGATCGCCGGCACCCAATTGAATGCCTGCGGCCACTGTATTCTGGAATGGATCAGACTGCACGAAGAAGTGGGATGGGCCACCATATGGATAAGGTGAGTGGTTCCTGAGGTGCAGAGTTCCTCCGATTGGATCATCCATGGGCGACACGGCGACGAAGGGGAGTTCGTCTACATCGGTTACCGGCTGATAAGCGCTGTTGGGGTACGTGTACGAAATCGAAATGTCCGGAGCCTCCATGGCAACAGACGTGTCCCTGACCATGCCCAACGAGTCCAATCGGGCGATGGGGTCGTCGTTCAAGACATTCCTTGCGAATTTCTTCGGAAGGAAGAGGTTGTCGGAAATCAGGCTATTCGAAGGAGGGGTGTAGGAGCATTGTCCGAGGAAGTTGTAATCCGGGTTTATTGCAATCTCTTCTTGCCATATCGCTTCAGCCAATGCATCGACTCCAAGTCCGGCAAAGGCAGCAGCGGCAACGGCAACTGTGTAGCCTATACCGGGGAAATTTCCCTTGGCTCCGGCTTTAAGTCCAGTGGCGGCATAGGCCCCTGCCATGGCTGCAGTCATGACCGCCTGCCATCCACCTCCAGCAAGTGGTGTTGAGTGATTTGATGTATAGGTCCATGATTGGGCTTCAGTCCCACCCAGTCCTAATTGTTCATAGATGGAAGGCATGAAATCGTTGTCACATGCTGGTACGGTGATTCCCAATTCTGCGTTCACTGCATAGTTGCTCGACCCCACCGTCATGTCAATATTCCAAGCAGGTGTGGTACTGATGGAATTGTTGTTGCCCCCATCCGTTTTGACGTACAATAGGGGCTTGTTGCCCTTGCCCAACAATTCTGGGAAGAACTCTGAATAAGTGGACTCTTCCCAATGCTCGTATCCGCACGATGAGGCGCTCCCCAATTGCAGGAAGATGGGGCCGTTGAGGCCTTTTCCTGGAATGACTCCCACCAAGAAGAAGTCCATTTCATCGTCATCCGAGAAGGTGAAGTTGTACGTCACGTCTGTTTGAACACTTCTGCCGTTGGACCGCGTCTCTGTTACAGTTTTCGATTCATTGCCCCCTGTCTTGAAACCAGTGAGGCCCATGAGGTCTGCACCTACTTCGAGCCCTGCCTCTTGTTTGGCTGAAAGCACGCGAGTCTTGGAGTCGGTTTGAATGTTGGACTTGCTGATTGATTGCGAATATTCAAGTCCTCCTCCACTGAAGGAGAGGAAGAAAGGCTCAAAATCAGCTTCGCTCCAGATTGAGTTGTTGCTGGTAAAGCCGCCATCGAAAGTACCGCTGGCATTGTAAAATTCATCCAAAGAATACTGATTGGCCACAAGGAAGCTGCTTTCGAGGTCATCGGCATCGACTCCGAT
>PKDZ01000042.1 GCA_002862785.1 Flavobacteriales bacterium
ACGGATGCCTGCGGCAACAGCAGCAGCGCTTCCGCCACGTTCACCATCGAGGACACCACGGCCCCGAGCCTGGAGATTGAGGGCCCGGCCAACCAGGACCTCACCCAGAACGCCACCTGTGACATCGACACGAGTGTGGACGCCTTGGGCACGGTGACCTACACGGCCGGCGACGCCTGCGGCAGCGCTTCCGTGGAGATCACGCATGAGGACGGCGATGCCCTGTACACGTGTGACGGAGACGACGACCTGCTTGAGGGCAGCTACACGTTCGAGCGGACCTTCACGGCCACCGCCACGGACGAGTGCGGCCTCACGACCACGGCCACGTACGTCCAGACGATCACCGTGACCGATGCCACCGCTCCGAACTTCACCAGCACCGGTGACGTGGAGAATGGCGAAGTCCAGTCCGTCTGTTGCGAGAGCCACCTCGGCGAGGTGACGATTCCGGACGCCGTGGAGCCCACCTACGCTGACAACTGCGACTCCGATGTGGCCTACACCATGACGGAGACCTACGTCGGTGCTTACGCTCCCACCGACGATGTGGATCTGTTCTGCCTGAGCAGCACGCCCGCCGCCTTCGAGGATGGCGAGACGTGCAGCGGCTACGACCCGCACAGCCTGCGGATCTTCGCCCTGCCCGGAGGAGCTGAGTTCTACACGGCTGCCGGTCCTGGCCTCGTGGCCCACAACGCGGACGGTACGTGGACGCTGACCCAGTCCGTCGCTGCAGCGGACGGCTCCAGCGCCGGATGGGACATCACGGTCACCTACGGAGCGGCCCTCGGATGGGACGACTGGAGCACCCAGGCCTTCCCGACCGGATACAAGCGTGACTGCGGTGACCTGATCGACGACCACGAGAACTGGGAGTACCGCATCATGGAGTCCGGCTCGCTGTCCGGAACCGGAGACTACGCCGGATCCGAGCTTAGCCTGTCGCACGCTCCGAGCAACAACTACTATGCGTTCCAGTTGGGCCTCGGTGCCAACAACATGAACAACGAGTACGGTTATAGCGGGTGGTTCACCTACTCGGGTGAATTCCTGGGCAACACGATCATGGGATCCGGCGACCTGTTCGGTGACCTCGATTGCTGCCTGCCCTGGAGCATCGAGCGGGATTACGCCATCGTCGATGACTGCGGCAATGCCAATGGCTTCGCCTACAGCGTCGAGGTCAACGGTGAGGACTGCGAGGATGCCGACGGTGCTCAGGTCAGCGGGGGCCAGGCCGGGGATCACACGCCGACCATCCTCGGTGGTGCAGGCGATGTGGTGACGGGCAAGACCCCGATTCGCGTCACCAACCTCCAGCCGAACCCGACCAATGACATCAGCCAGCTCGGCTTCGTGGTCGACCACAACATGCGCATCCGAGTCGACCTCGTCGGCATGGACGGTGCACTCGTGGCCGAACTCTACGACGGCATCGCCCAGTCCGGTGTGAACCACACCCTCGACGTGGATGCCGGAAGCCTGAACAATGGCATGTACCAGATCCGCCTGTCCAGCAGCGCGTACCTGGTCGTCAAGAAGTTGCTCGTGAGTGAGTGATTCAAGGAGGCCTCAGGGCCGCAAACCAAACCAAGCGAAAGCCACCCTGCGGGGTGGCTTTCTGCTTTTCCGAAACCGGGAGGGAGAGGAAAGTGACGGGTGTATAATTCAGTCCGGAATGCGTTTTCTATATGCCGGGATTTTGTGAGAACAGGCTGACACAGTCTGCATTACAATCGATTGATTTGATTTCGCTCATGGTCAGATTGTGCTTATCTGCTTTCGGTCGGCCATATATGTGTTTTCACGGGCGGTTCGTAGGAATCTTCGGACTTTACCTGTACCAAAAACTACCCCATGATCAAGTCGCTTGCCCGGTCCATTTCGGCCCTCCTCGCGTTCTGTTTTGTCTGCTTGAGCGCTTCCGCCCAGACCCTCTACACGGAGGGGTTTGAGAACGAGACGCCTTTCGACGCCGACAACCTGTGTTCGCCCGGAAACGAGTACACCCCAGCTGATGCCAATTGGACCCTTGGCCCAGCCTGTGCGGTTCCGACCAATGGAATTCCCCAATTGATCGACATTGATGGTGACACGCATCTTCTCTACAACAACCAATACGGTGCGGACAGTGAAGTCTTCAACTCGGCGATCATCGACATTTCCAATGAGTCTGATGTTGTGATCAGCTTCGATGCAAGGAGCCAGGGTGATCTCGAAAATGGGGGAGCTGTCCTGGATGAGTTTGACGTCTATGTCGTCATGGATGGTGTGGAAACCAACATTTTCTCGGTCGACGCCCATGTCGATGGAACGGTCAATGGAGGAGATGATGCGGTGCGCACCTATGCTTATTCCGAGCCCTTTGCCGCCACCGGTGACGAAATGTTCATTCGGGTGAAGGTCAAGATTTCCGGATCAGGCGCCCAGGAGCAGTATGCCCTCAGCAATCTATCCATCTGTGTGGACAGCAATGGAGACGGCGATTGCTCGTCCTGTGACGATCCTCTCGAATTCGATCCGCCGCTCGTCAGTTCGACGGTCGTGGAATGTCTGGATGAACTTCCGACCGAGTGTGATGCCACGCAAGGAGCCACCCGGGGTGTGGTGTCCTGTGGATTGTCCTCGGATGTCCAAAGCCGGACGGTGTGCACAGCCACCACGGCCATGGGCACGGGGCCGGATGGAGCCATCGCGTTGTTCGACATCGATGGGGACGGGGCCGACGACCGGTTCTTCGTGCCCACGGAAGCTGGCTTGACCTTGACCCAATTCGAAAATGGTGTGGCCATCGTGTCCGGACAGGTTGAAGATGTGGACGACCCGACGGCCATCCTCGACGTCAACATTTTCTACGACAATGGCGTCTCCGGCGCTGATTGGACGGGGGGGTACAAGACCGACATGAGTTGCATGATTCCGGTGACCGGCAATGCCACCACGGATGAGTGGTCCATTTACCTGTTGAACAGCGGGCTCAGCTTCTTGACGGGCTCCGGCAGCCTGGATGGGACCACCCTGCAGCTCACCCATTCGCCGTCCACCGAGTACTTCGGATTCCAGGTGGGTGAATCGGCCAACGACCGCAATTGCAACTACGGAGCAGGCGGTTGGTTTGCTTACGAGGGCTTCCTCAACGGCACGGCCATCCAAGGCGGAACAGGAGACGTCCTCCTTGATCTCGAGTGCAGCGAGGAAATCAACAACGCCTGCGGTGATCAGGAGTCAACGGTCACCTTGTACTACTCCGCGTGGGATGAGGACTGTGGAGACGTGATTCTCGGAAGTGAGACCTACACTAGAGAAGACACGGAGGCACCGGACTTTGACAATGCTCCTGAGGATGTGACCGTGGATTGTGCGGTTGGTCTCCCCGAGGTACCCGTTGTCACGGTCACGGACAATTGCGAGGGCAGTGATGCCACAGCTCCGACCATTGTGTTCTCTGAGTCTCCTGCTTATAACATTGAATGCACAGGGTCCTATACGGTCTCCCGCACTTGGTTGGCAACGGACTGTTCGGGCAATTCAGCCACGCATACCCAGTACATCACCGTGGAGGACAACACCGCTCCCACCATCACCGGTGGGTCGGATTATGAAGCGGAGTGCGATGGCAGTGGAAATGCAATGGAGCTCAGCATGTGGTTGTCGTCCAATGGTGGCGCTTCCGCAACCGATGATTGCGGAACGGTCAGCTGGAGCCATGACTACAACGATGGAGACCTGAGCGATGGATGCGGCGCAACCGGAACGGTCGATGTGACCTTTACCGCGGCCGATGATTGCGGCAATGAGAGCGACATCACGCTGACCTTCACGATCGAGGATGAGACGGCTCCCACGCTGAACGTGACCTCGGCGGTTGATGTGGCTTGCGAGACGTACAGCGCCACGGGCATCTATGGGGCAACGGCCACGGACATCTGTGGCGGCGCCACGGTTGAGCTCGTGTCTGTGACGGATGTGAGCAGTGGGTGCCCGCAGTACCTTCATGTGTACAAGGCGGTGGATGACTGTGGCAATGAGAGTGCCACCATTGACCAAGTGGTGAGTCTCGTGGACGAAGAGGACCCCGTGGTCAACATCGCGTGTCCTGCGAACTACGCGGCCTACCTCGACGGAGATTGCCTCACCGATATTTCTCCCGCGGCCGCTGGAACGGCCACGGCGACGGCCACGGACAATTGTTCCACACCCACGCCGACCGTGACCTACTCCGATGGCACGCCGACGCCGGGATGTGGCAACAATTACTCCTTTGTCCGGACCTGGTCCGCCACGGCGCAGGATGAGTGTGGAAACAGCACGACGGTGACCTGTGACCAGACCGTCACGGTGTCCGACGAGATTGACCCCGTCATCACCTGTCCTGCGGATGTGACGGTGGAATGCGACGGCATGGGCAATGCGGCCGACCTGGCCACCTTCTTGGCTGGAGCGAGCGCCACGGACAACTGCGACATGGACGTGGACATCACGAACAATTACACAGCCTTGAGCAACGGGTGCGGCGCCACGGGCAATGCGACGGTCACCTTCACGGCCACGGACGACTGCGGCAACACGAGCACGTGCTCCGCAACGTTCACCATCACGGACACCACCAACCCGAGCATCGACACGGGAGCCTCCAACGAAACCGTGGAGTGCGATGGTTCCGGCAACACGGCCGCTCTGAACGCGTGGCTTGCCGACAACGGCGGTGCGGAGGCGAGCGATGTCTGTGGCGGCGTGACGTGGACCAACAACCACAGCGCGTTGAGCGACGATTGCGGTGCCACGGGCAGCACGACCGTGACCTTCACGGCCACGGACGACTGCGGCAACGCGAGCACCACCCAAGCGACGTTTACCATTGAAGACACCACCGCTCCGGAATGGGACGAGTATGCCATCTACGCCTATGCGGCCTGTGAGGATGTACCCGATCCCACCGACCCGACCCTTGTGCCGATCACGGCCTCTGACGATTGTGGCAGTGTGACCTATACCATCGAGGCCTACCAGCTTTCTGGAGGATGTCCGGGGACCTGGATGCGGGTTTGGACGGCCACGGACGCATGCGGCAACGAATCGGTTGAGGCGGATCAGTATCTCCAACTCTACGACATCATCAAGCCGGTTCCGGTCATCACCTGTCCGGCCGACTACACGGTGAGTGCGGATGGCGACTGTGAGGCTGACACCACGCCGACTGCGGCCGGAGAGGCCACGGCGACGGCCACGGACAACTGTGACGATGACGTGGACATCGTCATCACGCATTCCGACGGTGAGGTCACCGACATCTGCGAGGGATCCTACTCCTTCACGCGGACCTGGACCGCCACGGCCACGGACGATTGCGACAATGTGGAGACCGATTCCTGCGACCAGCTGATTACGGTCAATGACGACACGGCACCCGAGATTTCCGGAGGTGCGGACGAAACGGTGGAATGCGACGGGTCCGGCAACAGTGACGAGCTGACGGCTTGGCTCAATTCCAATGGTGGCGCAACGGCCACGGACAATTGCAGCGAGATCACCTGGAGCCACAACTACACCGAATGCGATGGTGGCCTCGGCATGTTCACCACCTTCCGCCAAGGGGATTGGGGCAGCAGCAACGGCAACAACCCTGCCGCCGCTGCGCTCGATTCCGATTTTGATTCCGT
>PKDZ01000054.1 GCA_002862785.1 Flavobacteriales bacterium
TGTCGATGGCGATGTTGTCCGTGGCGCTGATGTTGTCGGCTGAGGACAAGTCGAGCATGACGTTGCCCATGGCATCGAGGTACAGCGTGGTGTCGGGCAGGAAGGTGGCGTAAGTCTGCCACTCGTAGGTGTTGGCCCCGACGTTGTAGCACCCCGGTGACACCATGTGGGTCGCCGCATCCGTGAAGATGCCATCCCAGGTTCCACCGGCCGTGGCGGCCAGCCCTTCACACTCCTCGGGAGTCATGGCTCCGGGCAGGAAGACCCCATAATCATCAGTATTGGAGGTGTCGTATTCCGCGCCGCCGGCGAAGCTGGGCTCGGGATCCTCGTTGTCAATGGTGATGGTCAGGCAATCGGTCGCCCCGACATTGCCGAAAACATCGATGATATAGGCGCAGTAGGTGTACACGCCATCCGGCAACACCGGTCCAGGATAAATGAACTCCATGGTCACGTAACCATTGTCAATGTCCTCCTCGGTCAGGAAGACCATCTCGCTCTCCGACGTGCCGTCGAGAGACCAGACGAGAGCATCTCCAGCCTCAGCGGTGACGCCGCTCATAAGCGCCATCGTTCCCCCTCCGGGCAGGAAGACGTCAAAGTCTGGCGTGGTGTGGCGCGTGAGGTTGTCCTCGTTGTCCGCACCGGAGTCATTCTCGTCCACGAGGTCGACCATTGGGGCGGCGGGCGCCGTGAGGTCACAGGCAAAACCCATGTCGCTGGCACCGAGCACATAGGCGGAGCCGGCATCCGTGAAGATGTTGTCGTCCAACGGAGCACCGATCACGGCGAGGCCGCTACTCAATGCCACATCCATGCCCAACCGGTCGTTCTGCATCGCATCACAGGCGAGTCCCTCGGCCACACAGTCGAAGTTGTCCGTGGTGCAATCGAACATGAAGTAGCCGACACCGCCATTGATGACATCATCGTCGTCACGGGGAGCGCCCACGAGGAGCAGATCCTCGTCAATGTCAATCGACAGGCCGAACCAATCGCCCTGCACGGGAATCGGAGCGGTGATGTCGAAGGTCTCGGTCCAGAAGGATTCAGTTCCACTGACGGGCAACAGCTGGTACAGCTTCGCCGCTCCGGCTTCATTGAGGCCGTCGGTGTCCGCGTGCGGTGCGCCGGCCACGGCATTGGTGCCGCTGATGGCCACATCGTAGCCGAGCCAATTCCACTCGGCATCGCCGTAGAACGTTTCGGCATGGTGCCAGCACTGGTTGTAGAATTGATAGATGTGGACCGCACCCGCGAATTGGCCATTGGTGTTGTTGCGGTGCTCACCCACAATCATCCAATCACCGGAAATGTCCACGCTCTCACCATACTTGCTCGTGGAGTTGCCCTCCGTGTGCTCGCTCGCGATGAAGCCCGTCTCGAGCCACATGTCGAGCCAAGTGTTGTAGGTGAAGTAGTGCACGGCACCCGCCGCGCCTACGCCATTCTCGGCGCGGGATCCCACGACCATCCGGTCTCCGTCCATGGCGAGGGCCATGCCGAACTGGTCGGTCACGATGCTTCCGTGCGGCGCCATGTGGCTCAGAGCGCCTCGGTACTCCCAATCGGCGCCGTCAAACTTGTACATGTGGACCGCACCCGAATTCAGTCCAAAGGTGTCATCGAGTTTGGCCCCCACGGCAATCCAGTCGCCATTGGTGGCGAGTGCATGACGCTGACCGAACGCGATGTCGGCTTCCGGAGCGGCAAGGGAAGCCTCATAGGCCCAGGAACCATCACCTTGCCGGCGCAAGATTTCGATGTTCTCGTCGGGGTCAGCCGAGAGCATTACATCTCCGCTGATGGCCACAGCCGATCCAAAATTCTGGTTGGCGGACTGGGTCACACTGGCGTGCTTGTGGTGCACGAAGTAGTCAGCCGCCGGGGTGGAACCGGGACCCTGTGCGAAGACGTTGAGGGAAAGGAAAAGAGCCGCAAGAATGGACGCGACAGAGTAGCAGCGGATGCTGAGCATGACAAGACAATTTTGGTTTGTTTGAATGTCAGCATTGTTTGACGATTGCCGTCGCGATTACAATTCTGTCCAAAAAATCACACCAAATCCCACAAAGAGCCAATAAAAGAGGGTCCTTCAAGGCAGGAACCGCCTATCAGATCCCTCTTCAGGATTGAGGTTATCTTGGTTTGGTCGTATTACATGTTTGTCATTCCGTCACGAGGAGCTTGCGGACCTCGCTGTGGACCCCCTCTTACTGTCGACTAATTTGAGTTATACCAGACAGGGCTAAAAAGAAGCGGGCCACCCAAAGGGCAGCCCGCTTCCTGATTCAGGGGGTTGAATCCGATCAGTTGGCGACGAGCAGCTTCTTCACCGCGAGGTAGGAGTTGCTGCTGATGCGCACCTGGTACATGCCATCGGACAGGGCGTCCGCATCGATGTCCATGACGTACTGCACACCCGTCACTGCGTTGCCTTCGTAGAGCTCCTGCACCAGGGTTCCGCTCATGGTGTAGAGGTCGACCCGCAGACGCATGTTCTCGCTCACCACGAAGGAGAGCTGGCTCATGTCGTTGGTCGGGTTCGGGGCGAGGCCCGTGATGCGGATCGGTTCCTTGATGCCGCCGACACTCGTGATGTCGACCGGGCCATCCGTGTGGCCACCGGCCGCCGTGGCGTCGCCGTCTTCGAGGCCGGCACCCATGGCTTCGCTGTACGTGAAGCCGGTCGGGTTGCCGCAGTCGTCGATCGCGGTGTAGTAGTAGTCCACGCTCCACTCGAGGCAGCAGTCGAGGTCCATGTACACGTCACCGGAGCTGGCCATCGGACCCATGTCGACGCCGTCGACCACCAGGTCACCCTGCCAGAAGAACCAGGCGCTGCCGCCATAGTTGGCGTTCTTGTTGTTGGCGCCCAGACCCATCTGCATGCCGTAGTAGCCGTTGGCGGGCTGGTGGCTCAGGGTGAAGCTCGAACCGGAGTACATGCCCGTGCCCTCGAGGGTGCCAGACGTCATCATGAAGTACACCCAGTCCTCCCAGATATTCTCACCTGGGTAGATCTCGGCACAGTCCTTCTTGTAGTTGCTGCCGCCGGCGGACCAAGTGGTCCAGTCCTGTCCGGCACCGTAGTCGGCCGTGAAGGTGAATCCTCCCGTGCCGTCGGCGTTCTCCACCTCGAGCTCGATGTGCATGCTGCCGTCGGCCATCACCTGAACCAGGTTCTCGGCGTCGGCCATGACGAAGCTGTCATCAGCTCCCGGGAAGTTGAACAGGCGGATCACCTCAGGCGCACGGTCGTCGCAGGTCTGCGCACCGCTCTGGGCTTCCGGCGTGACCGGAGCACAGTAGTTGCGGATGTCGTCCGTCGGGATGTAGCCCTCGGTCTCCGTGAACAGCGTCACGTTGACCTCCGAGTCACAGTTGTCGATGGCCGACACGATGCACGGCAGCGGAACCGGATCGAAGTCCAGCACGCCGACGCCCGGGCAGTCGTACGCCACGGTCTCTCCGTTGTTCAGACCACAGGTGTTGGTCAACTGCGGAGCCTCCGTATCGAGCACCTGGATGTGCTGGTACGTGACCGCGGTGCTCGCGTTGTCGGCATCGTCGGTGACCACGCTCTCCCAGCGGCGGGTGAACGCGTAGCTGCCCTCCGGCGTGTCGTCGTCCTCGGCGCAATCACCGAAGGTGAAGCTGATGCGCATCTCGTCGGCACCAATTCCGTTCGGGAAGACCTGGACGAACATCTGACCGCTCATCTGGCCATCCGTGGTGAACTGACCGAGGAGGACGCGGTGGTCCGGTCCGGCCACGGCCGCGGTGTTCGGGTTGGTCGTGAACCAGCTGCCGCCGAAGAAGTCGTTGATCAGAAGATTACCGCCCATTTCGAATGCGGTCGGCCAATCGCCCACCACCGTCGTCTCGACCTCACCGGCCAGACCGTCGGGCTGCTCATCGATGCCGATGGTCACCCAGCTGTCGAAGGCCACCAGTGGATCGGCCAGGGTCAGGCCGTCGTTGTAGGTGTTGGCCGTAGCACCACCGAAGATGTTCTGGTAGAAGCTCGTTGTGGTGCGGATGCCGGTCGGGTTGATCTCGTCACCGGCCACAGCACTGATGAAGTCATCCTCGTTCTCGGTCTCGATGTAGAGGCGGACGGTGGTCATGCCGAGCACGCCATCCTCCGGACCACTGATCGTGTCGATCACGAGGCTGTAGTCGCCCACCACCTCGTTGAACACGAGGTCGTCGGTGCTGTACGTCAGGTCGATGTCGACATCGCTGTCGCAGCCATCCTCCGCACTCACCGTCGGGGTTCCGGTCACGGACGGATCGAGGTTGACCTCGCCGTAGCAACCTTCCACCGAGTAGGTCGGCAGCGTCTCGAGCTCCTGCGTCGGGGCCGTCACGTCGTTGGCCGTGATCAGCTGGTCGTGGGTCTCGGTCGTGCTGTTGCCGCAGTCGTCCGTGGCGGTTGCCGTCCAGGTCCGCGTAAAGGAGTAGCCACCCTCGGCCACATCGTCCACGTTGACCGCCATGTAGGTGATGGCGCCATCCTCGGAAGAGATCTCGATGGTCACTTCGCTGTCGCACCCATCCTCACCCGTGGCCGTCGCGGCTCCGGCAGCGGCCGGCGTCAAGTCGGCGTTGCAGTCGGCGTCGAGGTCCGTCGTGTAGTCGGCAGGCCACGTTGCACTGAGGCTCGGGGCACCCTCGTCGGACACCACCACGGTCTGGCTCGTCACCTGCGAGGTGCTGTTGCCGCAATCGTCGGTGGCCGTCACCGTCCACGTCCGAGTGAAGGTGAAGCTGCCCTCGGCCTCTCCGTCTGCACCGTCACAGGTGTAGGTCGGCGCACCGTCAACGAAGGTCGACGTGATGGCGACATCGCTGTCACAGGCGTCCATGGCCATGGCCATCGGGGTCGCGGTCGGCGCAAGGTCAGCGAAGCAGTCGGCATCGAGCGTGTAGTTCGCTGTGCCCATCGGCGGCAGGGCCGTGATGGTCGGTGCGGTCACGTCGAGCGCGGTGATGTTCTGCGCCACAGTCTGGACGGTCTCGTTGCCGCAGTCGTCCGTGCCAGTGATGGTGAACGTCCGCACGAAGGTGTAGGACCCTTCGGCTGCGCCGTCCGAACCATCGCAGGTGTAGACCGGAGCGCTGTCCTCGTGCTCGATCACGATGTCGACGCTGCTGTCGCAGTTGTCGTCCGCATCGGTCACCGTCGGCATGCCGGCGATGGTCGTGCTCGTGTTGGCCCCGCAGAACGGATCGATGTTGACCGTCTTGTCGGCCGGGGCCGTGGCGGTGAACGTCGGAGCCGTGTCGTCCACCACCGTCACGAGGCGTTGGACCTGCTGCGTCGTCGTGTTGCCGCAGTTGTCGGTCGCGGTGAACTCATACGTGCGCAGGACCGTGAAGGCTCCCGTGCTCGGCAGGCAGGCATACTGCTTGGTACCGTCGAAGTGGAACGCCGTGATCTCCACGTCGTCATCACAGTTGTCCGTGGCGCTGGCCGTCGGGTACGGCACGCCATCCACGTAGTCAGCGAAGCAGTCGGCGTCGGCAGAGAGGGTGACCGGCGCCGGCGTCTCGATGGTGAGCGTCGGAACTTCGGTGTCCTCGAGCACGATGCGCTGCATGGCCGTCGTCATGTTGCCACAGCTGTCCGTGGCCGTGTAGACGATG
>PKDZ01000036.1 GCA_002862785.1 Flavobacteriales bacterium
GACATTCTCGCGGTCCTGTCGACGTTTGGTCAACTTTGTGACTGACCCCGAAGCCAAGCGAAGAGCATGAAAAAGGCCCGGCAAACGCCGGGCCTTTTTGTTGGAGGTCTGGAGCGGATTCGAACCGCTGTAGCAGCTTTTGCAGAGCTGAGCCTAGCCACTCGGCCACCAGACCATCTTGTTTTCCCCAACCGAAACGGGGAAGCAAATATACGGCAGTCCTTCCGCAGGGTTTCATTGCGGCTACTTTTCGTGTTGTGAATCGCGTGGGACAGAACCGGGACGCTTGGCGGAGTTGGCCAGCCAACAGCCTGACCTTCATCAACCTGGGGGCTGGTGCCCTCGTCTGCTGGTGGGCAGCCTCTGAGTTTGATTTGGGCTGGGCGCCGGCGGAATGGCTGGATTCCCTGGGCTGGATGGCCGGTTGGATGGATTTGACAGGGGCCAAGGAGCGCCGCGCGGCGGGCATCCTGTGGCTTCTGGCCGTGTGGGGAATCGGACAGTTGTGCGACCTGCTCGACGGTGCTGTGGCCCGGATGATGGGAGCGGATGGAGCGCAAGGGGCCATGCTGGATGCGATGGCGGATTTGGTGTCCGCCGGTCTGGCACCGGCTTTTATCGGGATGGCGCTCATGATGGAATGGCGCGCGGCAGGCGGACTGCCTTCCGGCTTGGAATGGATGCCGATCTTGGCTTTGTTGGTCATGATGGCGAGCGCCTGGCGCCTGGCCCGGTTTGCTCGCGGCTCTGGAAAAGCCGAGGACCGACGCTTCGATTTCGCCGGCATTCCGGCGCCCATGGCGGCCTTGTATTGGGGTGCAGTCTTGTGGGTCTGGGCCGCAGAAGGGCCAGCCTCGGTTGGGTCCATCGTCTGGTTGGGGGTCGTCGGGGTGACCCTGTTGCCGCTCGGCATGGTGTCGCGTTGGCCCCAATTCGGCTTCAAGACGTGGGGGGTCGACCGGGGGTTGGATCGCGTGCGCCTCGCGTGGTTGATTTCCTTGGTCGGATTGATGGTGTGGAAGGGTGCTGTCGGCGGAGTGCTTGCCCTAATTTCGTACCCGCTGACGTCGGCCCTGTTCATCCGCCTTCGTCCCTCGACATAGCCCATGGTCTTCCACGCCGCCATCGACATCCTTCCGCTGCCCGCCCTGCTCGACCCGCAGGGGAAGGCCGTGACCAACAACCTGCCCAACATCGGACTGGGCCAGCTCACCAACGTCCGCATTGGCAAGCACATCACCCTCGACATCGAGGCGGAAAGCCGGGAGGAGGCCGAGCGCCTCGTCGGGGAGGCCTGTGAGAAGCTGCTCGCCAATCCGATCATGGAGCGGTTCGAGTTCCGCGTCTTCTCCGCGGAAGAGGCCGCTCTCTGAACCTCTTCGCTGAACGGTGGTTCCGTTTTGGGCTACTTTCAAGGCCCAATTCGCATTCATGAACCGAGACCTGTTCCGCGCCACGGCGCTCTGCACCCTGGGTGCATTTTCCCTGACCCTCTTCTTCACGGCCTGCCAAACCTCCAACGACATGTCCCAATCCGATGATGCCGTGGCCCCGGTGGCCAAGAAGGTGCCTTTTGAAATGACCGAGCACGGGGACACCCGGGTGGACGATTATTTCTGGATGCGCCTCAGCGACGGCCAGAAGGAGGCGGAGACGCCGGATGCCCAGACGCAGGACGTGCTGGATTACCTCTCCGCGGAGAACGACTACATCGACTCCAAGCTGGCCCACACGGAAGGACTGCAGCAGACGCTCTTCGATGAGATCGTCGGCCGCATCAAGAAGGATGACCGCAGCGTGCCGGTCCGGAATCGCGGACACTGGTACTACTCCCGGTACGAGGAGGGCAAGGAATACGCCATCAACTGCCGCAAGCTGGCCGGCGATGAGGTCCGTTACGAGGACTGCGCCGGTGAGGAGGAGGTCATGTTTGACCAGAACGAGATGGCCGAGGGGCATGACTACTTCGCCATGGGCGGCATGCGGGTGAGCGACGACAACAACCTCGTCGCCTTCGGTGTGGACACCGTGAGCCGTCGCCAATACACGGTTCGCTTCAAGGACCTCTCCACGGGCGAGCTGCTGGCGGACGAGATTCCGCTGACCACCGGAGGGGCCACGTGGGCCGCCGATAACAAGACGGTGTTCTACACCCGCAAGGACCCCCAGACCTTGCGCAGCCATCGGGTCTACCGCCATGTGCTCGGCACGCCGGTGGAGGACGATGTGCTCGTCTTCGAGGAGACGGATGAGACGTTCAGCTGTGGGGTGTACCGCACGAAGAGCGACGAGTACCTCGTGATCTACACCTCCCAGACGCTGTCGCAGGAGTACCGCGTCCTGAAGGCCGATGACCCGATGGGCGAGTGGCGCGTCGTCCAGCCCCGCGAGCGGGACCTGGAGTACGGCATCAGCCACTATAGAGACCATTTCTACATCGTCACCAACCTCGACGCCAAGAACTTCCGTCTGATGAAGACCCCGGTGGACGCCACCACCAAGGACAATTGGGAGGAGGTGATTCCGCACCGTGACGATGTGCTGCTGGAGGGCATTGACATCTTCAAGGATTACCTCGTGGTCGAGGAGCGCCAGGAGGGATTGAACCAGATTCGGATCAAGACCTGGGACGGGTCCAAGGATGAATACCTCGAGTTCAACGACCCCGCCTACACGGCCGGAACCCGCTCCAACCCGGACTTCGACACCGAGATCCTGCGGTTCGGATACAGCTCGATGACGACGCCGAGCAGCACTTATGACCACAACATGCGGACGGGGGAGCGCATCCTCCTCAAGCAGCAGGAGGTCATCGACGACAACTTCTCGCCGGACAACTACACGTCCGAGCGACTGATGGTGGAAGTGCGGGACGGCGTGAAGGTGCCTGTCAGCATGGTGTACAGGAAGGGCACCGAGCGCAACGGAGAGAATCCGTTCCTGCTCTACGCCTACGGCAGCTACGGCAGCAGCCTGGACCCCTATTTCTCCAGCGTGCGCCTGTCGCTCCTGGACCGGGGCTTCGTGTACGCCATCGCCCACATTCGCGGTGGACAGGAGATGGGCCGCCACTGGTATGAGGACGGCAAGCTGCTGAAGAAGCAGAACACGTTCAACGATTTCGAGGACGTCGGTCGCGCCATGGTGGAGATGGGCTACACCTCTCCGGACCACCTCTATGCCATGGGCGGTTCCGCCGGGGGCTTGCTGATGGGCGCGGTGATGAACCAGGCGCCCGACCTCTTCAACGGTGTCGTGGCGGCCGTGCCGTTCGTGGATGTGGTGAGCACCATGCTCGACGAGACCATTCCGCTGACCACCTTCGAGTGGGATGAGTGGGGGGATCCGCGTGACAGCGTGTACTACCACTACATGAAGTCGTACAGCCCGTACGATCAGGTGGCCGCACAGGATTATCCCAACACGTTGGTGACGACCGGGTACTGGGACAGCCAAGTGCAATACTGGGAGCCCGCCAAGTGGGTGGCCAAGCTGCGCGAGCTGAAGACCGACGACAATACGCTGCTCTTCCACACCAACATGGACGCCGGACACGGTGGTCAGTCGGGCCGGTTCCGCCGCTACAAGGAGGTGGCGCTGGAATACGCTTTCATGCTGGACCTCGAGGGCATCGACGGTTGATTCCGGCCGCCTGTTTCACGTCAGCGCCTTCCGAGTTGACGGGCTTCCGAAACTGTCGGAGGGTCTGAACCGTACATTGTCGAGATGACCTTGCACTCTGCCAGAAGGCGCCGGTTGTGGTGCCCCGCCCTGTTGTGGATCACCGTCTTGGCCATTGGTGTCGGATGTCAGACCGTTCCCGAGGAGTTTTCGGCGCCGACGTGGACCCCGGTGGTGGCCGTGCCCCTTGTGGACACCCGATTCGACCTCTCCGATGTCCTGGAGGTGCTGACCGACAGCTTGGACACCGTTCCCGTGGCCACCACGGCCGAAGGGGAGCTGGCGTTCTACCATGAGCAGGGCTTCACGGGATCGATTGCTGAGGAGTGGCTCATCCTGCCAGATTACGCTTCCTCGGAATCGGTGACCCTGAGTGCGGACGAAGCCTTGGCCCTGAACCTGCTTCCCCCGGGACAGTCCATCACCTTTTCCGATGCGGCATCGGCCCAGCTCGACGTCGTCGAACCTGATGACGCCCTTCTGGACCGGATTGAACTCTCGGCGGGCACGCTCTCCTTCGACCTGACGACCACCATGGGGGATGATTTGTCGGGCAACTGCACCATCCCCGGTCTTGTGGACCCGGACGGGGTGCCGTATTCGTTGAATTGGAACTCCTTCCTGTTCACGGACGGAGCCTTCTCGGCCACCCAGGATCTGACGGGTTGGGCGCTCCTCCCCGACAACACCGGTGAGGCCGCCAACCTGGTGGAAGCGGAGTACACGTTGACCGTCATCAACAACCCCAACCACGAAGCCGTGGAAGGGGAGTCCTTGTCGCTCGCTTTCGGATTGACTGGAATGGCGTTCGACCGGGTGGAAGGCGACTTTGGTTCCGCGGGCATCAGCCTGGAGGAGGATGCCGTGACCCTGTCTTTGTTCGACGACCGTTTCACGACGTCGGGGCTGGAAATCAACCGGGCGTCCCTGCGATTGGAGGTGGAGAACGGATTCGGGGTGGAGGCCACGCTGGACACCCTCAATCTGGTGTCGACCGCGGGGGGCACGCCGGATGTCCTGTTCGAGACGACAGCGGATCCGCTCATCGTGGCCCCGGCCGATGGAAGTTCGGCGTCGCCAAGCTTGTCGGTCTGGGAGATCGACGAGACCAACAGCAATGTGGTCGACTTCTTCACCGCCGAGCCCAGGGACATCGACTTGAGCATGCAGGTCCGGTGCAACCCCGAAGGACCGGCCGGCATTTCTGGGAATTTCCTCGATGTGGACGGCTTTGTGTCCGCTCGGCTCTTGACGGAGATTCCCTTGTCGATGCGAGCGGCGCAGATTGACTTCGTGGACACGGTGGATGTGGACATCCAGATCGAGGAGCAGGCTGAGGTGGATTCGGCAGAACTTCGGTTGATCCTGCACAATGGCTTCCCGTTTGAGGTCATCATCCGGGCCCGGTTCCTCGATGCGGACGGGGTCCAGATCGACAGCGTATCGACCGCCCCCCTTCATCTCTTCACGATGCCCTTGACGGATGCAGACGGCTTGCCCGTGGAACCTGGCCTTTTCGTTCATGACTTCTTCCTCGATTGGGAGCGGGCGGATCGTCTGAGGTCGGCCGAACGGGTCATCATGGAGGCTTGGTGTGAGACGGCGGAGGCGTCGGCAGGCCAATTCGTTCGGATCACGGAAGAACAGGGCCTGCGCATGGAGCTCGGGTTGCTGGTGTACGCCAAAATGGACTTCTGATGAACCGGATTGCCTGCACCGTCATGATGGTGTCCCTGACTGTGGGGATGACCACTCGCGCCCAACTTGGTCCCGTGGAGCTGTCTCCGGAATGGGGGCAGGCAGGCTGGTCCAATCCGGCTGTCTTCCACCCTTCTGGCGGTTTCTTG
>PKDZ01000033.1 GCA_002862785.1 Flavobacteriales bacterium
TGCCACCGCGCATCATGGACAAAAGCCGTGTCGTTCAGGGCGGACAGGAAGGCAAGCAGCTGCGACCGCTCCTCGTCAGAGAGGGTGAACGGAGCCAGAAGGGAATCCTGGTGGGCATGGCCCGCACCGCCCGTCGCATAGTGGTCCACCACGTCCTCCAGCGTGGCGAACCGCCCATCGTGCATGTAGGGCGCGGTGAATCCGATGTTGCGCAGGGTGGGAATCTTGAAAGCCCCACTGTCCGACGGCTCGCCGGTGAGTCGCCACCGGCCCGGGTCCACCGAGACCTCCTCGAGGCCATTGTTGGCGAAGCCGTGGGTGGTGAAGAAGGGCGGTGTGTGGCACCGATCGCATCCGAGGCCCTCCCCGCCGAACAGGGCGGCCCCGGCTTCCAACTCGTTGGCCACCGATTCTCCTCGCTGCCAGCGGTCCCACGGCGCGTCTCCGCTGAGCAGGCTCCGTTGGAAGGTGGCCAGCGCGCGGGTCATCACGAAGGGATCGAGTTCCCGGCCATAGGCCGCCTCCGATTGGATGGCGTAGTCCTCGGCCAGCTCCTCGCAGACGGTCACGATGTTGTGCGCCATCTCGCTGGGTTCCTGAAGCGGGACAAGCACCTGCATTTCGAGGGTCGGGACCCCGCCCTCGGACATGAAGTGGGGCTGGTAGACGGCGTTGGTCAGGGTCGCCGCGTTGCGCTCCCCCACGGCGCCGAGGGCACCAGGCGTGATCGGCTCTGGCGCTGCGAAAGCGCGCTCCGGGATGTGGCAGGTGGCGCAGCTCACGGCGCCATCGATCGACAACCGCGGATCGAAGAAGAGCTCGCGGCCCAGGGCCCACCGCACATCAGTGAACCCATTGTCTTCGGGAAACTCTGGCAGGGTCCAGCCTTCCGGCACCTTCAGGAAATCCACGTAGGTCGGCGGAATGGGGTCGGGAACGGGCGGGTTCTTGCCGCACCCCACCCACACGAGCACCACGGCGGCAAGGCCGAAGCGAATGGGGTGGTGAACAAGGAAACGCCGGTCCATGGGACAAAGATGGAACACCCAGCGGGCTGCATGGGTAGTCCGGGTCACGGCGTGCCGTGAAAGGTCACGGAATAATCGAGGACCGTCCAGGTCTCCGTGCCGTAATCGCCACCCTGGTAGCGGGGCCCCAGCTCCCATCGGCCGTCGTAGGACAGCAGGATGGAGCCGGCGTGCGGGAAGAGTTCTTCGAAGACGTAGATGTTTTGGAACCAGCCGTCTTCCTGCAGTTCGCCGAGCGGATTGTCATCAGGCGTGAACAGCAGGCTCTCATTGAATTCCATGTACCAGAGATAGCTGTCGGTTACTGGATGGTAGCTGACCTGTCCCGTCACGAAGGGGGTCGGCCCGAAGAAGCGGACATGGTTGAATTCAATGGGAATGTTGGTGATCATCCACGTCTGGTCCACCCACGCCGTGTCGAGCACCATCTCGCCCGTCGAATCCTCCCGCAGTTGAATGTCCATGGCGGCGAGGGTAAGCTCCACACTGTCGAGGGGGACCAGGCCCTCCATCATGTCATCACAGTGCACCTCCCACGCCGACTTCACGATGGAATCGACGGACATCTCCCAGGAAGTGAGGAATCCAGTGAGGTCCGTCGCCGTGATGATGCCGTCCCCATTGTAGTCGGGGTTCCAACTGCCCTGCGACCACGAGGGGGCACAGACGCCGAAAACACAGAGCAGAAGGACGTAGCGAAGCAAGCGGTTCATGGCCCTGAAGGGACAATCTGGTCCACTTAAAGATACCCCACATCGGGCGCCAACGCAAGTTGGTCGATTTCTCAACGCCACTCGGCCGGCGCGAGCGTCATCCAGAGCAACAGGATGGCCGCGAGGGTCACGAGGTTGAGCAACACGCCGAGCCGGGCCATCTCGGCCATGCGGATGCGGCCGGAGGAGAACACAATCGCGTTCGGCGGAGTCGCCATGGGCAGCATGAAGGCGCCGCTCGAGGCCAAGGCCACGGGGGCCGCGAAATACAGCGGGTGCACCCCCATCCCGATGGCCAGGATGCCCGCCACCGGAGTCAGGAGGAGGGTCAGGGCCAGGTTGCTCATCAACTCCGTTGCGAACAAGCCAATGGCGGTGACGAGGATGAGCATCGCCCCTTCCGACCATCCCAGGCCAGCTGCCCCATCGGCCAGGAGCCCGGCCCACCCGGCCGCCTCGAATCCCTTGGCCAGGGCCAGCCCGCCGCCGAACAGCAACAGGATGTCCCAGGGCAACCTTCCCAAGTCTTTCGCTTCCAGCAGGCGCTCCCTCTTTTCCTTTTCCCCTCCGGCCGGCAAAGCGAAGCAGGCGATGGCCGCTACGACCGCCACGGACGTGTCGTTGAGGGCCAGCTCCCATTGGGCAAGCCAACCGTTCAAGGGCCGGCGGAACATCCAAAGCAGCGCGGTGCCGAGAAACAGAACCATCACCCGCTTCTCGGTGGTTCCCATGACGGGGAGGGCCCACAATTCGCGCTGAACCACCTCACGCGACCCGCCGCTTCCGCCGCCTTTTGGGAGCCGGTGCACGGCCACGAGCAACGCGTAGACGAGAAGCAGTACGATGGCCGAGATGGGCAGGCCCACCGACATCCATTCGACGAATCCAATCTCCACCCCGAACCGGTCGCTCGCCACGCCGGCCAGCGCCGCATTGGGCGGGGTCCCGACAAGGGTGGCCATCCCCCCGGTGTTGGCGCCATAGGCGACCCCCAGGATGAGAGCCGGTCCCCAGGACAGCCGGCCCTCCCGCTCCTCGAGCAGGCCGAGCACCGCCGTGGCCATGGGGAGCATCATCAGGGTGGTGGCCGTGTTGGAAATCCACATGCTGAGCAGGGCCGTGGCCAGCATGAAGCCAAACAAGGTCCGGCGAGGCCCACCGCCCAGCCGGTGGAGCAGGTGCAAGGCAAAGCGCCGGTGCAGCCCGTGGCGCTCGAGGGCCAGGGCGAGGACAAAGCCTCCCAGGAACAGCCAGATGAAGCGGGAGCCGAAAGGGGCGGCCGTGGCCGACAGGTCCATCACCCCGAAGACGGGAAACAGGGCGAGCGGAAGCAGGCTCGTCGGCCCGAGGGGCACCGCCCCACCGATCCACCACCACAGCATCCACCAGGCCGTGCCGGCGAGGGCTCCTTGATGGACCTCGCCTCCGGGCAGGAGCGCCAGTGCGAGGACGAACCCGACCGGTCCTCCCCAGAAAGCAAGCCCGTCCTTGAGGGTCATGGCATCAGGGCGATGTACACCGGCAGATGGTCCGACATGTAGAAACCATCGAGGATGCGTTCCTCGGTGCAATACCACAGGACTTCTCCACCGTCGACCAACAGATGATCGATCCGCGGAGCACCCCGCAGTCCGGTGGTCGCAAAACCGGTGTAGGTCCCGATCTTCTGGCGACACCGTTTGCGCGCCGCATCGTGGGCGTCGGCCAGCCGGCCGGCCGTCAGCACTTCGAGGGCTGGCGAACCAGGTTCGGCATTGAGGTCTCCCATCAGCAGGTTGACGTCGGCGGTGCTGCCGGCCATCCGCATGGAGAGCATTCGCGCGGAGGCCTCCCGTGCCACTTCCCCGATGTGGCTGAAGTGGGCATTGATGATGCGGAAGACCTTGCCCGTCTGCCGGTCGTGGAGGACCACCACCGTGGCGATGCGCGGCAATTCGGCATCCCAACCAATCGATCCGACCTCCTTGGGCGTGGGGCTCAGCCACAGGGTCTCGGCGTGGATGCGCTCGAAGCGGTCCCGGTTCCAGAAGATGGGACAGGCTTCCCCGGCGTGACCCCCGTCGTCCCGGCCCACGCCATAGGAATCGTGGCGGGGCAGTCCGGCCACAAGGTCCTCCATCTGGTGGAACAGGACCTCCTGGAATCCGAGCAGATCATACCAGGACACCGAGCCGATGACGGTCTCGCGACGCTCGGCCCAGGAGACGGGATCCCCCGGGTTGTCGTAGCGGATGTTGAATGTCACGACGGCCACCTCGTCCGGATGCTGCGCACTCGACGGCAGGGTGTGCAGCCCGAGGAGAAGCAGGACGAAGCCCGGAAGGGAAAAGCGCGGCATGGAGGCCAAGGTAGCACCGGCCCGGGGCGTATTTTCGCCGCCCTCACCGGCATTTGCCACATTGTTCTGACCCTTGTCCCGCAAGTCTCGCCTCTTCCACAAAGGCACCCTCCTTGAGCTCGACATCCTCGACGTTGCCTACGGTGGCAAAGGCATCGCGAAGGTGCCCACCGACGACGGCGACTTCACCGTCTTCGTGCCCAATGCCATCCAAGGACAACGGGTGCGGGCGCGCGTCTCCCTCTGCAAGCGCCGCCATGCCGAAGCCCGCATCACCGCCGTGCTGAAGCGGGCCCCGGGCGAGGTGGAAACGCCGCATCAGGCCATCCCCGGCGCCCCGTACATCACCCTGCCCCTGAAGGCCCAGCGAGAATGGAAGGAGCGCACCACGCTCGACGTCTACCGCCGCATCGGCGGGGTCCCCGACCTCGACGCCCGGTATGCTGGTTGGGTCGACTCTCCCTCCGGGTTCCACTATCGCAACAAGATGGAGTACAGCTTCGCCGCCATCGGCCGGAGCCCGGGAGACGATCCGGACGCCGAGTTCGAAGACGGATTCTTCCTCGGCTTCAAGGCGCGCGGCACGTGGTGGGCGGTGGAGAACCTCGAGGGCGACAGCGGCCTCTTCGACCCCCTCTTCGAACCGCTGGTGAAGGACATCCGGTCCTGGTGCGAGGACAGCGGACTGCCGCCTTGGCACGCCCCGAAACGGGAGGGCTTTTTCCGGTTCCTCGTGGTCCGACGGAGCCTGACCGCAGAGGAGCTCCTCGTCAACCTCGTCACCACGAGCGAGGGACTCGACCGGTTCGATTCGGCCGGATTCGCCGAGAAGCTCCAGGACAAGCTGGGCGACCGGCTGGCTGGATTCGTTCACACCCTCAACGACGACACCGGAGAGCGGGTCGAAACCCGGGACGGCCGGACGCATCTGACCATCGGACGGGACCACGTGGTGGAGCAGCTCCACGGACTGGATTTCGAAATCCGGATGCGGAGCTTCTTCCAAACCAATCCCCGCTGTGCCGAACGGCTCTACGCCCAGGTCATGGCCTACGCCTATGCCGAACCGCTGCCCGAGGCGGACGCCCCGAATCCGGTCACCATGGACCTGTTCTGCGGCACGGGTACGATTGCCCAGCTTCTGTCCCGCCATGGAGGCCCCAACACCACCGTGGTCGGCGTCGATCTGGTCGAGGAGGCCATTGGAGACGCGCGCCGGAGCGCCGAGCGCAATG
>PKDZ01000038.1 GCA_002862785.1 Flavobacteriales bacterium
ACCAAGCCGTCCGCATCCACATCCTCTGCGCATGTCGACGGAGCAAACGCACACGTGCCATTGTCCATGGTGGCCGTCACACTGAAGTTCGTCGCATCCGGGTAGGTGCATCCGGGCACATCTTCGGCGTCGCAGATGCCGTTTCCGTTGGTGTCGCTCTGGCAATCGCCACCGCACACGCCCAGCGCGTCGGGGCCATTGCCGAAGCAATCACAATCGCCTACCGGAATGTCTGAACAACCGCATTCATAGACGGCGCCAGGCCCATTGCACACCCCGCAAGCATCCAGCGACCCTGCGCAAGGGTCCACATCGTCGCAGATGCCATCGGCATCCACATCCGCCGCGCAATTGCCATTGCAGACGCCCACCGCGTCATAGTCTCCCACACAGGGGTCCACGTCGTCACAGATGCCGTCCTCATCCAAGTCGATCGGACAGCCCACGCCACTGCACGTCTCGCAACTCTCCCAGCACACCGCTGGCATCACGATCGCGCCGTCCACGGTGATGACCCGGTTCACGAACTCTCCGGTCGTCAAGGTGCAGGATTCGCCCCCGGCAAACTGTTCGGAGACTCCCCAATCGAAGGTGGTGAACTTATATTCCTGCAAGCTGGCTGGCCAGAACATGGTGATGGTCCAAATGCCGTCCCCTTCCGGATCGGACAAGGGGTCGGTCGTTGCACTCCAGCCATTGAAGGTGCCGGCGAGATAAATAGGTCCATCCGGAGAAGACGGGTCATTCATGTCCACTGAGAGCGTCACCGGGAACAGGCAGGAACCATCGTCCACGGTGGCGCCAGGATTGAAATTGACGGCGTCGCCGTTGGTGCACCCGGGCACCGGTCCGCCGCCGCCAATACCGCCACCGTCACTCAAGCCGGGACGCGTCGCCAACCAATACAACGTGTTGGTCTTCGTGTTGCCGTCATCATATCCGTTGAGCGTCTGGCATTCGCTCCAGGCCGCATCCGGATCGATGACCGCGTGGGCCATGTAGATGAAGCCCTTCCACCCTTCGCCAATGCTCGGGCTTGTGGTGGCCGGCTGAATGACGGGGTACTCCTCCTCAATCCACTCGGCGCGCAGCAGCTCCTCGGTGATGGGAGTGTACGGCAGCATCTGGATGCCGTGGATGAACTCGAGGTTGGCCCCGAAGAAGGTCGCGTGGTCCACCTTGGTCCCCCACAAGATGCCCACCACCTTGTTGGAGGCGAACGGCTCGGGGTAGACCCCTTCTCCGGTGTTGATCTGCCAATACTTCCACGTCGAACGCAACTCCGTGGCGAGCATGACCCGGCCCAGGTCGCGGATGCGGTCATCCCCAATGGCGAGGCCATAGAGGTAGACACCATACCAGGCATTCACCGCTTCCGAGGAACTCTCCTGGTTCCGGGCATCCCCGAATTCGAAGAGGCCTGCCGCCCAGGAGTGACCGACAAACCAATCCTTGTTCCGCATGTACCCGTAGTGTGGGTCCGCGCCAGATGGTTCGGCCACATCGCGGATCAAGTGCATCACTTCATCGCCCCATTGGTTGACCCACGTCGGGTTGTCCTTGGCCATCGCAGCCGCAGCGTAGATCCAGTACCCATAGTGGAAGTGGTGGTCGTTGTAATACCCTTGGCCGAAGGCGGCCCCGGCATTGTTGAGGCCGGAGGAAATCACCAGCCCACCCCACGTCTGATCGTACACAAGCGGGTCCCCGTTCTGTCCAGCAAGCCTTTCCTCGAGGGCGCTTCCAAGCGCGGCTCGGTATTGCGATGCCAGCACGGGCTCGTTCAGCTCATCCGCAATGAGCGCCAAACGGGCCAACGCCGAGAACTGCTTGCCCCCGAAATAGGGGTCGCCAGCCGTCACCCCGAACCCGACATCGGCCGCCAACGCATTGCGCACATCCTGCTCGTAATCCGGGTGAATTGGCTGTGCCGCCTCGAATCCAATGGTCGTCAGCGGCTCCTCCATCGTCCAGGAAAAACCGGAGACACCAATCATGTCGCCCTTCATCGTGTTCTGCACCACGTCGGTGGTGGACGGCGCCACCAGCACATCCATGTGGTGCGGCAACGCCATCATGAGCAAGGGGCCGGAGCCTTCCGTCTGCCAGTCAAAGGTGATGGTTCCGACGTCACCCGTGGCTGTGGCCGACACCGTGCCCCCAGTCGGAATGCGCGCCGCGTGAGCGTCCAGCGTCGCTTCGCTGCTGGCGTCCAACAGGGCCGCTCGGAGCGAGCCTGTGAAGGGTCCCGACGCCTCGAGGCCGCCGTTGTTCAGGCTCAACGTAATGGTGGAAGACGCATAGATGACCCAGGTCTGGCCGTTGTTCATGGCGACCTCGAAGCGGGTCCCCGTGTTCGCGGAACTGGCCGAGCCTCCATCGACGCTGTTGATCGCATGCACGGTTCCAATCCGAGGCGTCAATGCGGTGTAGTGCATCGTCATGTAAGGCTGTCCGCGCACCAAGTCGGTGTGCATCGAGCCTGAGCCAGATCCCCAGGCGAGGCTGACGTGAAGCGGTCCATAATCCGTGATCTGTTGCCCCGGCGTGCTCTGCACGGACCGGAAGCTCAGGTTCTCGGTCATCGAGGTGAAAATGAAATTGGCCTCGACCACCTTGCTCGGCGCGCCGAACTTCAAAGCATCCCCGCTGACCTGAACGAGGTACGGCAGGGTGTTGACCGTCAGCCCGCCGCCGCCAAGGGCGAGGTTCTGCCACCAGGCATTGGTCGGAAGGGGTCCACTGCTGTCTTCCCACAGTCCGGTGGGATTCAAGCCGTGGGGCTGGCTGTTGAATGGAGGCGGGTCCGTGGACAGAGGAGAACCTCCCAAAAGGGAAATCTGGGCTGGACTCGCAACAGCAGCCGCGAGCAGCAGGGAAAGCAGGAAAAAGCGCATCGGTCAGTCTTGAAGGTACGGGGCGCACCCTCCAAGGTTACCGGCCGGCCCGATGAGATTTGTCAGCGACCCGTTGCTCAGGCCTCGGCGATGGCCGCGATGCCAGGCAGGGTCTTGCCCTCGAGGCCCTCCAACATGGCACCGCCTCCCGTGGAGACGTAGCTCACTTTGTCAGCAAGGCCCGCCTTGTTGACGGCCGCGACAGAGTCTCCGCCACCCACAAGGGTGTAGGCCCCTGCTGCCGTCTCCTGAACGATGGCCTGAGCGATGTGGTTGGTGCCCTCAGCGAAGCGGTCAAATTCGAACACCCCCATTGGGCCATTCCACAGGATGGTCTTGCACCCGGCGAGTGCCGCGGCGAAGTCCGCCCGGCTGTCCGGGCCGATGTCCATGCCCTCCCAACCGTCGGGGATGGCATTCGTCGGATGCGTCTGCTGGTTGGCGTCTGGCGAGAAGCCGTCTCCGCACAGCGTGTCGGTCGGCAAATGGACGGAAATTCCCTTGGCCTTGGCCGCCTCGAGGAGGGCCAAAGCGTCTCCGTGCATGTCGGGCTCAACAAGCGAACCACCGACCTGGCCGCCTTGGGCCTGCACAAAAGTGTACGCCATGCCGCCTCCGATGATCAGCTTGTCCACGCGGTCGAGCAGGTTCTGCAACACCGCCAGCTTGGAGCTGACCTTGGCGCCCCCGATTACGGCGGCCACCGGCTTTTCTGCGCGGCCGAGCACCTGCTCCAGCGCCTTGACCTCGCCCTCCATGAGGAAGCCAAACGCCTTGTCCTCCGGGAAGAAGCGGGCGATCACGGCCGTGGAGGCATGCGCGCGGTGCGCCGTGCCAAAGGCGTCATTGATGTAGAAGTCCCCATTCTCGGCGAGCTGCCCCGCGAAGAACTCATCACCGGCCTTTTCCTCCCCGTGAAAGCGGAGGTTTTCCAGCACGGCGACCTCTCCGGACGCGAGGGACTGCGTCACCTCCAGGGCCTCGTCGCCCACACAGTCGGAGGCAAACTTCACCGGACGCCCGAGGTGGCCTTCCAGCGTCGGGACGATGTGGCGCAGAGACAATTCGGCGTCGGGGCCTTTCGGGCGGCCGAGGTGGCTCATCAGGACCACGCTGCCCCCGGTGTCGAGCACATGCTGGATGGTCGGCAGGGCGGCGCGGATCCGGGTGTCGTCGGTCACAGCGCGGGTGCCGTCCTCGCCCGGCTTGGTCATCGGCACATTGAAATCAACGCGGATCAAGGCGCGCACGCCTTCGAAGGTGAGGTCTTGAAAGGCCATGACGGCGGATGGGGTGGTCTCCATGGTGGGGGTGAATCGAAAAGAGGTCAGGCGAACAGGGTGGACCAACCGACCCGCTCGGCCACGCGGGCAGGCAGCTCGGCAATGGGCACGCGGACCTGCTCCATGGTGTCGCGGTCGCGCAGAGTCACCGCGTTGTCCTCCAGGGTGTCGTGGTCGATGGTGATGCACAACGGCGTGCCGATGGCATCCTGGCGGCGGTAGCGGCGGCCGATGGCGTCCTTCTCATCGTATTGGACGCTGTGGTCCAGCTTGAGCAGGTTCATGATCTCGCGCGCCTTCTCCGGCAAGCCATCCTTCTTGATGAGGGGCAACACGGCGAGCTTGACCGGAGCCAAGGCAGCCGGAATGCGCATCACGGTGCGCTCGGAACCATCCTCCAGCGTCTCGACGCGCAAGGCGTTGGACAGGACCGCGAGGAACATGCGGTCGAGGCCAATCGACGTCTCCACAACGTAGGGCACGTAGCTCTCCTCCTTCTCGGGGTCGTAGAACCGCAGCTTCTTGCCGCTGTGCTCCTCGTGCGCCGCGAGGTCGAAGTCCGTCCGGCTGTGGATGCCTTCGAGCTCCTTGAAGCCCATCGGGAAATTGAATTCGATGTCGCAAGCCGCGTCGGCGTAATGGGCCAGTTTGATGTGGTCGTGGAACCGGTAGGCCTCGTCGCCCAGACCGAGGGCCTTGTGCCATTGGATCCGCTGCTCCTTCCAATACTCATACCACTCGCCTTGCGTGCCTGGCGCGACGAAGAATTGCATCTCCATCTGCTCGAATTCGCGCATGCGAAAGATGAATTGGCGGGCGATGATCTCGTTCCGGAACGCCTTGCCGATTTGCGCGATGCCAAACGGCAGCTTCATCCGGCCGGACTTCTGGACGTTGAGGAAGTTGACGAAAATGCCCTGCGCCGTCTCCGGTCGGAGGTAGATGACCCCGGCGTC
>PKDZ01000081.1 GCA_002862785.1 Flavobacteriales bacterium
CTGGGGGGTCGATTCCTATGGATCGGTGTTCAAGAAGTACCACGAAACCGGGGAGTTCGACGAGAAGGAGATCTACCCCTACATCACCGAGGGCATCGGGGAGGACATCCTGCCGGCCAACGTTGACTTCGACATCATCGACAAGTTTGAGAAGGTCACCGACAAGGACGGGGCCCTCGCCACACGGGAGCTCGCGCGGAAAGAGGGGCTTTTCCTCGGCTACAGCTGTGGTTCGGCCTTTCAGGGCCTGCGCCAGCTCAAGGACGAGCTGAAACCCACGGATCTCGCCGTCGTGCTGTTCCACGACCACGGTTCACGTTATGTGGGCAAGGTCTACAACGACGACTGGATGCGCGAGCAGGGCTGGCTCGACTGAGGGTCAGTACTCACAGGGCTCGTTGGCCGGGTCGTCGTAGTTGTTCGCATTCTTGTCGGTGCAGGCATCGTTTTGATCACAGATGCCGTCAGCATCGATGTCGCGTGTTCCGCACCCCCCGCAGCATTGTTCGTAGAGTACAACGATGTTTCGGTAGACTGGGGGTTGACCGAAACTGGTTCCTGACGGGGCTTCACGAACTCCAGGGCAGCCTTCTGAATTGTAAATCGCGGCTTGGTAGAATCCTGCAGGAACATTGAACTCATCTGCGGGAAGGTCGAATTCAAAGTGAAGGTCTTCGTTGTGCCCTTCTAATACGAGCTGAACAGGCATGTGCGATTCAAACGGCACGTCCGGGAGGAAGCCGACTGAGGTTTCGATTCGGATGGCGCCATCCATGGAGAACCGACTTGAAGCAGCGGACACATATTCAATCGTGTCGAATAAAGGCGCAGTGTCACACGGACCCCGGCAAACTCCATTTTGAGGGTCGTTGTAGTTGTCGGCATTGATGTCCGTACAATTGTCAATAAGGTCACAGACTCCGTCTTCATCAACATCTATGGTGACAATGGGGTATCCGGTTCCGTCGGTTTCCCCAGAGCATGTGCTGCAACTTGATGGGAAGACACAAGGAGCGTCGTCAGTTGCAAACTCATTGAAATTGCATGCGTCTGGATTTCGGCAGCCCATGATCTCATCCCAGTTGCAGATTCCATCGAGGTCTGAATCTTGAAGCTGGGTCACACCTGTTCCATCCAGTTCACCACTGCAGCCAATGCACTGACTCGGATCTCCATATACGCAGAGTACAATCTCCGAGGTGATTGGATGCATTTGGTATGTTGCCGCTGTATCAAAGTTGCATGCAGTGGGGTCCATACATCCCACGTTAAACTGGCAATATTCGTTGTTGATGCAGTTGGGGTCGGGATCCGGATTGTAGTTGTTGGCAAGAGGGTTGGTGCAATCTGCGACACAACTGCCTTCCAAAAGGGCAGACGCCCAGGGTTCAAAATTGCACGCTGTTTCGTCGGTGCACCCAAGAACCTCATCGCAGCTTAGTAGTTCGAGGAACCAATCGTTTGCAGGTTGTGCGCCATGAAATGTGTATGCTTCTCCATTCGGGATCGAGTTGAATGGTGTGTTCGGTGCGAGCCAGTTCCCATCCGTCAGTTGAAGCCAGAGGGTCTCATCCTCATCGAATGCGATGGGGGTGTTCAAAGGAGCAAATGCAATCAGAATGGGCTGATTGAACAGGTCGACCTCATTGAAGGAGGCGACAGCAATCGTGTCCAGAATTTGGGCGGAGCTGAAAGAAGTGCCTTTTCGAATTTCGATTTTGAATGGACCTTCTGGGGTGCTGGCCTGAAGAAGCTTAACACCCGTCAGGTAGGCTGTTGATTCTGTTTCGATGCGTTGTATGGACCCGGAGCTGAACAGGGATTGGAAAAAGGAGGCGGCACCGAAATTGGACAGATGGGATGATGCTTGGCATTGGGTGAGACAATTGTCTGGATTCTGACCTGTTGTGCCTCCGACACAACCACATTCCGGGACATAAACGGCAAATCCGCCACATACACCTGCGCAATCTGGTTCCACACAACTTCCGTCGTCGATGGGTGACCCAGGATTGTAGTTGCACGCATTGCTGTCCGTGCACCCGTAACAGCTGGAGGAAGCCATCCCCGTATTGCCTTCACGACATCCACATCCTTCAATGAACACAGCCTCTCCACCGCAGTCTCCGTTGCAGTCGTCGGTGAGGCAGTCGCCTGAATTGTGAGTGGATTGGTCGGCAAAATTGCATGCTTCAGGCTGGCGACAACCCCAAATCAATTCGTTGGGCTCTGGCAGACGATATGCCAATAAAAAGGACAAATCGAGGTTGAGTGGTTGACCCTCTTCATCGAGGCCTTGACCATTGGGATACGATGAGGTGCAATTCAGCATGGCGCTCCCTTGGGTCAACTCGATTCGATATTGACGGCCTGATTGCAGGGGAATGCCCTGAAAAATCAAGTCCCTTTCTTTGATTTCGGCACCGCAGATTCCCGCAGCGACACCAACAGCTGATGTCGAGGCAAGGAGGGAGTCGGCAAATGGACCGTCATGGATGAACAAGTTCACGGCCACATCCGAGGTTTCGTCTGCGAGCAACTGAAGGCCATGCAGAAAGCCGTCCTGGGCCTGAGTCCAGGTCTGGCCGTGACCGGTCAACCCACAAGGTGATCCGTGGTTGGATTCGATTTCCTGCAACTGGCCGCTGATGCACCCCAGCCTGGTGTGTGCTGATAGGGTATCCAGACAACCGCAGGGTCCATTCGTTGCAAGACCCCCGAGTTCACCTGCACAATCTTCATAGAGACAGGATCCGTCATTTTCAATTGCGAGATTGTTGAAGTTTCCAGCGAGCGGATCGGTGCAACCGAATGAGGTCAATGCACTGTCCGACTGACAGAGGTCCAATTCGAACAACAAGGAAAGCGGTCCCGGGGGACCGAAGGTTCTGAACCCTGTTCCCGGAAGGTCACCTGCGCTGCATGCCCCAGTTCCAAAGCCTGCCACGAATTCGATGACATAGGTGATGTCAGATTCGAGCATGACATCATCTGATTCGAAGTATCTCATTGGATAGCCATCTTCAGTGGGTTGCTGACAATTGGCCATGCCCGCACAAATTGGACCTTGCTGCTGTGTGGTGAGCAGGATTTCTCCTTGATTCCAGAGTGTCTCCGGGTCGCATTCCCAGTCTTTCGGTGCGGATCGGATTGCGAGTTGCACTTCAGAAGCACAACAACTGGCCACTCCGACTCTTTTTAGAATCCCCCGCTCGGACACGGTGAAGGTCTGGCCTTTCATCAAGACAGGTGCACAAGGAGAACGGTCATCACCGAGCGTTGTGGTGAGGCATCCATCGATACACCGGTTGGAAGGAAGCGGTGAGGTTCCTCCCACACAACCACAATCGGTGAGATAGGCCTCTCCTCCGCAGACAGCCATGCAATCGAGCACTTGACAGCTTCCATCATCAATGATGGCTTGTGGGTCGAAATTGCAGGCGAGTTCTTCTGTGCATCCATAGCAGATGTCCTCGGTCAAGCCGGTGTTTCCACCGATGCATCCGCAATCGTCGGACAGGTATGCGCTACCGCCGCAATCACCATGGCAATCCTCTTCCAGACAAGATCCGTCGGTCACTGATGCCGCCGCGTCGAAATTGCATGCAGCCTCATCAGTGCAACCGAATGGAATGTCGTCCTCACAGATTTCCAGTTCGAAGAGCAAGTCTTCGAGAGGTGCTGCGGCAAAAGGGTAATGCGCATGCCCATCAGGAAATCCTGGACCACATCCGGAGGCGCCATATCCCTGAAGGAATTCGATGAAATAGAGTTTTCCCGCCTCAACCCCAACTCCGTTGACGGCCAGTTCCGTCCATGAGTAGCTGATTAGGCCATTGTTGGATGGGTTGCAGTTGGATTCAGGACCGTCAATGGGCCCGATGACTGTGGTTGTTCCAATGATCTCACCGGAATTCCATTCTGCTCCTTCATCAGGCGCTATCCTGAATGCGATTTCGGTAAAGCTGGATTGGCAGTGGACCACCCTCAGTGTATCAATCCATCCAGTTGCCGGAGCGACGAAACTTTGTCCGCTCAGCAGGCCTACACCACAGATTTCCCCTGTATTGCTGACAAGATGGTCGTCTGGACATCCAATGGGTTGAGCCAGCGCGAGGGCCGATGCGGCTGCCAATAGAACACTTGTTATAATTAGACGCATGGGATTATGGATTTTGAGGTCAGTGGGGGCGAAGCCCTTCGGCTGGATGTTGAATCAGATGCTGGGTGGGTGGAGGGAGCGGCTTTGCCGCCCCCTCCAATTGATCATTTGACGACCCTCAGGGTGTAATTCCTGGTTTCTGTTGTCGCATGGATGAAATAGACTCCTCCTTCTATACCCGCGGCATTCCATCGGCAGGGACCATTGAGGATGTCATTGCAGCTTAGGTCGGCCACTCGTCTTCCTCGTGAGTCTTCAATCACCAGATCCTTCAGCGGTTCTGTTCCGTGCCAGTGGATGACGAGCTCGTTGTTGAACGGGTTCGGATAGGCCATGAGGTGTCCAGCGGATTCGAGATCCACTTCGTCTGCCTTTGAGAAATGAAGGATGAACGGGGCGTCCAGAGTGCCCTCAGAACCACCCGCCTCGAAGGCGAGAATGTCATCGGCGATCCATTCGGTCTCAGTGAGAGCGTTGTGCCACTTGAATCGGATGTTCCGACCATTTTCGGGTTCTTCGAACATCGTCATGAAGTACAGCAGCCCTTGTTCCGTGTCCATGGGTTGCATTTGCCCGATGCAATGTTCTTCACCCGTGTCATCGGTGATGAAGGCACCCAATTTGTCATCCAGTGATTGAGCGGCGCTTGAGTTGACATCCAATCTCACGATTGCATTCATGCTTCCGGACAGCATCCGGACGTCCATTCCCCATTGGCTTTCATCACCTTGGGCAACGCCGGTGAACTGTTCCTCAGTGCTTCTGAATCCGAGGTCGCTTCCAGCCAGCGGCCATTCGAAGAGTCCGACCGGTTTTCCTGGGAAATCCAAATCCACTTCGGCCAGGTAC
>PKDZ01000047.1 GCA_002862785.1 Flavobacteriales bacterium
CCCCTCTGTGGATGCTGGACCCTGGCCAGTTGCACTCCAGCGCAAGAAGAATTCTACGCCGAGCACCCCGACCTTGGGGAGGTGATGGACCTGAATGACGGGCAAGGTTGGGCCACACGACTGGCTGAATTGGCATCCTCCCTCGATGCGCTCTCCGAGCGCCGCAAGAAAGCGTGGGCGGTGGCGAGGGACCATCTGAACTGGTCAACGGAGAGCACCAAGCTCTTGGGGGTCATCCACAACATGTTGGGTTCATGAGCCGTCACCTGTTGATCATCTACCCCCACTGGCCCCCCTCGAACCTCGCGGGCATGCACAGGGCGCGGCTCGTGGCCAATGGCGCGCGCGAATCTGGATGGGAGGTGACCGTCATCACCGTGCATCCCGACCACCATGAAGAACCTCCCGACCCGGAGGTGACCCGGCTGATCCGACCGGGCATTGAGGTCATTCACACCACGGCCAAACCTGTGTGGAAGATGATGGGCCGTCGCCTCATTGGCGACATCGGCTTGCGGGCTTTCCAATCCATGAAGGCCGCTGCGACCGTTTGGCTCCAAAACAACTCGACCGATTTCATCTGGATGCCCATTCCATCCTGGTACACTCCTCTGATGGGACCGGCCCTTGCCCGAAAATTCAATACGCCATACGGAGTCGATTACATCGACCCGTGGGTGTATCAACTGACGGAGCATGAGCCCCCACTGAGTCGCGCCTGGTGGACGAGACAGGCGGCGCTGGTTCTGGAACCGAGGGCGATCCGAGCAGCCTCCATCATCAGTGGGGTCGCAGAGGCTTACTTCAAGCCAGCCTTGCACCGCTGCTTTCCCCCTGGAAACCGCCCAGTATCGGTGGCCTTTCCCTATGGATTCGACCATGAAGATCACCGGCTGGAACCGGCTTCCCCAACCTGCCCCTTTGACCCCGAGAAAGGCAGGTACATCCTGTACGCCGGCGCCTTTCTCCCGCACAGCGAATCCATTGCACGATGCCTATTCCGAGCCATCGCTACGTTAAAGGGAAACGGGCTCTGGCCGCAGGATCTTCGCATGCGATTTGTAGGCACCGGAGTGCGGCCTGGCCCCTCCATCTCTGAACTCGCTGAGAAGGAGGGCATCGACAACATCGTCCACGAGCATCCTGCACGCCTTCCCTTTCTCACCATCCAAAGCTTACTCAGAAGGGCACATGCTTCTCTGGTGCTGGGCTCCACAGAGGCCCACTATACAGCCTCCAAAACCTTCCAATGCCTCTTGGCTGGCAAACCCCTGATGTCCATTCTTCACGGGGACAGTTCGGCCCTCTCTTTCCTTCAGGAGTGCAAAGCCGACGCTTACTCTGTCAGCTGGCCCTCTCCTGCGCATGAGCTGCACACCCGCGTTGAATCCGTCCTGATCACGCTCGCCCAGGCTGAACCTGACAGCTGGAATCCGGATTTATCGCCCCTCGAACAACACACGGCGACCGAGGGAACGAAGAAGCTGCTCCAGGCCATTGAATCACTGGGAACATGAGAAGACTAGCCATCCTCAGTACGCACCCCATCCAGTACAATGCGCCCTTCTTTCGCATGCTGGGTTCCGACCCTACACTCAAGGTCCTCGTGTTCTTCAGCAAGACTTCCGACCAAGTCAAATTTGATCCGGATTTCCAGCGAGAGATTGTCTGGGACATTCCGGTGACAGGGGGGTACGACCACGTCTCACATGACGCCTCCACTGTCTCAGGACGCCATGCGCTGATCGGTTCCATCCGCGCATTCGCGCCCGATGCCCTCCTCGTTTATGGGTGGAATTTCCCCGGCCATTTGAGGGCCCTGCGCCACTTCCACGGACGCATCCCGGTCTGGTTCCGTGGAGACAGTCACCTTCTCGACCCGGCTCCCCCTCTGAAAAGGCTGGCCAGACGGGCATTCCTCTCATGGGTGTACCGCCATGTGGATGTCGCCTTCAGCGTGGGAACTGCCAATGAAGCCTACTACATCTGGTGTGGACTGAAACCCGATCAATTGAAACGAGCACCTCATTCTGTTGAACAACAGCATTTCCAGAATGAAGACCAGGTACGAAAAAAGGCGGCGATGCAGTGGCGAAGTGAATTGGGGATTCCCACCCATGCCAATGTCATCCTCTTTGCGGGAAAACTCGAAGAAAAAAAGCAGCCCCAACTCCTGCTCCGTGCTTGGGATGCGTTGCCAGACGAAAGTCACATCATCATCGCAGGGAGTGGACCCCTGGAAGAGGAACTCAAACATTCATGGGGCTCAAAGCCTCGCGTCCATTTCATCGGCTTTCAAAACCAACAGAACATGCCTGTCGTGTACCGCATGGGCAGCATTTTCTGCCTTCCTTCAAAGGGCCCGGGTGAAACATGGGGACTGAGCGTAAATGAGGCCATGGCCTGCAACATCCGGTGCATCGTCAGCGACCGTGTTGGGTGCAGCCTCGACATGATCAGAAATTCGGAACATGGAAAGGTCGTGCCTTGGAATCAGCCTCAATTGTGGACCACGGCGATCCGTGAACTGCTGCAAAGCCCACCAGACGCCGCGGATTGGGAACCCATTGAGAAGAAATTTGATCTGCGTCACTTTGTGAAGGCCGTCCGGACCGAAATGGACTCAGTGAAGCCAGCATGACCCTTCCTCAGCCCGTTCATTCTGCATTGATCACGACCGCTTTGGCGTGCTGTGCAGTCTTGGGATTCTCCAGCCCCAACCCTTGGGAAGTGCTCTGGTCAAGTGCGCTTCTCCTCCTTTTACTGCATTGGTTCTGGTGGCAGCACCATCCCGGAATCATGCTGTTCTGCATCCTGATTCCTTTCGTCGAAATCCACACCACACTGATTGAAGCCAATCAAAACAACCTCACCCTGAATGGACTCTTCTTCGGCACTGGCCGAGCCACCTTCTGGATGAGCTCTGTGTCCCTGCTCGCGGTGTCCATTGGGGTCAGAACCCTTTGGGCCTCCTCTTCGAGGCGCCTCTTTTTCACCCTGGACGACCTGACACAAGCCGCTGACCAGCTGAATCAAAAGCGGCTCGTTCTTGCCTTTTTCTCAGCCAAGCTCATCGGGGAGGCGATGGACTTCGCCATCCCCTACGCCAGCGGTTTTCGGCAACTTGAAACCTATGCCCTTGGAATCAGCGACGCCATCCTGATGGTCATCGCCATCAAATTCATGCTTGACCGAAAACACACCCTTTTGGTCATCCTGATTTTCACCTGCCTCATCGCGCTCAGCTTCTTCAGCTTCTTCAGTGATTGGAAAGGCCCCTTGTCCATCCTGTTGGTCGCTTCTCTTACCGGAATCAGGACATTCAATGTTCGACAGGCCTTGAGATTGTCCCCCATCCTCCTCCCCGCTTTTCTACTCCTGTTCGTTTGGCAGAGCATCAAGGGAGAGTACCGAGCGTACCTCAATGGTGGCAAATACTCCCAACACATTGTGGTCACACAGACTGATGCGTTGCTCAAATTCCAAGAACTGGCTTCCGACGCCATTGCCACCGACATCTTCAATGAAAGACAGATCAATGCAACCTACAGGAGGGTAGGCTACCTGGAGTATTTCTCGAGTGCCGTCTCGAAGGTCCCTGCCGAAATTCCTCACCAAAGCGGCCAACTCCTGCAGTCCAATCTCACGTTCTCTCTTCTACCGCGCATCTTGGCTCCCGACAAAGGCATCAAGAATGACCAGGCCAAAGTTGAACGTTATACAGACTTCGCCTTCAGCCCATACGGAGGCAGCTCCTTCAGCCTGGGACATTATTGCGAAGCATACATCGATTGGGGACGCTATGGAATGCTGATCCACCTTTTCCTGTTCGGCATGTTGGGTGGTGGGCTTTACCTCATCACATTGTCCAGGGCGGCAGCATTCAACCCGCTGCTCGCTCTTGGGCTGTTGTGGGTGTGCATGAAACCCTGGGGAACATTCCAGTCTGACATGGTCACAGTCTCCGGGCAAGTGTTTTGGGGCGCCATTTGTCACCTCATCATCTTCTTTCCATTCTACAGGCGGGCGAATGATTGGATACAACACCAAAGCGGTCACTGACCATGCTCTTCGATATCGCTGAGTTCCTGGTCTTCTTGCCAATTGTCTTCGGACTGTGCTGGTTCGCGACGCACCGCCACCTCCGCGGGGTCGGCGCTGAGCTGTATTCGGAGTGGCTCGCGGGCGAGGTGGCGGCCCTGCTCGACTGAGCAACCCCCCCGGTGGCCGCCGCGTTGAGCCTTGTAGACGACCGGCATCAGCTCCCATTCCGTTTCCCAAAATGAGTGAATGCTTGTGCGCTATATTGCCGGCTGAGAAACCTGTGTGACCCCGCGATTCATGACGCCACAGACCATGACGGCTTTTGCCGCAACCGCCCCCCATTCCGGCCGCTCCACTGCGGCCGGCGCCATCTCTCGTCCCCTCACCGCGTTCGCCAGCCTCTTGGTGTTCCTGCTTTTCGCTCCGCTCGGCGCCTCCGCACAGGTCGGCTCCGGTGCGCTGCAAGGCAAGGTGACCGACGTTGAAACCGGAGAACCGCTGCCATTCGTGAACGTCGTGCTGTTCCTCAACGGAAACCAGGTGACGGGTGGCAACACCGATTTCGATGGAGACTACACCATCAAGCCGATCAACCCGGGC
>PKDZ01000089.1 GCA_002862785.1 Flavobacteriales bacterium
AAGGGAAGGACGCAGGAGGGGCCTTCCGGGTTGCAAGGTGGGACACAAAGACTGAGTTCAGGGGGGCCAGTCCTTGACGGCATCCTGAAGGGCGAAGAGTTCGTCCCGCATCCGGGCGGCGTCCATGAAGGCGAGCTCCTTGGCGGCCCGTTCCATCTCGCGCTTCGTGCGGGCCATGAGCTTCTCCATGGCCTTGCGGTCCTGGGCGGCGATGTAGCCGGCGACAACGGGGTCGGCCAGGATGCCATCGCCGGTGGGGGCGGGCTCGGCCGCCATCGGAGAGGGGCGGTCCTCGATGAGTTCACTTTGCTCGAAGACCGTCTTCTTGGTCCGCTTTACCTGCACGGGGACGAGGCCGTGCTCGGCGTTGTAGGCCTCCTGCTTCTCCCGGCGCCGTGCCGTTTCCTCGATGGTCTGCGCCATCGAATCCGTGATGGTGTCCGCGTACATCAGCACGCGACCATTGACATTCCTCGCGGCCCGACCGGCGGTCTGGGTCAGGGAGCGGTTGGAGCGCAGGAAGCCCTCCTTGTCGGCGTCCATCACCGCCACCAGCGAGACCTCCGGCAGGTCCAGGCCTTCCCGCAAGAGGTTGACCCCCACGAGCACGTCGATCACGCCCTCTCGGAGGTTGCGGATGATCTCGATCCGGTCCAGGGTCTTGACCTCGCTGTGGATGTAGGAGCACGAGATGCGGAGGCGGTCGAGGTAGCGGGAGAGCTCTTCCGCCATTCGCTTGGTCAGCGTGGTCACCAGCACGCGGTCTCCCGCGTCGATGGTCGCCCTGATCTCGCCGATGAGGTCATCCACCTGGTTCTGGCAGGGGCGCACCTCGATGGGCGGATCGAGCAGGCCTGTCGGGCGAATCAATTGCTCCACCACCACGCCCTCGCTCTTCTCCAGCTCATAGTCGGCCGGGGTGGCGCTCACGTAGATGGTCTGGCGAATCATGCCCTGGAACTCGTCGTCCTTGAGCGGTCGGTTGTCAAGGGCGGATGGCAGTCGGAAGCCGTGCTCCACGAGGGACACCTTGCGGGAGCGGTCCCCGCCGTACATGGCCCCGACCTGAGGGACGGTCACGTGACTCTCGTCCACCACGAGCAGGAAGTCGTCCGCGAAGTAGTCGAGCAGGCAGAAGGGGCGCTGACCGGGCTGGCGCCGGTCGAAGTAGCGGCTGTAGTTCTCGATGCCGCTGCAGAAGCCGAGTTCCCGCATCATCTCGAGGTCGTGCGTGGTGCGCTCCTCGAGGCGCTTCCCTTCGATGAACCGCCCCTGCTCGTTGAACCACTGGACCTGTTTCACCATGTCCTGTTGGATCTCCCAGATGCACTGTTGAAGGGTGTCCTTGCCGGTCACAAAGAGGTTGGCCGGATAGATGCGGAGCGCCTCGAAGGTGTGGAGCACGGTCCCGTGTTCGGGGTCAATGGTCTCGATGCGCTCAATCTCATTGCCCCAGAAGTGGAGGCGTACGGCGTGATCGGCATAGGCGAGGAACACGTCGACCACGTCGCCGTTGACGCGAAAGGAGCCACGGTTGAAGTCCCCGCGGGTGCGGTGGTACAGGCTTTCCACGAGTCGGTGGAGAATGGCATTGCGGCTGACCACCTGGCCGACCTTGACCTCGATGACGCTCTTGTGGAATTCCACCGGGTTGCCAATGCCGTAGATGCAGCTGATGGACGCCACGACAATGACATCGCGCCGGCCGCTGAGCAGGGCGGACGTGGCGGACAGGCGCAGCTTCTCGATCTCCTCGTTGATGGCGAGGTCCTTCTCGATGTAGGTGCCGCTGGACGGGATGTAGGCCTCGGGCTGATAGTAATCGTAGTAGCTGACGAAGTATTCGACGAGGTTGTCCGGGAAGAACTCCTTGAACTCGCTGTACAGCTGGGAGGCCAGGGTCTTGTTGTGGCTCAGGACCAGCGTCGGCCGCTGGGTCCGCTCGATGACGTTGGCAATGGAGAAGGTCTTGCCCGACCCTGTCACCCCCAGCAGGGTCTGATGGGGCACCCCGGAATCCACCCCCTCCACCAGTTGGCGGATGGCCTCCGGCTGGTCGCCAGTCGGCTGGAATTCACTGTGGAGCTTGAACGTGGACATCGCAAGAAGTCAGGCACAAAAAAAGGGGGCAGCGCCCCCTTTTGTTTCGTCTCCTCCCAGTTGGGAGGGAAATCTTATTCAGCGACCACCTCAAAGGCAATCTCCGCAACGACCTCCTTGTGGAGCTTCACCTTGGCGGTGTAGCTGCCGAGGTCACGGATGGTGTCCGTGCCCAGGTCGATGTTCTTCCGCTCCACCTCGTAGCCGGCTGCGGCGAGGGCCTCGGCCACCTGGATGTTGTTGACGGAACCGAAAATCTTGCCGCTCTCGCCGGCCTTGGCGCCGATCTTGACGGACACACCGGCCATCTTCTCGGCCACGGCCTTGGCGTCCTCAAGCGCCTTAAGGGCCTTGTGGGACTGCTGGCGGATGGTCTCGGTGACCACCTTGCGGGCACTGTCCGTGGCGGCGATGGCAAAGCCTTGGGGAATCAGGTAGTTGCGGGCATAACCGGTCTTGACGGTTACGATGTCGTTCTTGGCGCCCAGGCGCTCGACGTCCTGCTTGAGAATCACGTCCATGTCTCAGGGTCTTGGGCCGATCAGCGGAGCTGGTCAGCGAGATAGGGGAGCAACGCGAGGTGGCGGGCCTTCTTGATGGCCTTGCCGACGCGGCGCTGGTACTTGAGGCTCGTTCCGGTGAGGCGGCGCGGCAGGATTTTGCCCTGCTCATTCACCAGCATCAGGAGGAAGTCCGGGTCCTTGTAGTCGATGTACTTGAAGCCCTTCTCACGGAAGCGGCAGTACCGCTCGCTCTTCGTGTCGATGGCGATCGGGTTCAGGTAACGCACGTTCTTATTGTCGGCCATGGTAGTGGACTTTGGGGCGGTCAGGCTTTGGCTTCCGCTTTGGACTGCTGCGGCTTCTCGCGGCGGTCGGACTCGCGGTCACGGCGGCTCTCGGCGTACTCGATGTGGTTCTTGTCCATCCGGGTCGTCAGGAACCGGATGATGCGCTCGTCACGGCGGAACTCCGTCTCGAACGGCAGGATGGTGTCGGGCTCAGCATCGAATTCCACGAGGTAGTAGAAGCCCGTGGACTTCTTCTGGATCGGGTAGGCAAGCTTCCGCATGCCCCAATTCTCCTCGTGGGTGATGTTGGCTCCTTTGTCTTTCAGGAGGTCCTTGAACTTCTTGACCACCTCCTTCGTCTGCTCGTCAGAGAGGACGGGGGTGATGATGAAGACCGTTTCGTATCGATTCCGGAACATATGCTTTGCGCAAAAGGGGGCGCAAATCTACGCCAAACGAGGTGGGTGCGCAAGGGTCATGCCCCGGATTCTCCCACATCGGCCTGACGGCGGCAAAATGTGGGCGTGCTGTGCAAAATTGATTCCCCGGAATTCACGGGCAAGCCGCACCTTTGACCTGATGCCCGAAGGGAACCATTTCCTCGTCTCCGCACGCAAGTACCGCCCCACCACGTGGGAGACGGTGGTGGGCCAGCAGTCCATCACCGACACCTTGCGGCACAGCATCGAGTCCGGGCAGATCGCACAGGCTTATCTCTTCTGCGGTCCCCGAGGAGTCGGCAAGACGACCTGTGCACGGATTTTCGCCAACGCCATCAACGGGTTCACCACCGAGCAGGCCGAGCGGAGTTTCAATGTCTTCGAACTCGACGCCGCCTCGAACAACGGGGTGGAGCACATCCGGAGCATCATCGACCAGGTGCGCATCCCGCCGCAGGATGGGCAATACAAGGTGTACGTCATCGACGAGGTGCACATGTTGTCCAAGGATGCCTTCAACGCCTTTCTGAAGACGTTGGAAGAGCCGCCGAAGCACGCTGTGTTCATCCTGGCCACGACGGAAAAGCACAAAATCTTGCCGACCATTCTGTCGCGTTGCCAGATCTATGACTTCCGGCGCATCACGACCCGGGACATCGCCGACCACCTCGCCTTCGTGGCAGGCAAAGAGGGCGTGACCGCCGAGGCGGAGGCGCTTAACGTGATCGCCCAGCGTGCCGATGGGGCCATGCGGGACGCCTTGAGCATCTTCGACCAAATGGTGGCCTCGAGTGCCGAGGGCGTGACCTATGCTGCGGTCACCCGCCATCTCAATGTGCTGGGCCATGACGTCTACTTCAATGTGGTGGATGCGGCCCTGGATGGTCGGATTGGCGACATGCTCCTTCAACTGGAGGAAGTCGTGGCCGCCGGGTTTGATGCCCACCACTTCGTGACGGGCCTCGGGCAGCACCTCCGCAACCTCCTCGTCTGCAAGGACGAAGCCACCCTCTCCCTCATGGAGGCCGGAGCCACTGTGGCCGACCGGTTCGGGGAGCAGGCCCGTCGCTGTGGGCTTCATTTCCTCGTGGGGGCCATCGGGCATGCCAATGAGGCGGACCAGCAATATCGGCTTTCACGCCATCCAAGGTTGCTGGTCGAACTGATGCTCATGCGCATCGGCTCCCTCGAAGCGGTCACCGCGGAGGGGGCAAAAAAAAAATGAGCTGATTCCCATCACGGGATGGGGTGTGGATGTCGGTCTCCGCGAGGC
>PKDZ01000035.1 GCA_002862785.1 Flavobacteriales bacterium
CAGATGGTGCATGCCGCAGAAGACATACTCCGAATCGAATTCCTGCAATCCGGTTCCGTAGACACCGCACACCGTGAAGACGCGCGGCCGCATCTCGCCCTTCCCGTTGGCCAGCAGGAGGCGCACCCGGCGACCGGGGTCGAGGCCTAGTTCACGGGAATGGATGGAGGAGACGAGCAGGTCCAGAGAGTCCGAATCCGAGCCGAAGTCCGGCAACCGGCCCGCCAACAGCCGTCGGGCGAGGAACGCGGTGTCCGCATCGGCTCCGAGTCCCTTCACCACGACGCCCTCGACCTCTTCGGCGGTCTCGAGGATGGCAGGACGCTGCGCGAAAGCCTGCACGGATTCCACCCCGTCAATCGCCCGCAGTCGGGCCGTGTCCACATCGGCCCAGGCCACGCGGTCCGTGCCCTGCGTTCGGCCTAGGTCAGCGGCCACCACCCTCAGGTGGGCCCCAAATCCGACCACCAATTCCCGAACGTCGCGCTGGAATCCTTGCACAATGGCGAGCGACAGGATGATGAGCGCCACCCCGATGGCCACCCCGCCTTCGGCAATCCGGACCACAGGCCGGGCGATGCCGCGGCCCGTCGGGTCGACGGTCATCCGACGCGCGAGAAATCGAACGGCTTGACGGGGGCTCGAAGGCATACGCCGCAAGGTAACCGGGCCGTTACTTTGCCCACATGCGCCTCCCTTCCGTTTTCCTCGCCCTGATGCTGACGCCCTGCGCGATCCTTCCCGCCCAGGTGCAGACGGCGGACGCCCGGATGGACGCCTACCTGCCCCTCCTCGAAGGCCGACGCGTCGGGGTCGTTTGCAACCACACGGCGGCCCTCCCCGATGGCCATTCCGGATTCACACACCTCATCGACACGCTCATCGCCTCGGGCATCGATGTCGCCGCCGCCTTTGGCCCGGAGCACGGGTTCCGCGGGGACCTGCCCGATGGAGAAAAATCCGAAGACGGACGGGACCCGCGAACGGGCATCCCCGTCTACAGCCTTTACGGCACCCACATAAAGCCGACGGCCGCCCAGCTCGACGGATTGGAGGCCATGGTCTTCGACATCCAGGACGTCGGAATCCGCTGCTATACTTACCTATCGACCCTCATCCTGATCATGGAAGCCTGTGCCGAGCAGAACCTTCCCCTCATCGTGCTGGATCGCCCCAACCCCAATGGGCACCTCGTCGACGGCCCCGTGCTCGACCCGGGGGCCGTGCGGTCCTTCGTCGGCTTCCTGCCGATCCCTCTCGCCCACGGCATGACCCTGGGCGAACTGGCCCTGATGGCCAATGGAGAGGGATGGCTCGGCGGCGGATACTCCGACAGCCCAGACTCCACCCTTCAGTGTGACCTCACGGTCATTCCCTGCTCTGGTTGGTCGCGGGAAGACCGATGGACCTGTCCGATTGCCCCAAGCCCCAACCTGCCCACAGCCGCGGCCGTCCAACTGTACCCCCATCTCGTACTCCTCGAGGCCACGGTCGCCAGCGTCGGACGGGGCACGGCCGAGCCCTTCACCCTCGTGGGCTTCCCCGGCATGCCCCGGGCGGTCCACCGGTTCACCCCGGAACCCAATGCGGCCAGCAAGTACCCCAAACATGCCGGACAATCCTGCCAAGGATTCCAACTTCATCGCCGCCTCGGGACGTGGCAAGCGCAGTGCACGGACACCCACCTTCACCTGGAAATCCTCATCGAATTGCTCGATGGATGGATGAACACGCCCGCCGGAGACCAGAGCCCCTTCTTCGACCGTCCCGAGTTCTTCGACAAACTCGCCGGTGGCCCGACCCTGCGTACCGCAATCGAGGATGCCAGCCGGTCCGGTCGCATCGACAGCCTCTGGCAAGAAGAGCGCCAGGCCTTCTTGGAACGACGGAGTCGTTACCTTCGCTATCCCGCGGAAGACTGATCCGCCCCATCACGACGTCCATGAAGCGCTTTTCCTCCCTTCTCGTTCCAGCCGCCCTGGCCATTCTGCTGGCCGCCTGTTCCACATCCGAGGACTATTTGCCGCCGGCCTACACCTGCGGTTGTGGGACTCTGGAGCTGGACGGTGAATCGATGGAGGTGCTCGGCGCGGAGTTCGTCTACCTCCCCGGAGAGGACAGCCTGTTCACCCGACGCTACTTCGTGACCGCCGACGCCAGAACGAATGGAGAGCTCCAGGAGCACGCGGTCAGCCTGACCCTTGATGTCCCCAATGTCCAGAGCGGAGCCATCTTCTACCCTGCGGACGGGGTCTTCACCCAGGTCGATGAGACCAATTTCAACGTGGCCTTCGACACGACCCAGACCTACCGCATTACCAACGGCGTGGCCAGCGTGATGGCCGCTCCCCTGACGGGCGGTGAGGAGACGGTCAACCTCGACTTCCTCATCCGTCGTGAGCAGGACGGCGAGTTGGTGGGCTTCGAACGCACCCTGAAGGGGGAGTTTACAGTCGTCGTCAATTAAGCGACGCGACAGGCGTAAATTATACCCATGACCAAACGCTCGATGCGGAGTGCCCTTGTGGTGTTCCTCATGTCCTTGTGCGCCAACATCTTTGCCCAGCCTGCCGATTGGGTCGTGGTGCCCAGTGCCTATGAATTCAGCATGACCGTGACGTATACCATCTCCGTGGATGGTCTCGTCGGCGCCGGTTCCGAGAATGTCGCGGCCATCTTCGACGCAGCAGGAAACTGCCGGGGAGTCGGTCCAACGGACTTCCTCGCCTCGAACGGCTATTACACGGGCCTGATGCTGGTCTACGGCAATCAAACCCTCGAATCCGGGCTAGAAGTCCAAATTTGGGATGCTGAACTCGACAGCCTTCCGACGTGCGAGGACCAGTTGGATTTCGTGGCCAATGGCATCGCCGGCAGCCTGTCCAGTCCTGTCGTGTTCTACGGGGTCTATGACCCGCTGGTCGGATGCACCGACCCGTCAGCCTGCAATTTCCTCCTCACCGCCATCACCGATGACGGAAGCTGCATTTACCCGGGATGTAGCGATCCAACCGCGTGTAACTATACAGAGTCCTCCCCGTGCTACGACAACACGTCCTGCACCTTTCCTGAGGCCTTCCTGGACTGTCAGGGAAACTGCCTGAACGACTTCGACGGCGACGGCATCTGTGATGAATTCGAAATCGGAGGGTGTCAAGATGATCGAGCGTGCAATTTCAATCCGGAAGCCACCGATGACGATTGCAGCTGTGAATTCCCCTTCTACCCCTACGACTGTGAAGGAAACTGTTACCTCGACACCGATGGTGACGGCATCTGTGAAGCGGACGAAATACCCGGGTGCGATGATCCGGTTGGATGCAATTACGACCCCACAGCCACCGACAACAATGGGAGCTGCACATATTGTTGCTATGGCATTTACGACATCGCAGAAGGCTACGGGCTTGACATTGTCCGATTTGCCGGGTTGGGCACGGACAATCCGGGGATTGTGGGCATGACCACCTATCGGATCTACTTGACCTGCCCATCAGCGGACGACCGCGTCCTGTCTGTGACGGGGTCAGGAGGAGAATCGACCTTCATCGGCTCCTCCTCCGGATTTTACCAATCCGATCAGGGAGCCTTGTTGCTGACTGACATCGATTCGACTGCCTTTGCGGACATTCCAGAAGTCGCACTGGATTCCTGGCTCACCATCGGCCTCGACCAACCCGGGTCTGGCTCGGAACTCAGTGCCAGTCCAGGGATATGGAGCACCCTGTTCGAATTGGGTGAAGACTTGTTCATCGGAGGGTCGTCCGGAGATGGATGGAGCCTGGATTCCACGACATCGGACGCCGGTCTGGCAGGCGAAGACCTCTCGGTTTTGCTCGGACAATTCACCACGGCGGGCATGTTTGAAGGCACCTTGAACATCTCCGTCTTGCCCACAGGAGAATCCAATCCAATCCAACTGACGCCCCTGTTTGTCGCTCCTCCCTGTGGGTGCACTGATCCAGAGGCCTGCAACTTCGATGAATCCAACACCTATGACGACGGCACATGCCTTTACGCCTTGCCCGGGTTGGACTGTGTTGGGGCCTGCGAGACGGATGCAGACGGTGACGGAATCTGCGACGGAGATGAAATCCTGGGGTGTACGGACTTCAATGCAGACAACTACAACCCATTGGCAACCGATGATGGCAATTGTGAATTCAACGGATGCACGTATTTGGATGCGACCAACTTCAGTCCAGAATCCAACATGGACGACGGAAGCTGCACGTTCGAACTGGAGTCCTCCTGCCCAACCGACATCGATGGCGATGGCGTCACCGCTGCCTCGGATATTTTGAGCTTACTCGCCGTGTATGGCGTACAGTGCCAGTGAAGGTCACACCTCGATGACCTCCTCACCTGTAATGGCGTATACCCGGTCTCGAGCAGTCGGATGGATGACGTGCATCCCGGTGAAAGCGCCGTAGGCGGGCAGGATGGCCTGTCGCTCCGCCATGTGAAAGCACCTCACGCGCAGGCGCTGTCGTCCGGCGCCCGTCAACCGAATGCCCGGGTGGACATGGCCGCAGACATGGTAGCCG
>PKDZ01000082.1 GCA_002862785.1 Flavobacteriales bacterium
ACTGGACCCATCAGGAGACCTCGATCTGCACCAGATTCATGTCGCCTTCCCCATCACCACCCCCAGATATACCGGCACCCTCGAAGGCGATGTCCCATTCTCAGGGGCCGACGCCGTTCGTCTCGACCTGCCCTATTGGGGGATTCCCAATGGCGTAGAAGGCTATGCCGCCATGTATGTGAGGGTGAAGAATTCCCTCAACCAAGAAGTGTGGGACACCACCTTGACCAGCCTTCAACACCCACTGCTGCTCAAGAACTGCCCCCACCTCATGGAAGACAGCGTCATCGTGAACTTCCCCGTTTCCGACCTCAACCGGGGCGGGGATCAAATCCGCTTTGGCGGAGGGGACAACCTAGAAATCAGCGCCATGGCCTTCTGGATGACAGAAGGGCGCCGGACTGTGCTTTGGTCTGACCGCGAAGCAGACAACGACATCCCACTGTGCACCGAGCCCAATGAGCTCTTTGTCATTCAGACTGCACCAGCAGAGCAAAGCCACGTCGGCATGGAAGTCCCGCTTTTGGACGGATCCACCAACTCCATCGATGCCAGTTCAGTTCGTCTGATTTGGAATCACGGTGAAAATGTGGCCTCAAGTGGCGGTGTGATGCGCGTCCAAAGGAGGAACGAAAGCGTGGCCAACTTCGGCACGGATTACGACTGGAGCTATCTGCTCCGCTCCGATCTCTGGAATTGGGATGACAGCACTTTTACAACGGAAGGGACAAACAACCCTGAATTGGCCATGTTTGCCACCAATGGGGACGATGACCAAAATGGAATCGTCGACCCCATCATGGTCTTCGACAGCACGCTCGTGCACGGCGAATGGACCTGTGAAACGGTTCAATACCGAATTGAACAAGAGCTCTGCGGTGAAATCCACCACACTCCGCCTGTCTCCGTCAGCATCCTCGGAAACATCGAGAACCCCTGGAAAAAGGTGGCGGAATACACGGATCAGGTGTTTGTCAGTGAAGGTCGATACCCCTACAAAGTCCGCATCGAGTGGGCAGAAGCCATCGACACCGATGACATCATTGACCAATATCGACTGTACCGGAGACTCTATGAGCCCGCCACCCCAGACGAAGAAGCTTGGGAGCAGATCTTCAGCTCAGAAGACATCACTTGGTTCATCGACCAAGACCTTGGAGCCGGCATCCTGTATGAATACCGAGTCGGAGCTTTCATCGATTGCGGAGGTGGCAATGCCGAAGAATTCTTCAACCCCACACCATACCCCATCGGTTGGAGGTCCAGCATCGGAGCAGTGACGGGAAGGGTCACATATGAAGTGGGCGCCCCTGTGGACAGTGTCTTCATTCAGGTCGAACCACAAGGCGTCAATCTCGCGAGGAATTCCTTGTCGTTCAATGATAAGGATGATGAATTCGATACCGCCTACGGTGAGTGGGCCATGCTCGATCTCAAAGAGCAGGAATTGCGTTCTGAAACAGGAGAAATCCAGCATTTCCCTGACATCCACAGCGCTACCATTCTCAACGATACGCTCACCGAGGTCATGAGCATCAGCCAATGGATTCGAGTGCCCCGCTCGACCATTCTCGGGGACGCCAATGGAGAAGGAGGTGCTGGAAGGGCGCCACTCTGGTCCATGCAATACATCGACCCCGTGGATCAAAGTGCCAAGGAAAGCGTCAGCATTTGGGCAGAGCCCATTCCCGGCAACCCCGACCACTATCGGTTCTCGGCGCGTCAAAGCGGAAAATTCACTCCCTTGTGGGGACTGGAAGGCATTGACAACGTGGCGGTCCCATACAACACCTATCAGCACATCACCTTCACGCTGGGCAACTACCCGACCAACAATGCGGATGTGCCTGGCATGCAAGTGGACATCCGCGTGCATCCCGATGATGCCATCGTCCGCGATCAGGACCACACCTACTACCGCCTCCTCGGCTCGGCCAATGCCATCCAGAACTACCGAGATGAAATGAGCGCTTGGCTCTGGAATGCGGCTGCCATGGGGGCCAAGGCTTGCTCCGACCCGAATGCGGCCAACTTCAACCCACTCGAGCTGGGAGGAGACATCCGCTACTGCGAATACGAGCTGCCTGAAGGGTGCACTGACCCCTTCCTGCACAACGTAAACTACCTGCCATACGCCGTCTTCGACGTGGGAGGAGGAGAGTTGACGTGCAACTATTCGTACTTCGGACCCGGCGAGCAGATTTACCTCAATTGGTTCAGCGACTCGGACAGCCAACCTTTCGAATACCCCATCTTCGAGCGGGTAAACGCCGACGGGTCCACGACGCCGGTCCACAGCTTCCGGAGCGACCTGCTCGCCTATGAGGCTCGATTGACTGAAAATGCTGCGGATTATGCCTTCTCCATGGTCTCCATGCGGGTCGACCTTCCGTCAGGCAACTATCGAGTGCGTGTCTTGGATGCGCTCAACAACCATGACGACGCCACGGATTTCGGTGGCAACTTCTCGATCACGAACCACTTGGGCGACGAGTACATCAATTGCACCCAATACCTGTCCTCCGAAGCGGACAATGGGCTCTACGATTTCGACTTAAACGCTTCACACCCGATGGCTCTGGGCAATGGCGGCATCAATGATGTCATGGCAGACCTGTCCGTATCCTATTCCGTGCGGTTCTTGAATCAGTCTTCTGTCACTCTTCCTGTGCAGCAGGACAACATTTCAAGCCCATCTCTCGGACTGACTGATCTCCGGAGCTATGAATTCTGGTTCCGTACTGTATCTCCAGAACCCGGAGAAACTTTCCAGTATGGAGAAGTATTCCGTTTGATCGGGCAAGACAATTCCGGAGACCTTGTTCTGAGACTGACTGAAGACAATGAGTCTCCAGCCAACCTCGACAATCTGCGGTTCCGGCTGCAGGGTCCAACGGGAGAATTGCGGCGGATTCCGGCAGAAACCAACCGAAATGAGTTTGCCCTTCATCACGACCGCTGGTATCACGTGACATTGGCCATGGGAGACCAAATCGATGGCAACATACAAGGCGGCATGATGATCATCCGAAGCACGGATGAAAACACCGAGGACACCCAAATCATGAACGACCCACTGCGTTTCGACTTCACCAATGAAGGAGCCGATGCCAGTGCCGGAGATCCTGTTGTGCTGTCACCAATCGATGTAGATGAAGGATTCACTGCTGAAGCCGTCGTCCTGGGAGGATCGGACATCATGATCCACCGGCTTTCCATCTGGGACACCCTGTTGACCGAAGAACATTCTTCACTGCTCCATCAAGGAGACCAACTGCGTCGGGAGTTCTTCAATGAAAACGTGCTCAGGAATGACTCTGGTGTGTGGAATACCGAGGATCTCGATCTTCTTGCTCTCCCCATCAGTCATCTGCATTCTGTGCTCATTCCAGACAACGCCGGCCGATTCGTGGACCAAATGGCGTACAAACAAGCATTCCCATTGGGTGTGAGCAGTGGAGCAAGCTATGACGGCACGCAACTGCTCTTTGATGGGGAACTGACATCGAGCCTTGCTGGAGCCACCACGATTGACGGTGGTGTCTTGGGAGAAACTGCGGACGCGATTACCGATTTGCCCACGGTCAATCGTCGCTCGGTAAGACGAGCTCCCTACGGCGTCTCCAACCCGGGATGCAGCAGAGTTTTCAATGCGTGCAATTTCAACCCGTTCGCCAACATGTTTGAAGATTGTCGATTGGCTTGCGCCGATGTCGGCGTCAGTGCGCAGCGCATGGCCTCCGAACGCCTCGTCTTCGACGAAATCCGCGGATACAGCCCAGGCATTGCCTACGACGCCTTCAACGAACCTGCCCGAATCATAGCCGGACTGGACTCGAGCAAATACATGCGCAATTACCACGGATGGGAAATTGGTGAGTTGTTCATGCAGAAATACCCTGAGACCTTCACACCGGGTCTGGTCCTCATGCTGGACGCCGACGAAGGCGAAGTGCACTTCGACAATCACGATGTCACCAAACAACC
>PKDZ01000007.1 GCA_002862785.1 Flavobacteriales bacterium
GGACCTCAAAAACGACCGCAACGTCCCCATCGCAGGGGGCGTCCACATCATCCATGTCGATGCCCCAGGCGTCGGCGAGAAAATCATCAAGTGGTTCGCCGTCATGCGGCCCGTTGACCTCGAAAACTTCTGATCATGCAACGGATCCTTTCCTCCACCCTCGCCCTGCTCCTGGCTGTCGCCATCGCGACCCCGGTCCATGCGGGCAATCCCGACCGCTCCGGTTCCGCCGGTGCCGGGCAGCTGCTGATCCTGCCGTGGGCCCTGAGCTCCGGTGTCGCGGGCGCCAACACGGCCCTCGTGACGGGCGTAGAGTCCAGCTTTTCCAATGTGGCCGGCATGGCCTTCGTCAACCGGACCGAGCTCGCCGTCTGCAACCAGCAGTACCTCGTGGGCACGGACATCCAGCTCAACTCCGCCGGCTTCGTCCAGGCGGTGGGCGGCGGACACTTCGGCCTGACGGTGACCAGCATGACCTTCGGTGAAATCGAGATCACGACCGAGGACCTGCCGGAAGGCGGCATCGGCGCATACCGTCCGACATTCTCCAACATCGGCATCAGCTACGCCAAGGCGTTCTCCAACAGCATCTACGGTGGACTCACCGTCCGGATGATCAGCGAGAGCATCAGCAACGTGCGGGCCAACGGCGTCGCCTTCGATGCCGGCATCCGCTACCTCGCCGGGGACGACGGCCGCCTCAAGTTTGGCATCTCCCTGCGCAATGTGGGCGCCCCGATGCGCTACGGCGGAGACGGCCTCACGCTCACGGCCACGCCGCAGGGCGCCGCCGAAAGCCTGACCATCATGCAACGAAGCGAACGCTTCGAGCTTCCCTCTCTGGTCAACATCGGCTTCGGCTACGAGATGATGCGCCGCGAGGGCATGACCCTGACCGGCATGGGCCAGTTCACCTCCAACAGCTTCACCCGCGACCAGGTGAGCGGTGGACTCGAGCTGAACCTCCGCGACCGCTTCATGCTGCGCGCCGGCTACCTCTACGAGGATGGCATTGGCGACGAAGCCGTGACCCGCACCGCCATCACCGGTCCCTCCGCCGGCCTGTCCGTCATGTTCCCGACGAACGACGACGGCGCCATCGGCCTGCACTATGGATACCGCACAACGAACCCGTTTGACGGCATCCACAGCATCGGCCTGAACATCACGATGTAACGGCCATGCGCGCATCGCTCCTCGCCCTGCTCCTCGCGGGCGGATGCCTTGCCGCCACCGGCCAGGACGCCGCCCCCGGCACTCCGATCCTCGACAAGGGCCGCTCGGTCCAGACCGAGGGACCCCAAGCCCCGACCGTGGCCCCGCAACTGCGCGGTGTGGCGGCCGCTTGCGCGCCGGCTACAGCCCTGCGCAACCTCGAATGGAACAACGTTCGGGCCCTGCTCGAGAACGGCGGTTCCCTCTGGTACAACCGCTCCATCGACAAGGGCGCCTACATGGTCCCGAAGGAGTCCGGTGTGAGCGTCGTCTACGGTGGCGCCCTGTGGCTCGCTGGCATCTCCCCGGACCAGCAGCTCAAGCTCGCCGCCGCGCGCTACCGCAACAACGGCAACGACTTCTGGCCCGGACCGCTGACCAACGAGGGTGCGGCCGAGATTGACGAGGCCACCTGCGCCACCTACGACCGGTTCACCATCACCGAGCGGCAAGACGCCATGCGCCACCGCCAGTACTTCGACTGCGCGGCCGATCCCACCTGCAACCTCGAAGTCGAGTTCCCGGACGGATACGCCATCCCGGGCTACTTCTTCGAATACCCCGCCCACGGCAACGTGGCGCTCAGCCAGGACTACTACCTCGCCCCGTTCTATGACTACGACGGCGACGGCAACTATGACCCGTCCCTTGGCGATTACCCTTGGTACGATTTCCTCCAAGAGATCGACTGCGGCAACCGCCGGCGCGAGGACCAGGTCCCGCTCTACGGCGACCAGACCTATTACTGGATTTTCAACGACAAGGGCAACGTGCACACGGAGTCCCTCGGCGAGCCCATCGGCATGGAGATCCGCGCGCAGAGCTTTGCCTTCTCGACCAACGACGAGATCAACAACATGACGTTCTGCAACTACGTGCTCATCAACCAGGGCACGCAGACGTTGACCAACACCTACTTCTCCCAGTGGGTGGACTGCGACCTCGGAGGCCACGTCGATGACTACGTCGGATGTGACGTCCAGCGCGGACTCGGATACAGCTACAACGGCGACGCCTTCGACGAGGCGACGAGCTACTCCATCGGCTACGGCGAACAGCCGCCGGCGATGGGCATCGACTTCTTCGAGGGGCCCTACCAGGACGAGGATGGGGTGGACAATCCGCTCACCTCCGTCTTCACCGACGCCATCGACTCCCTTGGCATCCCGTACCGCGGCATCGGCATCGGCTACGGTGACGGCGTGGTGGACAACGAGCGCTACGGCATGCGCAAGTTCCTCTACTACAATTGGTCCAGCGGCATCGACGGCCAGCCGAGCCAGAGCGTGCACTACTACAACTACATGCGCGGCTTCTGGAAGAACGGACAGCGCATGGCCTACGGCGGAAACGGCATCACCGAGTCCTCCGGCGCCAACCTCGACATCGCCGCCGACTACATGTATCCCGGTGACACCGACCCGTTCCAATGGGGCACCGTCGGCCAAGAGGTCGAGCCGTGGACCGAGCAGACCGCCGGCAACCCACCAGGCGACCGCCTCTTCCTGCAGTCCGCCGGACCGTTTACCCTGGAACCGGGCGACTACAACAACATCACGGTGGGCATGGTCTACGCCCGTGCCGACGCCGGCGACCCCTTTGCCTCGGTCGAGCTGCTGCGCATCGCCGACGACAAGGCCCAGGCCCTGTTCGACAATTGCTTCGAGATCGTCTCCGGTCCGGACGCCCCCGATGTGACCATCCAGGAGCTGGACAAGGAGGTCATCCTGATGCTGACCAACGACAACCCGCTCTCCAACAACTTCCAGGAGGGCTACAGCGTCTTCGATCCCGGCACCCCAAGCCTCCGTACAGACGGCACCCCGCTCGACACCGCGGCCCGCAGCTACGTCTTCGAAGGCTACCAGTTGTACCAGGTGCTCGACGAGACCGTCGGTCCCGATGAGCTCGAGAACCCCGACCGAGCCCGCCTCATCGCGCAGGTGGACGTCGCCAACGACATCGACATGATCGTGAACTACCGATTCGACGCGATGATGCAGCAATCGGTGCCCGAGCTGAAGGTCAATGGAGAAAATGAGGGCATCCGCCACAGCTTTCAGATCACTCAGGACGCCTTCGCGCAGGGGGACAACCGCCTGATCAACTACAAGCGGTACTACTTCATGGCCGTCGCCTATGGCCACAACGAGTACGAGCCGTACAACGCCAACTCCGGCGCGGGACAGGATGTCCCCTACCTCGCGTCCCGCAAGAGCGCGACGGGCTCCATCCGCATCTACGAGGCCGAGCCGCACCCGCCGACCACGGAGAACGGCGGGTCCATCATGACCGCCTCCTATGGGGATGGCGTCTCGATGACCCGGATTTCCGGCAAGGGCAACGGCACGCACATCATCGACATCACGCCCGAGAGCGAGGCCAAGATCCTCGCCGACAACTTCATCGCCGAGCTCCAGTACCAGCGCGGGGCCGGGCCCG
>PKDZ01000024.1 GCA_002862785.1 Flavobacteriales bacterium
CATCATGCGCGGCATGTACGATTCGATGGAGGAGTTGGCCTACCGCATGCACAAGACGGCCCGGGGCTGCATCATGGACCAGTGTGCCGAGAAGCAGGACATCAGCCTGAAAATGCGCACGGCGGATGCCTGTCCGGAGTGCATGGCCAGGATTAAGAGCCGCATTCGGGACGGCAAGCTCGATGCCAATGTGGTCATCGACTGCTTCCGGATGATGGACAAGGTGCGCCGTGACCTCATGTACCGGCGCCGCTGGCGTTTGGACCCGGATCCCGGGCGCCTGACCATCTCCGGGTACAGGCAGAACTTGAGCTTGCCGGGGATGCCTGTCCCGTTGTCTCCACTCCGAAAGGCCTTGTACCAGTTCTTTCTGCTGCACCCTGAGGGCGTTCGGTTGGTGGATCTGCCCGACGCCCACCACGTGAAGACCCTGACCCGATTGTACGGCCGGATGGCGACCATGGGGACGCCAGCTGAACACGAAGTCACTATGCGGAAGCTTGCAGAGAACCGCGACGGGCGGCTGAATCAGCACCTGTCCGCAATCCGCAACACCTTCAATGGCATCCTCGGCAATGGGGATGCGTTGCTGTACACGATCGAGGGCACACCCGGGGAGCGGTTTGGCATCCGGCTGCCCCGGAAGTTTGTGCATTGGACCGACCAACAGGGGAACCCTGTGCGGTGCGGTCACCCAGGAGAGATGTGAACGCGGGGGGAGCGATCCCCACTTGCGCCATTCCCGGCCGGACCTTCCCGAGGCCCGGTGCGGATGAGCCTGCCTGTCTGCCCCTGCGAAACCTGCGTTTCGCCTTTCCCTTCACATTTCAAAAGCCCTCCATCATGAAGCAACTCATCATCACCCAATCCTTTACCAACCGCGACAGTGCGGCCTTCGAGCGCTACCTCTCCGACGTGGAGAAACTGCCCATGATTGACGCCGAGCGCGAAGCCGAGCTGTCGGCCCGCATTCTCAGCGGTGACCGCCGCGCCATTGACGAGCTTGTCGTTGCCAACCTGAGGTTTGGCATCTCCGTCGCCAAGAAGTACCAGAACCTCGGGCTGCCGCTCGAGGACCTCGTGGCCGAAGCCAATGCCGGCCTGATCAAGGCGGCGGGCCGGTTTGACCACACCAAAGGCTTCAAGTTCATCTCCTACGCCGTCTGGTGGGTGCGCCAGAGCATCCTCGATGCGCTCGCCAAGAAGGGCCGCGTTGTTCGCGTCCCGAGCAACCAGGTCGCGACCATGCTCAAGGTCAAGTCTGCCACGCAGCATCTGGAGCAGCTCTTGGAGCGTCATCCTGAGGACCACGAGGTCGCGGACTTCATGGACGTCACCCTCGATGCCGTGCGCCGCGCCCGGAAGGTGGAACACAAGCCGTCCTTTCTCGACAAGCCGGTCGGGGACGACGGGGATTCCGTCCCGCTTGGACAATTGCTGATCAACGAGGATGTGCCGTCTCCCTCGGCGGCCCTCGACCAGCAGGACTTGCGCAGTGAGCTCGTCGTGGCGCTGGCCGGATTGCCCCCGCGGCAATCGGATGTGCTCCGCTGGATCTTCGGTCTCGACGGCGACGAGCCGCTCACGCTGCAGGAGGTCGGAGACCGCATGGAGGTCACGACGGAGCGGGTCCGCCAGCTCCGCGACAAGGCCATCCGGACCATGCGCACCAGCATGCCGCTGGAGACCCTTCGGGTGTACCTCAATTGACCTGCAAGGTTGCGTCTGAAAATGGCTGAAACGCCAGTGTTTTCAGGGTGTCAAGGTTGACGGAATTCGTTTCTGGAAGGGGGTTGGACGGACCTTTGTGTCGCTGTCCAACCCCCTAAAACCCCACGACATGAATTTCTCTTTTCTCCCCACCCGAAAGCGGTCCGCCAAGGCCGGCCGCAACGCCCTCTTCACGCTCACCTTCTATCGCCACAATGGCCAGTGGGTCTTCGACGATGACCGGCGCGACATCGCGGTCGAGCCGCTCGTCTGCGGCGCCGACGACGTCTTCGATGTCCTCAGCGGCCGCGACCAGGACTCGGCCATTAACCGGTGCACGGTCAACTTTTCGGCCACGCCCATCCCGGGCCACGAGGTCCACGCGAGCTTCCAGAAGCCGGAATTCGGCGGCAGTGTCTACACGACCACGGACATGACCGGCGACGCGCCGTTCGAGTTCTGGCTCTGCCCGGCGCTGTTTGCCTACTTCGACCGTGCCCCGCAGGACCTCTATGTCCAGAAGGTCCGCAGTTGGTCGGCCTGATGCCATGAAATAAACCGGGTGGATTTTCCGTCAGGTCAATGAAACCTGCATCCCATGATTCGATCCACCCACCTACCCGCCGCAGGGGCCGTGTCCACGACGGTCCTTGCGGCGGTTTTCGTTTGTCTGTTCACCTTCTCCGCTTCTGGCCTTCGGGCGCAGGAACACCTCTACCATTTCCGTTATCATCCCGTCAATCCGGACACGTCCATCCGCTACCTCTACGATTGGTACGAGGTAGAACCCGACGGGTGGATGCGCCGCGAGGTGGGCATGTTCAAGGAGGAGATGCACGACCTGTATGGCACGTTGACGCCCGAAAACCATCCGGATGGGACGGCAATCAACCTGCGCGTGTTCAGCCTCGAAGGTGAGCTGCTCGATGATCGAAAGTTCGTCTGTCGGGACACGACCATCGTCCAATTCGGGCCCATCCAAAGCGATTTCCGCGTGGTAATTCAGCATGAAACCGACCCGGACGCCACCATTTTCGACACGGGCTACATGTTTGTCGCAGAGGACGAGATGGCGGTGGTCGAGTTCTTCAACCTCACGGACGGCAAGGTCAGCTTCAAACACAGCTGGTTTTACTGGGACGCTGAGGAGGAAGCCTTTTTCGTGGACGAGGGCGTTTCAGGCCGCTCTTCGGACGCGGTCGTTCGCATCCCGGTGGCGCCCGATTTTCGGCGAATGCAGTACCACGCCTTCGAGTTCGTGACCGAGGACAGGGACACGGTCACCTTCAATGCCAATGTGGCTGGTGACGTGATCCTCGGCAGCCACCTGCTTTTCGAGGAACGCGACCGCGGCGACATCGTCCTCGGCCGCGTCAAGCCCGGCGCCCCGCCGCGGTGAGGCGATTGCCGCGGTGTGCTCGGCTCGCTCAGGGATAGAGCGGCAGGTCCGGCGTGCCCTTGAGCAGCTCGGTCAGGTCGAGGTCCATCGTGAAATTCGCGATGGTCCGGGCGAGCGCCTCCTTTTCGATTTGCGCATAAATCTCCGGCGCTTCCACTTCGAGCTCCATCAGGATCCACGACGCCGATTCGGTCATGTCGATCTCGGTGTCGAGTCGTTTGGGCAGCTTGGTTTCTTCCAGCACCTCCTCCTTAATGTCATCGGGGATCGCCGACGCGTGATCCGGGGTGCATTGCAGGTGAATGTTCCCATCCACCAGGCACAGCGAATAGGTCGTGTAGGGGGCCAGACCGCCGGCGTCTATGCTCCTGTTGATCAGAATGCAGAATAGGATGCTGTACAGGCGCTCGGACTGTTGCTCGTTGGTGAGGGCCTTCTCTACTTCGGCAAAGCGCAGGTACGATCCGCCCATCGGGCTGGGGTCGAGTTCGAAGTCGAGCTGGTGACCTTTGGCTTGTTGCAGCACGGCGGCAAAAGGGG
>PKDZ01000010.1 GCA_002862785.1 Flavobacteriales bacterium
TTGCACCGGACCTGGCGCAACGGCCTGCTGGTGGCCGCCAGCGTCCTGCTCGCCTGGTTCGTGCACGACCTCCTGCTGGCCTTTGCCCTGTATTTCGCTCTCGGCCACTCCCGGGAGGCCTTCTTCGAGGAATTCAAGGAGCGCCAGAGTGTCGCCCGGGACTTCCCAAGCTTCTACCTCAAGAGCCTGCCGCTGAGTGTGGCGTTTGCCGCCATGGCCGGCATCATCCTGTGGCTGGCTGCCGACGGGGTCCTGAGGGAACGGGCCGCCCTGAGTTTCCTGCTCGCGGGCACGCTCCCGCACATTGCCGTTCTGGAGGGGTGGGTCACCGCCCGCACCCGCTGATCAGCGAATCCGCACCTTGCCGGGCTCTCCGGCCACCACGTCTCCGATGGGAGACGCGTGCAGCCCTTCTGCTTGGAGGACCTGCTCCACCTCACCCGCCGAATCCGGCGCAACGGAAAGCAGAAGCCCGCCACTGGTTTGGGGATCACAGACGAGGTCCCGCACAAAATCAGACGCACCGTCCAGCACCAGATTCTGTCCGTAGCTGGCGAAATTTCGGCGCGTTCCTCCCGGGATGCACCCGGCGGCATGGTACTCCTCGAGGGCGAGGCGATCGAGGGTCGGTAGGTCCGCCCCTTCCACGATGAGCTCCACTCCTGTGGCGCGGGCCATCTCCAGACCGTGGCCTGCCAGGCCGAATCCGGTCACATCCGTCATGGCGTGGACCCCCTCGATGTCACCGAGCGGCGCGCCCGCCTTGTTGAGGCGCATCATATTGGCGGCAGCTGCCTTGAGGTGGACTTCGGCCACCACCCCCTTCTTCTGGGCGGTGGTCACCATGCCCACGCCGAGGGGCTTGGTGAGGTAGAGCTTGTCGCCCGCCTCGGCACCGCCGTTCCGCTTCAAGTGCTCGATGGTCACGCGCCCGGTGACGGCCAAACCAAAAATGGGCTCAGGGGAATCGATGCTGTGGCCGCCGGCGAGCGGAATGCCCGCTTCGGCGCAGATGGAGCGTCCGCCTTCCAGTACCTGCCCTGCCACCTCCGGGTCGAGCTTGTCCACCGGCCAACCGAGAATGGCGATCGCCATCAGCGGGGTGCCGCCCATGGCGTAGATGTCGCTGATGGCATTGGCCGCGGCAATGCGCCCGAAGGCGTGCGGGTCGTCGACGATGGGCATGAAGAAGTCCGTGGTGGACACGGCCGCCGTGCCGTCCCCGAGGTCATAGACGGCCGCGTCGTCCCGCGCGCCATGGCCCACGAGCAGCCGAGGGTCGTCGGCTTGGGCACCGAGCTGTCCAAGAATGCGGTCGAGCACACCAGGGGCAATCTTGCAGCCGCAGCCGGCTCCATGGCTGAATTGCGTCAGCCGGATGGGGTCCTTCTCCATGGGCGCAAGTTCGCCCACGGCCCTCAAGCCATGGCCTCGGGCAGGGGGAAATCGAACAAGCCTTTTCGGAGCGGTTCCGGCGAGGCGGTGAAGCCCCACTCGATGAGCGGCCCCACCACATCCGGCCGAGAGAAATCAATGCTCCTCGCCTCCGGGTTGCCCCAATCATAGACGTGACGTGGCAACCACTCTTCCCGAGCGAGGCGAGCAAACAAGGCTTCCGCCTCCGCCCCCGCATCGAGCAGGGCGTTGAGGTCATCCAACAGGTGCCGCTTTTCCAGACCAAGCGGAGCCGATACACCGGGCCGCTCTTCCTCGAGGAAAGCATCAAACCCACTGGCATCGCCCGTGGCGAAATAATGGGAACAGGCCCGCTGGAGCCACAGGTCTCCGAACAGCACTTGCGCCAACCAATACTGCGTCCAAGCGCGCCACGTGTCCGCGTCCCGTACGGCCTTGTAGGCCCCCGAAATCATTCGGTCCGCGCCAATCCATTGGCGTCGGTGCAACCGGTCCACTGCCCGCGATGCACACATCGAAGGAGGCAAGTTGCTGGTCAGGCATGACAGCAAAATGCAAATTCTCTGCACGGAACACGAATGAGATTTGTCATCCCCTCAGGGGAAGGCAACTCACAGGCCCAGCCGATCCGCCTCGCCGATCAGGCGCGCCGCGCATTCCGCAAGGGAAACCCCACCGCAGTCGACGGGATGCCGCCGGTCTCCGGCCCGCTTCTGCAAACCGTGCTCGTAGGTGCGGTCGTAATAGGCCAGCGCAATGCGCGCCGCCTTGGCCAGATCCTCCCCGTCAAGGGCCGTCAAGGCCTCTTCCGTCTCCGTCCCGCCCACTTCGGCCCGGATGGCTTCAAAGCCTTGGCGCAGCAAGCCCAGGTCGAAGGCGCCATACATCTCCACCAGGTGGTCCACCCGGTCATCGGCCGTCCTGAGCATCTCCAGGGCGGGACACGCGATCATGCGCTGGTAGAAGGGCTCCGGGAGGTGCACCATGCCGATGCGCCGGCTCTCGTTCTCCACCCAGATCCGGCGGCCGGCATCGAGGCCGTCGAGGGCATCGGCCAGTAGGTTGCGGAAATGCTCGGACGTCGGTTGCGGATGGCGCTCGAGGTTGCCGAAGGCCGACCCGAAATGCCGAGCCAGCCCCTCAAGGTCCACCACCTGTTCACTGGCTTTGGCCAACTCCGCTAGGACCGCCGTCTTGGCCGATCCGGTGTAGCCGCCCACCCGGACGAGGGGCCAGGACCGTCCCATGAACTCCGGCAGGGTCTGCTTGTACGCCTTGTACCCTCCCTCGAGCAGCACGACCGGAAGTCCAGCCGTCCGGAGGAGCCAGCCCAGTGAGCCACTGCGCATGCCGCCCCGCCAGCAATAAAGATGGATGGGCCGACGGTCCGGAGTCTCGGCAAACAGCCCCTTCGCCTCACGCACGAGCCGGGCCATCTTGGGGCCAATCAGCTCGAGCCCCCGCTCGACAGCCGCTTCCCGGCCCACCTGCTTGTAGAGGGTGCCCACTTCTGCGCGTTCCGCGTCATCAAACAGGGGGAAAGATTGGGCTCCGGGGATGTGGGCCTCGGCGAATTCAGACGGAGAGCGGGCATCCAGGAGAAGCGCACCGGCTTCCCCTGCCCCTTTGAGGAACTCTCCGGGTTCCACCCTTCTCTCCGGCACGGCCATGGCCACGAAGGTAGACTGCTCCCGCCCGGGGCAGGAATTGAGTGGGTCTGATGACAGAATCAACAGCCTGAACCAAATGCACTGAGGACGCTGAGCACATCCGCGACGCCGACGAACCCGTCCCCGTTGACATCCCCGAAACAAAGGGGACACGGATCCTGAAAGCAGGTGCCGTCGTCCACGAGGGCATTCTCGTCGTAGTTCACGGCATCCATATAAGTGCAGCCGGTCGCCCAGGTGTCGGGCCAGTAGCAGTCCTCCGGAGGGAAGGTGCACGAGCCGTCGTCGAAGGCGGCTCCGGAATCATAATTGCAAGCGAGTGGGTAGGTGCACCCTCCGTATTCGATGACCACGCAAGGACCATCCTCCCAGGAGGTGACGCCTCCGGTGAAGGTCGCTTCACAGGAATTCTGGTAGGTGACCCCGTCGCACCCGCACACGGGGTCG
>PKDZ01000023.1 GCA_002862785.1 Flavobacteriales bacterium
TGACGGAGATCAGTTGGTCGTGGTCGGAGATGTACCCGGCCGATTTCATGCTGTGGGCGCCGACGTGCACGATGCCGAGGCCCTCTTGGCCCAGCACGGTGATGTCGGTCCGCTCGCGCGGCGGGACGTAGCCGGCGTCGGCCATGGCGGCCGCGGCGATCTTGGCCCGCGCCGTCAGGCGGGTGCGGTCCAGCTCGACTTCGTCCACGCCCTCCCGGAGGTACCCGAGGTCGAAGGCCTCGTAGGCGCTGGTGGCCACCTTGGCCTGGCCCACGGTGAGGAACCGCTCGCGCAGCACCTCGAGGCGGATGCCGCCGTCGGTGTATTCGTCGGAGGCGCGCAGGGCAAACTCCTTCGTGCCGGCTCCGCCCGGGATCAGGCCGACCCCGAATTCCACGAGGCCCATGTAGGTCTCGGCGTGGGCTATCACCTTGTCGGCGTGCATCGAGAGCTCGCAGGCGCCGCCCAGGGTCATTTGGTGGGTCGCCACCACGACCGGTACGGTGCAGTAGCGCGCGCGCATCACGGTGTTCTGGAACATGCGGATGGCGTAATCCAGCTCCTCGTATTCCTGCTCCACGGCGAGCATGAAGACCATGCCCACGTTGGCGCCGGCGGAGAAGTTGCCGCCTTCGTTGGAGATGACGATGCCGCGCCACGGCGTCGACGCGTCCTCGGCGATGTCCATGGCGTGGTTCAATCCCTGCAGGATCTCGCCGCCGATGGTGTTCATCTTGGTGTGGAAGCCGACGTTGAGGATGCCATCGCCGAGGTCGTGGATGGTGACGCCGGCGTTCTTCCAGACCACCTTGTCCTCGCCGAGCCAGGCGAGCTTGATGCGGCCCTCTTGGCCGGGCACCACCTCGTAGGCCTTCGTGCCGGGGTTGTAGCAGGAGCGCACGCCGTCGGTCACGGTGTAGAAGGTCTCGTGGCCGGCGGCAAGGAAGTCCTTCACCCATTGGGCGACCTGCTGGCCGTGGGCCTCGCACTGCTCGACCGCCCCTGCCACGCCGATGGCGTCCATGGTCTCGAAGGCGCCCATCTCCCAGCCGAATCCGGCGCGCAGGGCGTCGTCGATGCGGTAGGGCTCGTCGGCAATCTCGGGGATGCGGTGGGTGACGTAGGCAAACACATCGCTGAACACGCGGCGGTAGAAGGTGCCGGCCTCGTCGCTGCCGTCATACAGGATGCGGGTCCGGGCGGCGAGGTCGTCCACCGGCTTGGCGGCGTCCAGGGTGGCGTACTTGACCTTGGGCTTCGGCCGGTACTCGAGCGTCTCGAGGTCGAGGCCGAGGATGGCCTTCTTGCCGTCCACCTTGGTCTTCTTGTAGAAGCCCTGTCCGGATTTGCTGCCGAGGTGACCGTTGTCGACCAGGTGCTGCACGAAGGCGGGCGTCTCGAAGACGGCCTTGCGCTCGTCGTCGGGGCAGTTGTCCTTCACCCCATTGGCCACATGCACCAACGTGTCGAGGCCCACCACATCGCAGGTGCGGAACGTGGCGCTCTTCGGGCGGCCCATCGCCGGGCCGGTGAGCTTGTCCACCGCCTCGATGCTGAGTCCCATGTCCTTCACGGTGTGGAACAGCGCCTGGATGGCAAACACGCCCACGCGGTTCGCAATGAACGCCGGGGTGTCCTTGCAGAGGACGGTGGTCTTGCCGAGGCGGTCGCGGCCGTAGGCCATGAAAAAGTCGACCAGCTCCGGGGCGCTGCCGGCGTGCGGGATGATCTCCAGCAGGGCGAGGTAGCGCGGCGGGTTGAAGAAGTGCGTGCCGCAGAGGCAGGCCTGGAAGTCGTCGCTCCGGCCCTCGGCGAGGTCGCCAATGGGAATGCCGGAGGTGTTGGAGGTGATCGGCGTGCCCGGCTTGCGGTGCTGCTCGACCTGCTCAAACAGGATGCGCTTGATGTCCAGCCGCTCGACGATGACCTCGATGATCCAGTCGCACCCGGCGATTTGGGCCATGTCGTCCTCGAAGTTGCCCGTGGTGATGCGGTCGGCAAAGGCCTTCCGGTACAGCGGGCTCGGCTTGGATTTGATGCAGGCCTTGAGGTGCCCGTCGACGGTGGCATTGCGCGGGCCTTCCTTGGCCGGCAGGTCGAGGAGCAGGACCTCGTGGCCGGTCTGGGCGAGGTGGCAGGCGATTGCGCTGCCCATCACGCCGGAGCCGAGGACGGCGACGCGGTCAAGGGAATGGGGGAGGGTGGGGGAAGCCATGGTCAGGCGGCGTTGGAATCGGGGTTCGCGTCAGGACCCACCTCGGCGATGGTGGCGTCGGTCGGGTACCGGACGAGGTTGATGTTCAGTTGTTGCAGATCCTGGATGAGGCGTCCGACGCGTTCGGGGCCGAGCTGGTCGGTCATCCATTGGTTGAAGGCGCGGACGGCGTGGCGGGCGCGGTCGCGCTCTTTTTTGCCCTCGGTGGTCAGGTGGACGCGGACGACGCGGCGGTCGGCGTCATCGGCCCGGCGTTCGATCAGGCCGTGGGCCTCGAGGTTGTTGAGGAGCCGGGACAAAGAGGTCTTCTCCATGCCCATCCGCGGGCCGAGTTGGGTGGACGGGGTGCCACTCTTTTCAATGTTGAGCAGGGCCTGCCCCATGGCCATGGTGGTGCCGCGGGAAGCGGCGAGCTGACCGTACAGCCGGGCAATCCCTGCCCAGGCATAGCGCACGTGGAAGTCGATGGTGTCTTCGGGTCTCACGTGTACAAGATACACTATGCACGCATACATTCTGCGTGCATAACACTTTATCGGAGAATTCCTTCGGTCCGATGGGGGAGGAAAGGAAGGAGGTCAGGCCTCGACCAACCCGTCGCGGAGCCGGATCTGGCGGTCGGCGCGGTCGGCGAGCCCTTCATTGTGGGTGACCAGGGCAATGGTCAAGCCGTGTCGCTCCCGCAGAGCGAAGAACAGGTCGTGCAGGGCGTCGGCGTTGGCGCTGTCGAGGTTGCCGGAGGGCTCGTCCGCGAAGAGGAGGGGTGGGTCGTTGACCAGCGCCCGGGCCACGGCCACGCGTTGCTGTTCTCCGCCGCTGAGCTGGCTCGGCAGGTGCTTGGCCCGAGCGGCGAGTCCGAGCTCTTCGAGCCGGGCCATCGCGGCCGCTTCCGCTTCGGCTTCGCTTCGGCCGCCCACGAGGGCCGGCAGCATGACGTTCTCCAATGCATTGAACTCCGGCAGGAGCTGGTGGAACTGGAAGACAAAGCCGATGTGCGCGTTGCGGAACCGGGCGAGCGCCTTGTCCCGCAGCCCCGCCACCTCGATGCCGTCGACGACCACCGACCCGCTGTCGGGGTGGTCGAGGGTGGAGAGCACGTTGAGCAGGGTGGTTTTGCCCGCGCCGGAGGGCCCCACGATGGAGACGATTTCGCCGGCGGCCAGCGATACGTCCACGCCACGCAGGACTTGGAGGTCGCCGTGGGCCTTGTGGATTCCGGTCGCATGGAGCATGTGCGAAAGCTAACGCCGAAGGCTAACTTCGCGGCGCCGAACCCGGCGTGAATTCAACACCCTCCGTCATGAACCTCCACG
>PKDZ01000078.1 GCA_002862785.1 Flavobacteriales bacterium
CTTCGATGAAGTCCAGGTTTGCACGGAATACGAAGTCGATGGTGAGCGCTCAGGCCACCTTCCCTATTTGTTGGAAGAGGGGTTGGTCAAACCGCTCTTCGAATCCCGCCCCGGATGGCCGGGTGCCGGTCAATCTGGCGAGGGTGACGAGCTTCCACAGAGCCTGCTCGACTATGTCAAGGAAATCGAAGGTCTGACCCGGACTCCCATCCGCATCGTCAGCATGGGCCCCGACCGCGCCCAAACCCACGAGTTCGAGCCGAGTATGGCATGAGTGAAACAGCGAAGCGGACCGAAGACGGTTTGATTCGAATTTTCCAGCGGGTCTACAGACTGATGACCCGAGGGGAGCGGAGGAAGTCGCTTGTGATGTTGTTCACTGTGATGGCGAACAGTATTGTGGAGGTGCTGGGTTTGGCAGCAGTTGTGCCTGTCATTGGATTGGCGGTTGAGCCAGAGTTGGTGCACCGCTCTGACTACTTGAGCCGTTTCTATCAATGGAGTGGCATTCTTGGGGTGTCTAACGAGCAGCATTTCCTTTTGGTGATGGCCGTTGGTTTGGTGATAGTCTTCGGGGTCAAGGCGGCAGTTGGTTTGCTGTTGACGTTGTATCAAACGCGGTTTTCCTTTTCTGTGGCCCTGCGCATATCGGGGATGATGTGGACACATCATTTTTCCCAAAATCTGGAACAATTGAATGGAAGCGATTCGGGGCGAATCCTTTCGGAGATCAATGGCTGGCCTGGAGTCTTCGCCAATGCTTACATGGTGGGTTCGCTGCGTCTCATTACGGAGTTTTTCGTGATGGGTGTGATTGGCTTGGGGCTTTTGGCCTATGCGCCCTCAGTATTCATCGCGGTTGCCACCCTGATTGGTCTGGGGTCGTGGTTTGTTCGCTGGTATACAGACGAACGTTTGAGATCATATGGGAAAATTCAAAAGGACCTAGGGCCAAGGATGAACTCTATGCTCACGAATGCGGTTCGTGGATTTCTGGAGGTCATTACGTTTCGTGCTGTGGAATCGGTCAAGAACGAGTACTTGGCCACATCCAAGGGGCTCTTTCGCATTGCGGGCAACAGCTCAGTCTTGAATTCCTTGCCTGCTAAAACCTATGAAGTGTTGGCTGTCATGGGGGTCAGTGGTGCCATTGTGATGAGCATTTTACAAGGCACTGGCAATGAAGAATTCTTCGAACTGTTGGCCTTGATGGCCGTGAGCGCATACCGGGTCATGCCAAGTATGAGTCGGATTAATGGGGTCATGATGGGGATGCGCCAAGGCATGTATGCAATCGAGGCCATTGAGAGGGGCGCTCGGTCTTGGGAGCATTTGAAGTCGACTGAGCCATTGGGTGCTTTAAATTTTCATCACCCTCCAGCGATGGAACTCATGGAGATGACTGTGGGCTATGCATCACTCGAGTCTCCGGTATTGGAATCGCTGAGCCATCGGTTTGAACCCGGAAGAATTCATGCCATTGTCGGGGCCTCTGGAAGTGGAAAGAGCACCCTGGTTAGTGCCATGTTGGGGCTGCATCCCTTAGACAGAGGGAGCATTGTCATAGAAGATGGTGAGTGCAAATGGGTCTTGGGCGAGACGTGTTCTCAAGGGTCATGGTTGGGAGAGGTGGGCTATTTGAGTCAGCAGCCCTTTTTCTTCTCCGGCAGTGTTGAGGACAACCTGACGTTTCGGGTGCCAGGAAGGCATGTGGATGTGGCGAGAGTGATGGAGTTGGTCAATCGGCTGGGATTGAAGGACTGCTTGGGGGAAGACCCACTTTCATTTCACCTCAATGAGGCCGGCAGCAACTTGAGTGGAGGGCAGCAACAGCGCTTGGCATTGTTGCGGTCCCTGCAAGTTGACACGAAAGTGTTGCTGCTGGACGAGGCGACGAGTGCACTTGACGTAGACAGCAGAGACCGGGTGTTTCAGCTCCTAAGAGAAAGGGCAGACCGTGGCATCTTGATTCTGATGATCACACATGACCGCGAGTTGGCGGCGATGTGTGATGAAGTCTTGGAGCTCGAATCATGATTGTCCTTGGTCTCAATGCGTACCACGCCGACAGCTCGGCGGCCATCTTCGTCAATGGCGAGCTTCTTGCCGCCACTGAGGAAGAGCGATTTCGGAGGGTGAAGCACTGGGCCGGCTTTCCTTCTGAGGCCATCAAGTTTTGCCTCAAGGAGGCCAACTGTACGCTCGCCGACGTGACCGCCATCACCATTGGTCGGGATCCCTCCGCGAAACGGGACCGCAAGGCGCGGTTTGTCATCAAGCACCCGAGGGCGGCATGGTCCATGTGGTCCCAACGCTCTGCCAACAAGGACGACATCGAGAAGCTGCATGAGCGCTTTGAAGAAGTCGAGCCCGGTGTGGACACGGAGATGGTCAAGGCCAAGATTCAGTTCATAGAGCACCACCGCAGCCACCTCGCCTCGGCCTTCTTTAGCTCTCCCTTCGAGGAGGCTGCAGTCCTCAGCATCGATGGCTCTGGAGACTTCACCACGACGATGATGGCGCGGGGCAAGGGAACGGACATCGAGGTTCTGGACAGCCTCGACTTCCCGGCGAGCGTGGGCCTCTTCTACACGGCCTTCACGCAATACCTTGGCTTCCCTCACTATGGGGACGAGTACAAAGTGATGGGGTTGGCACCTTATGGCACCCCCCGTTTCCAGGAGCAGGTGGCCACGTTCCTGCCAATCGAGGAAGGAGGGTGGTACCGGTTCCCGATGAAGGACTACCGCCTCGATGGCGGGGTGGTCAGCTATCCGGACAACCTGCCCACGGTCGCGCCCCTCTTTGGACCCCGATTCGAAGAGGTCTTCGGCCAGACCCGGAAGAAGGGCGAGCCGCTCACCCAGGAGCACATGGACCTTGCGGCGTCCGTCCAACGCCATTGTGAGGAGGTCATCTTCCATCTCCTTGGTCGCCTCCACGAAGAGACCGGGCTGGACCGGGTGTGCATCGCCGGGGGTGTAGCGCAGAACAGTGTGGCCAATGGCAAGTTGACCCGCAACACGCCCTTCAAGGAGGTCTACATCCCCTCGGCGGGTCATGATGCGGGCATTTCGATGGGATCGGCCCAATACCACATCCATTGCGGCCTCAGCCAGCCGCGCGTGCCCTCTCTGAAGTACGCCCACACGGGCTGCCGATTCAGCAACGAGGAGGTCGAGGCGTTCCTGAAATCGGAGGGTGTGGAGTACATCCGTTACGAGTCCGATGCTGAGCTCTATGATGTCGTCTCCGATGCGCTCGTGGACGGCAAGGTGATTGGCTGGTTCAATGGCCGCGCCGAGTTTGGCCCCCGCGCCCTTGGAGGCCGGAGCATCATCGTCGACCCCCGCCGGGCCGACGCCAAGGATTTGCTCAACTCCAAAATCAAACGGCGCGAGCGTTTCCGCCCCTTCGCGCCCTCCATCCTGAGCGAGCACGTCAAGGATTGGTTTGAGTTGGATGAGCCGGTGCCGTTCATGGAAAAGGTGTTCCCCATCCGGCCGGAACGCCACGCC
>PKDZ01000030.1 GCA_002862785.1 Flavobacteriales bacterium
GCGGGCGTCGGGGCGATCACGTCGGCCTTGCGTCCGCGCTGGGCATCGGCACCGGCCACCCACAGCAGGGCGGCGATGAGGAGGGTTTGGCGAAGGGTCATTGCAGCTTGGGATTGTTGCGGTGCCGGTCGGCATCGCGTTGGGTCTTCTTGTCGAGGTTGCGGCGGAAAGCCTCGGTGAGGTCCACGCCGGTCTGGTTGGCCAAGGCGGCCAGCACCCACAGGACGTCGGCCATCTCGTCGCCGAGATCGCGCCCGGCGTCGGACGGTTTCTCGCTCTGATCGCCATAGCGGCGGGCCATGATCCGGGCGAGTTCGCCGACCTCCTCGGTCAGGATGGCCATGTTGGTCAGTTCGCTGAAATAGCGCACGCCAATGGTGGTGATCCAGTCATCGACTTGGGCCTGCACATCGGCCAGGGTGGGGGAGTCGGGGGTCATTCCTTGTTGCGGGTGTCCATGGTGATGGTGACGGGGCCGTCGTTGATGAGGTCCACCTCCATCATGGCGCCAAACCGGCCGGTGGCGACGGGGCGTTTCAAATGGTCTTCGAGTTGGCGGACGAACCGTTTATACAGCGGGATGGCCGTCTCGGGCCGGGCGGCATGGATGAAGCTGGGGCGGGCGCCTTTCTTGGTCTTGGCGTGCAGGGTGAATTGGCTCACCACCAGCGCCTCGCCACCGAAGTCGGTCAAGGCCCGGTTCATCTTGCCCTCCTCATCGGAGAAGATGCGCATCTCGGCCACCTTCCGGGCGAGCCAATCGGCATCCGCGTCCGCGTCCTCGGCATGCACGCCGAGCAACACCATCACCCCGGCCCCACAGGACCCGATCACCTCGCCCTCCACGCGCACTTCGGCGCGGCTCACCCGTTGGACGACAGCCCTCATGCCGGCAAATTAACCGCGGATGGTTTGGGTCCACGCGGCGATGGCCTCAAAGGCCCATTTCGCATCCTGCCAACCATCGAGGGCCCAGGCTTCGAGGAAGCGGGCAGGAGCGCTCAATCCGGAGCCGGCGATGAAGGAGAGGGCAATGCCATATCCCAGTATAAAGGCCGTCGGCAGAAAGGCGATGGTGAAGACACGGCCAGCCATCCGGAAGTCGGTTTGACGGGGGTGTAACTGGCGGAGGTGGCCGGCGAGGCTGATGCCCAACAGGAGGCCGAACAGGGCTGTTTCCAGCGGTGAGGGCAGGCCGAGCATCCGCACGAGGGCGATCTCGCAGAGCAGGAGCATGGGGATGAAGTAAGGCGCGAGGAAGAGCAGCCAATGGCCGGGAGGCTGGAACAGGACGTGGCCACTGCCGTCCTCCCGGACCTTCATTTCACGGACCGGAATCAGGGTGAGCATGGCCACGATGGCGTGCAGGGCCTCGTGTTCAATCGTGGTGATGAACCGGCCCCACCGGGCATGACGCCACCACATGAACCACAGGGCCACCGTCACGGCGAGCGCAGTCCATAGCGGCCACCACGTGTCGAAATGGAACGACCGGCTGAGGCCGATCAGGCCGCGCACTGCCGCGGGAAGCCCGATCGAGGCGAGGATGCCGACCGGCCAGCGCAGGAGGTCGAGGGTCAGGCGGAGGCCATGTCTCACGGCTCGGCCATCGGGCATTCGACGCTGACGTCCACATCTGCCGCCGCTGGCCAGCGGACTCGGAGCCATTCGGTCAGGGAGGCCTCGAGGGCCGATTTTGTCTCGGCCGTCAGCGTATCGGTCCATTCGACCACAAGGCGGTCGGTGCTGGCCGGGTCACCGATGGCGTCGCGCTGTTCGATGGCAATGCGGCCCCAGCGCACGGCCGAAGCGAGCGGTTGGGTGGCGAGGAGTTCGTCTCCCAGGCTTTCCGGCAGGCGGGATTCCTGTAGCCGACGGTATTCCCCTTCCACGAGTGTCAGCTCCGCCCGCAACCGGGTGAGTTCCTTGTCCTTGGCCGAGAGGTCGCCGTAGCTGCTCATCATCAACTGGACCTGATCTTGCAGGTCCTCGATGTCGGCCTCGTCGATGCTGGTCCGGAACACGCTCAGGGTGATGTGCGGGTGGGTGAAGGCCAATTGCTTGCGCCATTCCTCTTCCTGCTCGTCGGAGACGGGGCGGCCCAGGATCTCCACCTGGAGTTCCGGAGGGTCAATGGTTCGGTCGATGAGCGCGGTCACCGATGTGCCGGCCAGCTTCATGTTGGAGTCCACGAAGGTCAGCAGGGCGGCGTCCTCCCGGCTTTCGACCACGATGCCGAAGAAGATCCAGGCGGAGGGTCCGAGCAGGGCCAGGAAAAGCAGGGCAGAGAGGCGCTTGTAACGGCGTTCGACCGCAGGCTCGACGTAGGTGAGGGTCGGAAACCGGAGGTAGCGGACCACGACCCAGGTGGACAGGGCGATGAGCGCCGTGTTGATCAGGAAAAGGTAGAAGCCGCCGAAGAGGAAGTTCCACTCGCCATTGGCCAGTCCATAGCCCGCCGTGCAGAGGGGGGGCATCAGGGCGGTGGCGATGGCAACACCGGGAATCACGTTGGACTTTTCTTTCCGAGAGCCGGCGAGGATGCCGGAGAGTCCGCCGAAGAGCGCGACGACCACATCGAGCAGAGTCGGCTGGGTGCGGGAGAGGAGTTCGCTTGAGGCCTCGTTCAGGGGCGACGTAAAAAAGTACAGCGCGCTCGTCAGGATGGCGATGCCAACCGCGATGCCAAGGTTGCCGAGTGCGTTCTTGAAGGTGGCCGCGTCGTTGGTTCCCAGACCGAGTCCGAGGCCCATGATGGGCCCCATGAGCGGACTGATCAGCATGGCGCCGATGACCACCGCTGCCGAATCGACGTTGAGGCCGATGGAGCAGATGACGATGCTGAACACGAGAATCCAGAGGTTGAATCCGCGGAACTCGATGTCCTTTTTGATGCCGGAGATTGTCTGCTCCGGATCGGCGAGGTCGATGATGCGGAACCGAGAGATGGCAAGGGGGCGGAGCAGCTCGGACAGACTCCGAAGCAGGCTGGGCTGCGGGCCCTGCGGGTTGGCTCCGGAAGCCCCGCCATTGGCGGTCCCGCCCTGCGGTTGGGTTGGATCCTCGATGGACATGTGAATGGTCTGCGAAAAGACGTGCACAAAGGGCGCGCGCCATTGGCGTGAACATAGGCGTTCCGGCTCTACCGCTTCCTACCTTCGTGGGACGATTTCGCACCCCCGACCGTTCGCAACATGGCCCAACGCGCATCCACTGCCCCCGCCACCCTAGAGCAAGCCCAGGAGATGGGCCTGCGCCCCGAGGAATTCGACCTGATCAAGGAGATCCTCGGACGGACCCCCAACTTCACCGAGATGTGCATCTACTCGGTCATGTGGTCCGAGCACTGCAGC
>PKDZ01000058.1 GCA_002862785.1 Flavobacteriales bacterium
ATGATGACGGAGTGGAGGAAGATGGCTGGCTGGGTCACCTTGGTTTGCTTCAGGTCCTCGTCGGACCCGTTGAACATGATGTCGGCAATGTCGAAGCCGAGCACGTCGGCGGCTTCGGCAAAACGGTCACGGGCAAAGGCGTGGGCCTCGTGAAGATCCTGCCCCATCCCGGGGAATTGTGCCCCCTGTCCGGGGAAAACCATGGCGTTCATGTCGGCGAAAATAGGCCGCCCGTGGGATGTGCGGCCGATCAGAGCGTATAAGAGAAGCCGACGGAGAGCACCTCCTTGAACTGGGTGCCGGGTCCGAGCCGCGCGGGAATGTCCACCACCACCCCTTGGTCATTGGTTTCCGTCCGGGCCGGCTCTTTCTCCAGCACCACATCGTCGTCGTAGATGAGGTGCGTACTGATGGTCGTTCGAAGGCTTTCGTTGACCTTGAGCTCGAGCAGACCGGTCCAGTTGATGTCGATGTTGCCGGGCGAGTCGAGGTAATTGGAGAAGAGGTCCACCTGGTGCGTCCAGGTCACATTGTCCATGAGGGGCCACTTCAGATTCCAACGGAGGTACCCCCCCAGCTCCAGACGGGACGTCTGGCCGGCAGGAACACCAAAGGCCCCAGCGGCAGAGAGGGTGTCGTCCAACAAGACCGTCAGCTTTCCTGTCAAGGGGGCGAGGAAGAATTGGTGACGGTCTCCCTGCTTCGGAGCGAATCCTGCGGCCCCCACGAGATAGCCCGGCGACAGAAAGTCGGAGATTCGCTGGGATTGGTCTGGCAGACCATCGACCACGGCATAACCTGGGAGGAACTGAGTCCGTGCGTCCACAAGGAGCGACAGCCGGCCGCCGTTGAGGCTGGACCGCATGGCGGCATTCCATTGGCCGGTCACCACAATCCGGTCGTCCGTCTTGCGCCATGCGCCCTGCTGGCGCAACAGACCGAGGGCGGCGTCGACCCCCCAGGAAGCGCTGCGTGGCCCCTTTTCGATGACCTTGCCGAGCTGGCTCAGAGCCGTGAAGGCCACCGAGCTCTCACCACCACCGGCCCAATTCTCGAGGGCAGTTTGGCTGAGGTTCAAGCCCAGCGTACCGTTGAAGACGCGCACCGTGTCGTTGGGATTTTCGTCTTCCATTTTGACGGCCTGTTCAACGCGCGGAACGGGAAGCTGGGCGATCATGGCTTCGCCATGAAAGAGACTGGAAAGAGATAATGACAAGATGAATGCCGAGTTCTTTGTCATGAAGATGGTTTTTCTACCAGTGGATTTGTGAACGTTGCCTGTGCAGGCTTCAGGAGGCGCTAAATTTATGAGAACGCCATGCGTCTCTTGCCCTTTGCCTTCTTGCTGAGCCTGTTCTTGTCGTGGTCCCCGACGGCGGAAGCCCAAGTCGTGGACGAGGCCGCGGCGGGTGTGGAGCTGTGTGATTGCCTTCCTGCGGATTCCTACATCCTTCTGAAGAAACTCAAGACCGTTGGGGGAGAGTCCACCATCGCCTATCACGCCAATGTTGAAGTGCTCATCACCTTCCTCACAGCCTACGGTGTTTATGGAGCCCACGCCATGAACCTGAACTGGCCGGCCGACCTGGTGGTCGGGGCGGGAGACTTGACGGCCTTGCTGACCGGGTTCAATTACTACCCTCCTTTCGAGGAGACCCTTTGCAGTTGGGAGGTCGTCAATGTGGCGAGCCACGGATGGATTCTCGAGGAAATCGGGGCGGATGCCTTCACGGAGGCGTATGTCCACGAGTCGACCTACGACGAATTCGATTTGGGCGATGAGACGTATGGCCAATGCCTGCTCAACAGTTTCGATCTTGAGATGGTGCACCTGCCGGATTCGGTGGTGAGGCTCACATTCGTCCGGAAGTTCCTCGGGAATTCAACCGTGGATTGATTGTGGTCAAGTTGAAGTGAAATCCCCCTTTGAGGGGATGCGGAGTCCCCGTTTCCCCCACGAGGTTTGCGTCGCTATTTAGAATGCGTCCAAATAACCTCTTCCTTCTTGTCTTCGGCTGTTTGCTGTATTGGAATGCCGGGGCGCAGTCCACAGTGCGCGTCGTCGATGCCGATGGGCGTGGCATTCCAGGCGTGGCCCTCATTGCCCCGGATGGCGCCGGCTTCGTGACCGACAGTCAGGGTGAGCTGGAATTGGACGACGGACAGACAGTCGCGGGAGAATGGCGGCTCCGCTGTCTCGGATTCGTGGACCGCACCCTCGCCGCTGCGGCGCTGTTCGCCGATGCACCCATCCGTTTGGAGGAGGCCGTGCTGGATTTGCCTCAGGCCCTCGTTGAGGCCGTGACGATGACAGGTGGTCGCCCAATGGGGGTGCCCGGTGCCGTCACGGTTCTGTCGGCCAAGACCTTGCGTCGCCACGGGGATGTCGACGTGAGTCGGGCCCTGCGCTCTGTGCCGGGCGTGTACATCCAGGAAGAGGATGGCTTCGGCCTTCGACCCAACATCGGTCTCCGTGGCAGCGGATCGGAACGGAGCAGCCGGATTTCGGTGCTCGAGGACGGCGTCCCGATTGCCCCGGCACCTTACACCGCACCCAGTGCGTATTATTTCCCTTCGGTCGGCCGGATGAACGGCATCGAAGTGCTCAAGGGCGCCAGCCAAATCGCGCACGGTCCCAATACGGTGGGCGGAGCCATCAACCTGATCAGCACGCCAATCCCGGCCGATCTGTCGGGGCGTGTAGACGGCCGAATGGGATCCTTCGGAACTGGGCGCTTGCACGTCCATGTCGGTGATGGCGCCGGCCGCATCGGGTGGATGGTGGAGGCACTGCAGGCCGGAAGCCAGGGGTTCAAGGCTCTGGATGGCGGGGGAGCAACCGGATTTGACAAGCTTGACTTGCTCGGCAAGCTGCGTTGGAGGTCGGCGGACGCTGCGCGGTTCGATCAGCGCGTTGAGCTCAAGCTGGGCCGGGTTTCCGAACTCAGCCATGAGACGTATGCTGGACTGACCCAATCGGATTTCGCCCGGACACCGAACCGCCGCTATGCCGGCAGCCAACGGGACGAGATGGTCGCCGGCCAGGAGCAGGCGGTGTTGACCCAGGTGGTGGACTTCGGCAGCGGATGGCGCTGGACCAACCGGGCCTATGCGACCCGCTTCCAGCGCAACTGGTACAAGGCGGACCGAGCGACCGGTGCCTCCGGGTCGTGGGTCAAGCTCGGCCCGCTCCTCGGCGGCGAAGAAGGAGACTCCACGATCTCCGAGGCCCTCTCGGTGTTCCGAGATGGTGCCGATGGCGTCGTCCGCCTCAAGGCCAACAACCGGGTCTAC
>PKDZ01000044.1 GCA_002862785.1 Flavobacteriales bacterium
GTGTTGATGTTGCAACTGTATTTCCTGTAGGGCTGATGGTCCAGGTTGATGCGCTCGACCCATTTTCTGCGGGGTGCTTGGCCGTGATAAATACTTTGACTTGGTTAGCGTTTACAGAGGTTGTATAGCCGTCGAAATACACGGAGCCATCATCGGATTTAATTCGCACTGGCTGGTTGTCTGTGAAGCCCATATTAGATACCGCGTAGGTCTGAAGAGTACCCGTGTTGATCTCCGAAACATTAATGTTTTGGGTGAATGCGCTGGACAGCTGCAAAGTGGATGTAGATGAGTTGTCCCCTGGTTCATAGATGCGGTTCACCGTGGGCATAGGGTTGAAATTGTTCGAATCAACACGACTCCTGACCCATTCGCTGTGGAAATTGAACCACCTTTGGTCGTCATTGTTGGCAAGTTTCATTCCTGCTGGATACTTCCAGGCCGACGTATCCTGAGCCATGGATGCGGGTGTTCCGTCTGGCCAGAGATAAAGGCCTGAGGTTTTGAAGTATTGATCTCTCGCCAACTCCAAGGAAGGAATGTCGACAGTTTCGATGGTGTACTTCGTCTTTGCGAAATAGCTCGCGGGCAAGGTGCCAATGTCCATAGAACCGTCCCAAAGCAAATTGAACGGAGCCACTTCACCTGTTGTTGAGTAGGGAGTTGCGCTGAGGCTGTCATATGATGTCACCTTGAACATGGGGATGACGTCCAACTGACTGTCATTGTTGTTGTCCATGAAGATCATTCTCGGCGTGAAGTCGCCGGTAGGTTCTTCCAGAACATTGAATTCAAATTCTGTAGCAGCTTGGTTGATGGCTACGCCGGTCGGCACGAGCCCAAGTTCTGATTTGAAAGCCATCGAACTGTTGATGGTCCTTCCGTAATACACATCTTGGTTGTAACCTGCCCAGAAGCTTTGTGGTTGTGGAGAAGTGGAGACGGTCTCATTGAAGGACATGGTCTCCTCAACGAATACTTGGTCTTCTTGTGATCGCTCAAATGTCCGCTGTGTGTTGTAGACATTGCCAAAGCCGCCAACAACATTTTCCGTTAGTTTCACTCCCACCCCCAATGGGGCCATAATCGTGCCATCTCCAGAGGCAAACGCCATGCCGCCCATCATGTTCCTGTACTTGGCTGTATGTGCGCTCTCCCCAGTCGTGATGGTTGTGTTGAATCCGAACTGGGAGCCCTGCTCGAGTGAGCAGAACGAGCCATCTCCGGGGGGGTCGCGCAGAATGAAGTCCAGCTGAGGATGGCTCGAAACTGGAATCGCGGGTCCGACAGGCACCGATCCGAGCAAAATGCCTTTGAAGTTGTTTCGGTCAAATACGATGTTTTGATCGGTGTCTTTTTTCAATCCGGGGACGTCATTGAGATCACGGGCGTCGGGTATTGCGTAGCTCCAAGGTGACCATTCCACAATGGGGTCTGCACCTTTTTTGAGGTACGAATTGATCTGTCGGATCGGCTCAGTTCCAAATTCAGAAAGTGTTGGTTCCCCTGTTGTGAATTGATAGACGACCCCAGTGCCACTGGTGAGTGGCAATGTTGTTGTCAACGGACTGCCTGATGGAACAAATTGGTTGTAGAATTCGATTGAGTATGGGTCGTTTGCAGTAGAAACAATGGGGCTCCTGGTAGATTGACTGCTGGCGCTTCCTGGATACTGTGCTTTGTATTCCTCGAAGGCTTTGGCCACCATGCAATACGTTGTATTCATCCGCAGAATGGGAAGTCCAGCGGGGAATGGTGGGGTTGCCAAGTAGGATGCCAAAGTAGACGAATCAGCCGCCGTTGTGGGGTCAAGTCCATTTTCCACTGGGTGTTCACCTGTAATGCGAGCGGCCAGATAGGTTCCCAGTGGCAGGTACCAGAGTTCTTCCACGCCATTCGCATCTGTGACGGTTTTGAGAAGGTCGGTTTCTCCTAGGAAAACCTCCTCCATGTCTCCATTGAAAAAGGAGTGGTCCACACCTTCGGCAGGTTCGACGCAGGTTGTTTCAGAGGACATTTTCCCCTGTTCAATGGTCATCGTGGGGTCTGATCGGTATATCAGGTCCTGACGAAGATGGACGGGGTTGGTCGTTGAGCTTGGGACGGCTTGATCATTGGAAACACCCGTTTGATCGCCATAATTCTCACTCTGATTCCAGGTGACTCTGTCTCCGGTGAGGTCCCATTTCATTTCATCTCCGCCATCCGGGGCATAGCCAGTTGAATTGGTCTTGATGTAGGAGTGGAAGGCGCCCACCCATTGCAGTTCAGGATCGGCATTCCATTCTGCTGGTTGAACAAGGTTCGGGTCGCCCTGCCATCCTTCGATTGTGAAGTGTTGGAATCCACTCGGGAGGTTCGAGAAGGCGGCAGTATCCCCATTGTACTGAGCTATGGTGTCAAAGTTTCCGGCGATCCGGTAGACCTTGGGGAGGAGGTTCACATCATACCGGCCTTGAATGTCAGTCACGATCTGGGCAGCAGGGCATCGTCCGTCGAGATAGCCGACTTCCACTCCTCCTGCAAGCGTGTCCACTTCCTCGCTGACCACGACAAAACTGGCCCTTCCCAAGTTGTTGACCTTCGTATTGTCATCCCATGCTTTGGCTGCTTCGGCAGTGCCGCCGAGAACATGGCCTACAATGCGACGCGTAGTTCGATCAATGAAGGTGAAGGCAGGTGATGCCTTGTCTGTTGCAGGATCCCGAAGCGTCTGTCCCGTGACAAAGACATTAAATCCGTTCTCGGGCATTGCAGAGTTTGTGATGCTCGATGCAAACACGTGGTCGTCCTCATCTGAGTTTGTGTCTTCATAATCCAGAACCGGGATGATGTCGTGGTTGCCGCGGGTCAGGTACAAAGTCGCCTGGCCTTGGGCATCCGATTCAACGTCCTGATTGGCTTCGTCTTTGGCCATGGTGCCGTCCACCATGAAACGCACGCCTTTCACTGGACATTCTGAGGCGAAGTACTCGCCATCGCCATTCGAAAAGTCTCCACTTGTGGGATTGACTTGGTGATAGAATACATCCACCTCTACAGGGAATGCACTTTTGTCAGTAAAATCTTGGTTCTCACTGATGAGCAATGCATCTCCAACCAGAGTCGTCCGTTGAGCTG
>PKDZ01000067.1 GCA_002862785.1 Flavobacteriales bacterium
ACATCCGAATACATGACGAAGGCATAAATCCTCGAGTCCACGCGGTCCCCGTGCACTTCTGCCGTCTTGCCCTCTTTCTTCAGCTCCCCCACCCAGGCATAGGCCGCCATGAAGGCCTGAACCTGTGATGTAGCGCCACGGACCTCCTCATCGACGCGGACGCTGCTGTACTGGCCGTGCTTATTGGGAAAAACCAGACGCTTCGCAGCTTTTCTCCACTCGGCTACCGTCTCCACCTCTTCCTCTGCCGCACAAATGGAATCCCACTGATTCATGCTCTTCACAGCCACCACCCATTTGATCCCAGTTCGCTCAGCATGTGCTTTTTTCCTCACGGCCAGAAACAGGACATGGGTTGCCACTTCCTCCTCGGGCTCTTCTTGGGTGTCGAGCTGACCTGAAGTCGTCTCTGAAGGTTCATTTCTGGAGAGATGGGCAAAATGTGCCCGCACCACATTGAGCTCGAAATAGTCGAAAATCCGATCGCATTCAGTGTAGACCGGAGTCAAGTCGGTCGTCCCCAACGCATCAAAGACTTCTCGCACAAATTCCATGTCACCGGAATTCACGAACTGATCGGCGCTCAGCTTTCCCAATGCCACCGCGTCAACGATGTGAGACTGGATGGTGGTCACCTCCCTGTTCCTTCGCTTGGCAATCTGCTCGACTTCCAATCCCTCACCCCACAACAGCAGCGTCCTCCCCTTCGACCGATTCCAGCTGGGCTTTTTCACGTCAGCGAACAATGCGTATCGGCTCATAGTTGCGAGTTCTTATTGGTGGAGACACAAATAAAGATCATTGAACAACTCCACGTGAACATAACGATCCTACTTGGCACTGATACGGGCCATCATCTCAGACCTGTCCATTCCCTGTATTCAAGTGCCCATGAACGACAACTCATCTTTGAAAATCGTGACAAGCGGAGAGATCAAGATTTCTTGCACCACATGCAATTTTGAGGGTCGATGGCATAAGGGAATCGGTCCAGCTTACACTCCGGAGGATGGTTGCCACAAGAGCATCATCAGCTCGGGATGGTGCGATTCCTGCAAAACCATTACTACACAATATGCCGGACAAGCCGGGACCTGCGACTTGTCGGATTACGGCGTCCAAAACAAATACGAGCATCATGGTCCACCTGACACAGACAGAGGGATCTTGGGAACCCTCGATGGAGGGGGTTTGCCATGGGCCGGTGCAGAGTGGCGGCTGAAGGAACTGAAAAGTGAGGTCTCCAGGCTTGAGCGGGCGGGGGTCGAGGTGCATCATGTTGGGGGCGTTTTAGAGGTCTTGCAGGAAGTCGTCTTCCCGATCGTTTTCGGATTGGGGGGCGTCAAGGTGCGCGTTCGTGTGGCCGCCTCCAAGCTCCCTTTTTCCACATCGCCGCGGACCGATAAGAACAACGGAGTGTTGGCGCAGCTCGGCGACTTTTCCACCGCACCACAGAACCGGCTAAAACGAGTGACGCTTACTCTTCGGACCAGCGGTCGAGGCGCCAGTGGCAGGGGCGGGTGCCGTGTCGCAGGAGCGGCTGGCCGATCTCGTTGAGGTCCGGGGACCAATCGAAGCGTTTGCAGTCCCAGGTCAACACCTCGAAGGTCACGCCGACACGGCCGAGCTTGTCGGCCAGGGCCTCGATGCGGTCCTCCATGCTGTAGCCCTGTTTCTGATTCTGCTGATGGCGCCATTCCGTGAAGGTGACGAGCTGGACGTGCGTGAAGGCCACCCCCCGCTTGCCGACGAGCTGGTTGATCAACTGGACGGCTTCTCCGAGTCGGGGAAACGCCACCTCGAGGTGGTGGTCCATCCAATCGGTCGAAACCGCGAGGCATTGGAGCTTCCACCGGCGGGTGCCGTTCTCGATGCCGGGAATCACTTGCACATCGCGGCGCGCTTCAGCCAACACATGCTCGATTCGGCTCTCCCGTCCTGCCGGAAAGGCCGTCCGGTTGAAGAGTTGCGCATAGGAACGGATGGGGTCCAAGACATCAAAGGGCGCGTGGTCCGGTGAAGTCAGCATGTGCTCCTTGAGCCAATCGAAATGGTGGGCATCCGCCATGGCGCGGGCCCGGACCACATTGGCATCCTGCGTCTCGCGCACCAACTCGGCCGCCGCCCGTTCGGGCGTCTCCTTGGGCGTTTCTTCGGGCGTCTGACTCAGGCCAGCCGCGAACCGGAACTTCTCAAAAAAATGACCTCTCCTTTCCATGACGGGACCTTCAATTTCGGCCGGATTTCGACCTGTCCAAAGGCCCCTTGTCCACAGCCTGCCCACACGTTCATCACACCCGCCTGTTGGCGGAGCCGGAATTCAGCCAACGAATCCAAAATGGGGTTCCCGGCCATACCAACCGGGGCTACACTGCCGTGAATTCCAAGAACCCTACCGCCCATGAACACCTCCCGCTCCTCCGCCTCAGGACGCTACCTCCTGCTCCTCCTCCTGCTCCCCCTCGGGTGCCTCCTCGTCCAGGATGGCGAGGCCGATCCGGTGAGCGCAGCACCGCCGCCTCCGCCCCCCGTTTTCGAGCCGCCCTTCGGCGCCGGGACCACCCCTGTGGAGCGGGTGTCCGTCGGCCAAGAAGGGGCCACTGTCGAGCTTGATTCGGGCACGCGGATTCGCGTTCCAGCCGATGCGTTTGTCGATTCCGCTGGCCAGCCCGTCACCGGGGCCGTGGACCTGACCGTGCGGGAATTCCTGAACCCGGTCGAAACGTGGTTGGGCGGCATTCCGATGTCCGCTGGCGACGACGCCGTCTTCCAGAGCGCCGGCATGATGGAGATCCGCGGGACGACCGCGGACGGCCGCGACGTCGAGCTGGCCGACGGCAAGTCGCTGCAGCTCG
>PKDZ01000085.1 GCA_002862785.1 Flavobacteriales bacterium
CCGGAAATCCGCCACCGCGTTGTCCTTCTCGAGGATGGCGGCCACGATGGGACCGCTGCTCATGTACTCGGTGAGCTCACCGAAGAAGGGGCGCTCGCTGTGCACGGCGTAGAAGGCCTGTGCGTCAGCCAATGAGAGCTGGGTCCACTTCATTGCCTTGATGGTGAATCCGGCTTCGATGATGCGGTCGATGATCTTTCCGGTGTTGCCGGCGCCAGTGGCGTCGGGCTTGATCATGGTGAACGTGCGGTTGGTGGCCATGGTCCTTTGGATTGATGATGTGCGCTTTCGCGCCGCAAAAGTAGCCCTTCCCAGCAAGTATCTTTGCCTCAACACGCAAAAGCACGCGCCATGACCGGAAATCCAGCCTCCCGCCCTGCCTCCTCTGCCGAAGCCATGGAGATGGAAAACCGCTACGGTGCGCACAATTACCACCCCCTTCCTGTGGTTTTGGACAGGGCCGACGGCGTCTACTGCTGGGACATCGAGGGCAAACGGTATTACGATTTCCTGAGCGCTTACAGTGCTGTCAACCAAGGTCATTGTCACCCCCGCATCGTGGGGGCGATGACGGAGCAGGCCGAAAAGCTCACGCTCACCTCCCGCGCCTTCTACAACAGCGTGCTCGGTCCCTATGAGAAATACGTAACCGAGTACTTCGGTTACGACAAGGTCCTGCCGATGAACACCGGCGCCGAGGCCGTCGAGACCGCCATCAAGATTGCGCGTAAGTGGGCATACGACGTCAAGGGCGTCCCCGCAGGCAAGGCCAAGATCCTGACCTGCGAGCACAACTTCCACGGCCGGACGACCACCATCGTCGGCTTCTCCACCGACCCGGACTCCACGGGCGGATTCGGCCCCTTCACCCCCGGCTTCGACATCATCCCCTACGACGACCTCGGCGCACTGGAAGAAGCCTTGAAGGACCCCAATGTGGCGGGTTTCCTGGTCGAGCCCATCCAAGGGGAAGCTGGGGTCTACGTCCCCAGCGACGGCTACATCCAGAAGGCCCACGCCCTGTGCAAAGCGGCCAACGTGCTGTTCATGGCCGACGAAGTCCAAACCGGCATCGCCCGGACCGGCGCCTTGCTCGCCACCTGCGGCACCTGCACGTGCCAGGGCCACTGCGAGCGCCAGGCCGAATACGTCAAAGCCGACCTGCTCATCCTCGGCAAGGCCATCTCCGGCGGCGTCTACCCGGTGAGCGCCGTCCTCGCCGACGACGACGTCATGGGCGTCATCCACCCGGGCCAGCACGGCTCCACCTTTGGCGGCAACCCGGTGGGGTGCGCCGTCGCCATGGCCGCCCTCGATGTGGTCCGGGACGAACAACTTGCCCAGAAGGCGCGCGACCTCGGCAACCGGTTCCGAGCAGCGATGGAAGGCATCATTGCGGAAACGGACCTCATTACCTCGGTCCGCGGACGGGGCTTGCTCAACGCCATCCTCATCAACGACACGCCGGACAGCAGCACCGCTTGGGACCTGTGCGTGGCCATGAAAGACAACGGCCTCATCGCCAAGCCCACCCACGGCAACATCATCCGCTTCGCGCCACCGCTTGTGATGACGGACGAGCAGCTCGATGCCTGCGTCGCGATCATCCGCGACACCGTGATGGCCTTCAAAAAGTAAGGAGCGCTAAACGAGATGGGGCGGCTCAGAGCCAGCCCTGCTCGCGCATCCAGTCGTCGTTGTAGACCTTGCCCACGTAGCGGGAGCCGTGGTCGTGGAACAACACGACCGCGAGGTCCGTGGGCTTCAGCTCGTCTTTGAGCTGGCGCAGGCCTTGGAAGGCCGAACCACAGCTGTAGCCGAGGAAGAGGCCCTCCTTGCGGGCCAGTTCCCGCGTGGCAAGCGCGCCGTCTTTGTCGGTGACCTTTTCGAATTTGTCGATGATGTCGAAGTCGACGTTGGCCGGCAGGATGTCCTCGCCGATGCCCTCGGTGATGTAGGGGTAGATCTCCTTTTCATCGAACTCCCCGGTCTCGTGGTACTTCTTGAAGACCGACCCATAAGAATCGACCCCCCAGATCTGGATGTCCGGGTTCTTCTCCTTGAGGTACTTCGCCGTACCGCTGATGGTGCCGCCCGTGCCGACCCCCGTGCAGAAGTGGGTGATCCGGCCTCCAGTCTGCTTCCAGATTTCAGGACCGGTGGTGTCATAGTGGGCCTGGCGGTTGGCGAGGTTGTCGTATTGGTTGCACCACACGCTGTTGGGCGTCTCCTTGTGCAAGCGCTCGGCCACGCTGTAGTAGCTGTCCGGGTGGTCGGGCTCCACGTTGGTCGGACAGACGTACACCTCGGCTCCGACGGCGCGCAGGATGTCGATCTTCTCCTTGGACTGCTTGTCGCTCATCGTGCAGATGAGCTTGTACCCTTTGACCGCACAGGCCAAAGCGAGCCCCATCCCGGTGTTGCCCGACGTGCATTCGATGACGGTTCCACCCGGCTTAAGCTGACCATTCCGCTCCGCGGCCTCGATCATGCCCAAGGCCATTCGATCCTTGACGCTGTGCCCGGGATTGAAGTACTCCACCTTGGCGAGCACCGGACAGGGAAAGTCCTCAGCAATCCGATTCATGCGGATCATCGGCGTGTTGCCGATGGCGCCGAGGATGTTTTCGTGGATGATCATGGCAATGGCGTGTCGAGTGCAAAGATACCGGGCATCTCAATCGAAGCGCAGAGATTCGACCGGA